>CAZESH010000254.1:0-6503 GCA_964514665.1 uncultured Caryophanales bacterium
CTGGAGTACTTGTCCGATCCGAAGAAAATGGCCTATATTTTTATGGCCGGCGTGCTGCTGACGCCAGCTTGCGCTTTGATCACTTTTGCCGGGCATCCGCTCTACGCCATGTTCTCCGATCCGAATATATGGGCAAAGGCGCTTGGCTACTGTGTATCCGGAAACGCTGCGCAATTCCTCAGCCAGTTTCAGGGCGGTCCGAAATTTTTCGAGATACTGCCGACCTTGCAGGATCAACAGCTGGGAGGCGTGATCATGAAGCTGGTGCAGGAATTTATGGATGCATCCATCCTGGCATTTATCTTTTTCCGCTGGTACGGCAGGGAGAAAATCGGAAACGGTGGAGTGGATCCATTGCCGCAAGCGGGAAATCCGCAAGAAGCTGTCGATTTCGAGCGTTTAAGCTTTGCCGGCAATTCTAAATAAGAGTATAAAAAGAATAGTGAGGTTACAGTCATGCCATTGGCACATCTCTTACCTTTATTCAGCACTTCCTGCATCGTGATCAGCGCCGTTCTCGTCGCTGTCGGATGGAGATTGATTTTGCAAAAAAAACAGCAGCAGCACAAGACAGTCATGCTGTGGGGGGCTTCGTTCGCCCTGTTGTTTTTCCTCATTTATTTGTCCAAGACGGTCTTTATCGGCAATACGCTTTTTGGCGGACCGGATTCACTTAAAGCGATTTATGTGGTTTTTCTGATTTTTCACATTATATTGGCCACCTCTGCGGCGGCATTCGGTCTTGTGACGATCACTTTGGCTTTCAAGCAAAATTTCATGAAGCACCGCAAGCTGGGAAGAATTACCGCCACTGTCTGGTTCGCCACGGCGGTGACCGGAATCACCGTATATACCCTGCTGTATGTCATGTATCCGGGCGGGGAGACAAGCGGCCTGATAAAAGCTATATTGAATCAGTAATCTGATTGCATGCGCTGCAAATCTGCAGGTACTGCTGCCTCGCATGAGCCTCCGTTGCCGCGCATCGGCACAGGCAATTTCGCCGCAAATGGTTATTCAATAGCTTGGTAGGTTTTTCGCGGGCTGTGTAGAATTAATTTCTATACAGCTTTTTTGTATGGAAGATTTCGTCAACGTCATCCGGTGGCTGCCGGGCGACTATCTGGAATTAATCAGGCAATTGCAGCAAAGCGACACACGCATCATTTAGAGGGAAGAGCTTCCCGGCAGCAGTCCTGTCATCCTGCATCAGCTGCAGCGTCGCAATTGAACAGGCATCCTCCAAATCGAGATGCTCAAAAATTTTTTTTACAAACACAATGAACTTTTTTTGCCAATTATACGTAATAACTCTGTATTGATGTCCGTATGCAGATTTTTTTTTGGAGTGGAAGGGAGACAGAAAGATGAATCCGCTAAAGCTGGAAAAGGTGGTCAAGTGTTACGGGGATATGACGGCAGTCAACGAAATTGAATTCGAGGTGGCCGAAGGGGAAATCTTCGGGCTGCTGGGAGCCAACGGCGCCGGCAAAACGACCACGATGCGCATGGTGCTCGGCCTGATTTATCCGGATGAAGGCAGCATTTCCTACTACGGCAAAGCGTATAATCAGGATATTATGAGCAAGCTCGGATATTTGCCGGAGGAACGCGGGCTGTATCCGAAAGTGGCGGTGAAGGACCAAATTCTATATTTGGCTCAGCTGAAAGGAATGGACAAGAAGCAGGCCGACCGCAATCTCAAACAATGGCTGGAGCGGTTCGAGGTGCCGGAATATTACAACAAGAAAGTGGAGGAGCTTTCCAAAGGCAATCAGCAAAAAATCCAGTTCATCGCCGCGATTGTCCATAACCCGCGAATTCTCATTCTTGATGAGGCATTCAGCGGACTCGACCCCGTCAATGTGGAGCTGCTGAAGGGCACGGTCAAGGAGCTGCGCGATCAAGGCGCAAGCATCGTCTTCTCCACGCACCGGATGGAGCATGTGGAGGAGCTGTGCCGCAACATCTGCATTCTGCATCGTTCGAATACGGTGCTTAAGGGGAATCTTAAAGAAATCAAACAAACGTTTCCGAAAGAACGCGTGATGCTGCGAACAGATCGCACGGTATCGGGACTTGAGGGGATAAACGGAGTCAAATCGGTGGAACGGCATGAGAGCGGCTATGAAATCCGCATCGATCGCTTGGAAGCCGCCCAGGATATTTTGCAAGCCGCGATGCGGCAGTCCACGGTTCAGCATTTTGAAATCATGGAACCGACGCTGAACGAAATCTTCATCAAATTGGTAGGAGGCGAGCAGGCATGAACAGCATGTGGACCGTCGTCGGATTTACCATCCGCAACAAATTCAGGTCAAGGGCATTCTTGATCACTTCGATCATTTTCGTGCTGCTGATTTCGCTGGGCGCCAATGTCCCTTATTTTATTTCGCTTTTTAATAAGGATAAGGCGGCTGAAGTAGGAATCATCGACAACGGCAGCGGCATTCCCGCGAAATTGCAGCAATATTTTGCAGATCAGGATAAAAAGGATATCATGATTACCATCTTTAAGGACCAGGGCTCGCAGGCGGCCGACGAAAAACTGCTGAAGGATCAGCTGGCCTCCGGAACGATCAGCGGATATCTTGAGCAGGGGGCGGATGATGCTTCCGGATTTCCGGTCATGACTTATAAATCAGTGAATTCGTTGGAGTTCAGTATGCTCGGCAAGCTGCAAAGCGCGCTTCAGCAAATCAAAGTCGCAGAAGTGGCCGGAGATCTGAAGCTTTCCGGCGATCAACTGGCCAAGATTTTGTCTCCTGTAACCCTGGAAAAGGTGCAGGTCTCCACGAAAGCTGGTGCAGGCGATACAGGCAAATCGCAAGCCCAGATCATGATGGCCAGCGGTATGGTCTATGTGCTGATCATTATGCTGTTCATGGCGGTCATGGTTTCCGGACAGCTGATCGCAACGGAGATTACGGCAGAGAAAAGCTCGCGGGTGATGGAGATTCTGGTTACCAGCGTGTCGCCGCTAAAGCAGATGTTCGGCAAGATCATCGGCATGTTCATCGTCGGACTTACTCAGATTTTGGTGCTGGTGGCGGTTGCCGTGATCAACATCAAAATGCCGCACAATCGTCAGGCCTTCGCCAGTCTGGACATTCATTGGTCCGATCTTGATCCGAAACTGCTGGTCTACGCCTTGATCTTCTATCTTGCCGGCTATTTTCTGTATGCCACCTTATTTGCTGCAGTGGGTTCGATTGTCAGCCGCACCGAGGATCTCGGCCAGGCGATCATGCCGATCACCTTCCTAACGATGGCCGGCTATTTCATCGCCATTTTCGGCATCCAGAACCCGACGTCGCCGCTCATTACGGTAACCTCGTTTATCCCGTTCTTCTCGCCGTTCATCATGTTCCTGCGCATGGGCACGACCGACCCGGCCGCTTGGCAGGTATGGCTCTCCATCGCCATCCTGCTCGTCTCGATCTTCGTACTGGGCTGGCTGTCCGCGAAAATCTATCGCACCGGCGTTCTGATGTACGGCAAAAAACCGAGTTTCAAAGAGCTGCGCAAAGCGATGAAGGCCTATAAGATTTAGTGCGATGAACCCTCTCTTGATGTGTCAGCATGCTGATGGATCAAGGGGGTTTTTGCTTGTATGCTTGCTTGCGCGTGCGATAACCATGCCGACGCTTTTGCGGACCGTACATCCGTTATTTCTACGAAAAGCAACGTTGGGCGATTTATCCGGACTCAGGATCCTCTATCCACCCTGAAATTAACATATTTTAACTAATATTCGGCAATTAACGGCTTCTCAGTCCGCATACACGTCATTTGTGGGTGATTTCAGCAAATAGCGCCTACTCTGTCTGTGTACCGCAGCAAAAATTGATTTACTGTCGAAGTTGGCAGGGAGCATGTGTTTTTGTCCAAGGGGAAGTAACGAGTATGGGCTAGCATGGTCTCTAGACTGTGCAGGATGCGACTCGAAGCCAGATTATCAACCTCAGGTCAGAAATTCACGAACTATATTTGAATGGAAATAGAAAACCCTGATGCGTCAACCTCTGATGTATCAAGGGTTTTATTGTGTTATCTGATTTAGAAGAGAATTGTTCGGAAGAATGAATATGACCTATCTGGGTGCTTTTATCTTCAGTAATGAGAGTGTTAGATATTTAATGTTCATTTTAACAAACAGTAAAATGTGTCGGAAAGGGTATCTATAAATCTTATCCTCTGAATTACCCAAATATGGTAATATAAATGGAGATAAAATTTGTAAATCCAGCCTAATTCAGTACGTTTATGAAGTTCGGAAATAATATGTTATGCGCAATTATTGCAGAGACAGGATGGGATCATTGTTGAAATGATATTATGTATTTATTTGGAGTTTTATGTAGGATAATATAATGCGATGTCGAAAATAATTATTATCCCATAAATAGGAGATGGAAGCTGATGGAATACTCTTTTGACTCTGAAATTAAGAGATTTATTTCACACTTGGACAGTATTGAACAATCAATGCCCATTATTATGCTATTAATGGTCTCTATTGGGAAAAAAACTCGAAAAGATATGAAAGATTTTTTATCAAATCTTGAAGAAGATATTGATGAGGATGGAAATGAGTTTTATAAGATCCCAATCAGTAAAAATGGTAAGTTCAGGAAACTCAAAAGAAGAGAAGAAAGTTATTCGTTGGCTCAAACTGTTATCCCAAGGAGTCTCTTGGTTTCAATAGTTTCAATTTATGATGCGTATTTGGGCCGTTTAATAAGAACAATGTTTGCAGTGAAACCTGAAATGTTGAATGCTCTTCAAAAAAACATAACATTATCCGATTTACTTACATACAATTCTATTGAGGATGTAAAGGAATACATGATCGAGAAAGAGATTGAATCTGTATTAAGAGACAGTCATTCTGATCATTTCGATTGGCTTGAAAAAAAATTAGATATTCCTTTAAGAAAAGGACTAGACATTTGGCCAGCATTTATTGAAGTTACCGAACGAAGAAATCTTTTCGTTCATTGTGATGGAGTTATATCATCACAATATCTTTCAGTCTGTAATAAATATGATGTAAAATTTGACAAAGAATATAAAGTCGGCGAAGTACTTTATGTTAATGGGAGATATTTTAAAAATGCATTGAATTGCATGTACGAGGTTGGGATAAAACTGGGGCACGTTTTATGGAGAAAACTATATCCCATGGATATTGAGAGTGCCGATAAAAGTCTCAATGATAATGTGTACGATTTTATTATAAGGGAAAACTATGATATTGCTATTAGCATCTTAGAATTCGCTGTTAATGTCCTAAAGAAAAACGATAACGGGGAGTATAAATATTTTTATATTATTAATCTTGCTCAATCATATAAATGGAAGGGAGAAGACAAAAAGTGTAAGGAGTTAATAGAGAAAGTTGATTGGAGCCCTTTATCCAACAGCTTCAGACTGGCTAATGCGGTACTTAGGGATGACTTTTCTGATGCAGCTATGTTTATGCGAAGGATAGGAAATAGCGGTGAAGTAGAAAGATTTGACTATAATGAATGGCCACTCTTCAAGAAATTTAGGGAAACACAGGAATTTAAAGATGCTTATTATGAAATTTTTAGGGAACCATTTGAGATAACGGAATTAGCCACTGAAACAAAAAACGATTCAGAAAATCTAGAAACAGAAGGTGACAAAACAACAAAAATGGAAGTTAGTTCATAGAAATTTTAAAATAATTTATTTGGTATCTCAAAGATGGCAATAACAGCGCATAACACCACATTCACGCTGCGGGGCTTCGCCCCTTGGTTGTCAGAGGAATATTCAATGAAGTTAATACAGACAACACACGACCCAGCCTAAGATAAGAGCTATCTAAGGCTGGGTCGCGTCGTGAATGCAAAACGTTATATGAAAGATCAGCAAAACATAGAAAAACCGCTCTTTAGCGGTGTCTGAAAGTATAATTACTATTGTCTGTTTATTCTTTCAAAATCAGATTCTAATTTAAAAACACGTTTATTTAATACAGATATTTCTGAGTCTTTTTGAATAATATTCATGTGAATCCTTTCTAACAATGCATAAATATCTTGGGGTTGTCCATTTTCAAGATGAACAACTGATTGGTAAATATTATTTATTTGTGAAGCCATTTGATCTTGATTTTTTTGCATTTCGTATACAGAGGTATGTAGTTTATGAATATCCTGTTTGACTGTTTGAATTTCTTGTAAGATCTGATTAAGAAGATGTTCCATTTGAATTATCCCCTTTCGCAATTAATTATAACATGGCTGAGAAAGAATTGAATAAGTCAATATTAAATATTTTGAAGGTGAATTCGAAGAAGGCTGATCCATCATATAACACCATGTTCCTGCTGCGGGGCATCCGCCCCTTGGTCTGCAGAAGAATTAACGAAGAAGTGGATTCAGCAGACACATCGATTTTCCTAAGATAGGAGCTATCTAAGGAAAATCGACGTCAGGAACACCAAACGTTATATGCCATTGGGGCAAAGA
>CAZESH010000255.1:0-6434 GCA_964514665.1 uncultured Caryophanales bacterium
CTAATCAAGGGAATTGTCTCAAAGACTCAGGAAAGTTTCCATACACGAACTTATTTGACGCTTACGACTGTTTCATCTTAAATAACGAAAAAAAGCAATCCTCCCGACCCTCGCAAAGCAGGAGGATTGCTTCATTTAGATCGATCATTGAGCTATCGCATTCGTACAGTTGATGGAGTTGATTCTTTCAAATATTTCTTAACGTGTGCAAATTCATTCGATTTCCATTATATTTTCGCTTAGCGTACGTTTTTCGCGTTTTGTTGGCAGGACCCCTTCTTTAAATGACTGAGGGAACGGAACGATGCGATCCTTGCCCCCCTTTCCGTTATTGATGCGAACCTGGCAGTAATGAAAATCAATATCCGTCAGCCGAATATTGATTAGTTCGCTTACGCGGATACCGGTATACATGAGTGTCTTAACAATCATCATGTCCTGGAAATTTTTCGACTTCCAGACTACCTCGTAATAACGCTTGAGTTCTTCCTCTGTTGGAACGTAGGGCAGCTTCTTGGATGCCTTTGGAACCTCGATTTCAAGCTCCGTCCTTAAATGCCGGAACAAGCTTTTCAGATAGGCATAATCAGGCCCGCTCGCCGCGCAAATACTTCGCGAGTTCACGTGCCTTCTTTTTGGCGGATGTACGTTTTTCCGTCACGCTAATTCCCCTTCCAAGGATAATCGTTCGCTCATGTTGAGGCGGATTGTGCCATAAGGGTTTACGTGGGTGTAAACGAGCGGCGTAAGCGCCCGTAAATCCTCCAGCGCCATTGTATCAAACCATCTTTTATCCGAGAGAATATTTTGCAACATCAGGGTGTTGACGTAGACGAGACAATTCTGCAGGAGATGCAAGGATAAAACGGCCATTTCTTGATCCTCCATTCGATTCGTCGCGATTTCGCCGCCCTTGCCGTAAAAGATGAAGCTGTTGGCCGAGTTCCAATTTTCTACGACATTTAGTTCTTCGTTAATCTCGCGGCGCAGCTCTTCGGAGTTCAAATAGTCGCATAGAAAGACCGTCTTGACGGCTTTACCGAGTTCCCCCAAGGCCTGATAAGTTGGGTGTTTCAAGTTGTTTCGCGTGAACCGCTTCAAAATGGCTTCCGTCTCGGCGGTACCAAGTCGCAGCGCAGAGGCGTACTTCATCATTTGATCGTATTGCTGGCGGATCAGCTCCCAGTTGATCGGCCTCGTAAGAACCGGCTGGAGGTTGGAATACGCATCGGCCATGCCGGGTTCAGGTCGGTACAGTTTCTGTGAATGAATCGCCTTAAGACGCGGCATTGAGCGCGGTGATATTTAATCATCCGACCGTTCCAATCGTATTGTGCATACAGTTCTGTCGGCACTTCGATTTGCTTGGCAATGTATGAAATGACGGCTTTAGGAGCTTCGAATTTATGGAACGGAAAGCGTGCCTCGTATTGGAAAAACTTAAACATGACCGCGAAACCGATCTTCGTCTCGCCGCTCTTATTCCCTATTTGCTGCATTTCGTTCGGAAGAAAGGTAAAATGCTCAATCAGCTCGTCTAGTTCCCAATTTCTCTTCACTGTTTTCCCTCCATTCGAAAGTTCCTATTACTGTGAGTATCGGAACTGATAGCGTGAAAAAGTAGACCAAAACTACCTTTTTTAAAATAGAATTTCTAAATTTCTCGCATTATTCCATTTACAAAATCAAAATCGGAACTTTTGTTTTACTACTAAGGGACGGAAACTCTTAATCAGTAAATTGACTTTCGGAACTTCATCTGAACTTTTTCTAATAGTTCACGGTCTTTTATATTTAGATCACTATCACTTGCTCAAAGCTATGTTACCTGGACTATCCTAGAAACGAGAAAGGAGCGTATTTCATGGGTATTTTCATTAATTATCCACTCGTCGCAGCATTGGCATCTATACTACTTGCCCAATTTATTAAAGTTCCTTTAAATTTTTCGACAAAACGTTCATGGAATTGGGGGCTTGCTTTTAGTACCGGGGGAATGCCTAGCTCTCATTCAGCTGCCGTCACTTCCTTATCGACAGCTGTTGGCAAATTTATAACGGATTATCTTCGGTTCCATTTGCAATTTCTGTGGTCTTCAGTGCAGTAATCATGTTCGATGCTGCTGGTGTTCGTCGCCATGCAGGTGAACATGCAGTAATCCTCAATCGCTTTATCGAGGAATTTCAACATCTTTTTCATGAACAACCAGGTAGTCAGAAAATCAAAGTTTTAAAAGAACTACTTGGGCATCGCCCAATTGAAGTCATTTTCGGAGGGTTGCTCGGCATAGGAGTGAGCATTGTTTTGTATCTAATTTTTTATCGTTGAATCATTTTCAGTTCAACAACAGAGACAATATAATTCGAAAAATAAGGAGAAAAAAGCATGGATTATACGTTGTTTCAAATGATTAATCGTTTGGCGGGAATATATACGTTTTTAAATCCTTTGATGGGATTTTTATCCGAAGATGCACAGTATCTATTTTATCTGGGCGTCATTATTTATTGGTTTACACGCACGAATCAAAATCGAAGAATGGTCATTGAAGCTTTATCTTCCGCGTGTCTGGCTTTAGGTTTTGGTGGACTATTAGCGACCCTGTTTTACCGCGATCGCCCCTTTGTGACCCATCACGTCATTCAAGTAATTAATCATCCGGCTAATGCGTCTTTCCCAAGTGACCACGCAACCGGAGCTTTTGTTATCGCAGCTGCGATTTGGATGTTCCGGAAAAAAGATGGACTAGTCTGGTTAATTCTAGCGGCCTGTATTTCTGTCTCGAGAATTTGGACTGGTGTTCATTATCCAAGCGATGTAGTGGTTGGGGCTGGCATTGGAATTGCGTCTTCCATTTTCGTACATCGCTTATTCATGCGTTGGCATTTGGCCAATAAATGCGTAAGTTACGGGCTTGAAATGTACGAGAAAATCGAACAAAAGATTTGGGCTCCTTCACGGAAAACGCCTTGACGAAAAATTTATAAAAGGAAATGAACTTCCGCTATACCCTTGAGCTATTGATGCTCAAGGGTATTTTTATCTAAAGAAAGTACAAACTACCTATGCATGATCTGAACTTTATCGAACAATAATAAGTCTTTTTAATTATAAAATGATTTGCTTTCGTGGAGGTAAGACGTGACACATTTCATGCAGCATTTAATAGATCAGTATGGGTACTATGTTTTAGGAATTGCCCCGATGCTTGAACTGCTCGCACTGCCTTTGCCAGGTGAAGTTATGATGACATATACAGGTCTTTTGGTTTTTGAAGGACATTTGAATTGGATGCTAAGCATCCTTACGGCAGGTCTGGGTACTTCGATTGGAATGACGATTTCTTATTGGATCGGATATAAACTAGGCAAGCCTTTTTTTCAAAAGCATGGTTCCAAATTCCATCTTGGGCCCGAAAAGCTAGAGAAAACATCGCTATGGTTTGAGCGTTATGGAAACAAGCTGCTTCTCTTTGCCTACTTCATTCCTGGCGTTCGGCACTTCACTGGATATTTTTCGGGAGTTACACGCCTGTCGTTTCGAACCTATATGGTTTATGCTTATACAGGGGCATTTTTATGGACGGGAACGTTTATTTCGCTTGGAAAAATCCTCGGTCCTAAATGGGAACAGTTTCATCATACGATCACCAAATATTTGATTATCGCCGGGCTGATCGCGGCGGTGATTTTCGCCGTTATTTACGTATACAAAAAATACCGAAACCAGCTGTTTGATGCGTCTTTAGCAGGACTTCACAAAGGGGTCAAAACGTTTCATACGTTAGGAAGGGTCAGGTTTCTGGTCCTCATCTCTTTTGGAGTGTTTCTAACACTTTTTATTGTGATGGCGGGATTGGTTCAAGACTTGCTAGCCCATGAATTTGCCGATTTTGATGCGGTCACCCCCTATATCGTCCATGCCATATTCGATGAAAGTTGGGCATATTGGATGAATCGCTTTGCGCATTTAGCATCGTTTCAGGTGCTTTTATCCGTTGCCGTCTTTGCCTTGGTCTGGATTTTAATAAAGGGAAAAGATCGATTACTGGAAGTGACATTCTTATTGTTTATATTTGTCGGCGGCGAGCTTTGGGACGAGGGGTTACGGAGACTTTTCCATCGGACAGGACCTACCAGCCTGATCAATACATTCCCGAGCGAACAGACCTTGATCACCATCATCTTCTTGGGTTTCGCGGCTTTCCTCATCGTTCGGCACGTGAAAATAACTTGGGTTCGAGCGGGCGCCTTTCTGATCGTTCTTGCGGCTGCATTTCTGGTGGGGATCAGCCGCATTTATTTCGACATTCAGTACCCCAGTGACGTCGTTGCGGGTTATGTATTTGGGGGAGTTTGGCTCAGCCTAAATGTCGTTTTGTTGGAGGTTTTTCGACTTATTAAACATAATAAGCTGAACTTTTCAACGTAATCGAAAGTCTTTTTGATTGAGGTACTGCGGGGGGGAAGATTATGCGTGGACCAAGAACTTTTTAGATTAATCGGCAAGGCCAAAAGCGGCGATACAGATGCGTTTGCCTTGCTTGTAAAGCAATATAAAGATCAGGTTTTTCGCTTTGCATTTGGGATGCTTTCAGACCGCATGGAAGCGGAAGACGTTTCTCAAGAGGCTTTTATTAAAGCATATTATTCGTTATCTAGACTTGAGAATAGTTATGCATTCTCTTCTTGGTTGACGCGAATTGTTTCCAATCTGTGTTACGATCGCATTCAAAAGCGAAAAAAAGAAAATACCTTATCGAGCGAACGGATCGAAGCCAGCATGTCCGAACAGGGAATGGAACGGAGCGACCTTCATTTGACTATCGAAGAAGCGATGAAGACATTAAGCCCTGAGCAAAGGGAAGCCATCTTACTTCGAGATGTGGAAGGATATACGTATGACGAGATTGCCGGTATGCTCAATATTCCTTTAGGTACTGTAAAATCGCGTATTCATGCGGCGAGGCTAATGCTCCGAAAAGAAATGAAAAAGGAAGTGGATGAGTAACATGTCGGATCACATTGGGGATCTTATTTCCGCTTATATCGATAACGAATTGACTGAAAATGAACGACAACTGGTGGAAGAGCATTTATTCGATTGCCCGGAGTGCTTTGCAATCTTGAACGATTTTATGATGTTAAAAAATGATATTTTACAAACGTATCGTTCTATCGAAGCGCCGGACACTGTAGAAGATGTGGTGCTTCATGCCATCAGGACTCTGGTTCCATCCAAGCCTACACGGAAGCGATACTGGCTTTTCGTACCCCTGCTAAGTTCGCTGCTCTTCTTTGCAATCATTTTTTTGTTTATCGGACCGTTCGTTTTCAAGTTCATTTCCGTTGGATTGAAAGTCTTTATGAATTTGATGTTTGCAACTGGCAGCCTGCTCGCTTCTGACCCCTATGTGATCGCAGGTTTGATTGGGTTTTCGCTGCTGCTTATGATCGGTTCAAGTATTTCACTCAGGCTGCTGCTCAAACAACATCAGTTTAGGAGGAATCAAATTTGAATCGAAAACATCATGTAATGATATATATGGCGCTTTTGATAATGGGTTTATTTTTTGGGATGCCCACAAATGCAATGGCAAAAGGAATATTCGAACATCAGAATACAACCGTTCCGGCAAATCAGACGGTTGATGATGTTGTCGTCGTCGGTGGTGATGCGACCATTTTAGGAACAGTGAAGGATTCCGTTATCGTTTTCAATGGAAATCTGGATCTGAAAGCATCCGCTAAAATCAATGGTTTTGTTGTAGTAGTAGGAGGACAAATACTTCAGGAGCATGGTGCATTCATTAAGGACGAAATCATTAATCTTTCTTTGGATCATGCGACATTGAACAGCTTGATGATCGGCGGAGGTTTAGTTATCGGTACTTGGCTTCTGCAACTCGCCGTAAGCGTGCTGCTTGTCCTCTTACCTATTCTAGCTGTATTCCTTGGCAAGGGACGTATACATCCATATGTAGAACGAGCGCGGCGGACTCCAGGCTATTTCATATACATTGGCTTTTTTAGCACACTTATCCTCATCGCCCTCTCGGTTCTGTTGTTAATTACGGTTATCGGCATTCCGGTTGCACTACTCATTTTTTTATACGTGGGTTTGGCATCTGTTTTTGGCTTAGCTGTGCTAAGCATGCTAGTTGGGGAAAGAATTCAGGTGGCAATAGGGCGATCCGACTGGATCGTCGCATTAACAGGCTCGATTGTACTGGTTTCTCTGATGAATGTTCCGTTTATCGGAGGATTGCTTTTATTAGGAATCGTAGTTTTCTCTACTGGGGTCATGACATTATGGGTTTTGGAAAAACTAAAAAGAAAAACAACAACCTAGAAGGTGAAACCATCTCATGTTTCAACATAAGCTTTTATGGTTCATTGCGCACTATGGTTATATAGGCATCTTCGGTGCCTTGG
>CAZESH010000256.1:0-6393 GCA_964514665.1 uncultured Caryophanales bacterium
GCGTAGAGCATATGGATGAAGTGATTTTTGTGGAGAACGGCAAAATCGAAATGAGAGGGACCCATGCCGAATTAATCGCTGAAGTTCCGCGGTACCGCCGATTATATGAGCTGGATCGGCCTGAAAAAGGGTTTCATGCCGTTCTCAATGGATCCGTCAGTTAATGCTTCCTCCGCGAAATTCGGAGGGAGAGCGGCCAACGCGTTCGCGAAACAACCTGCTGAAATATTTCTCGTCCTCAAAGCCGGTCTTGGAAGCGATCTCGTAAATCGGGATGCCCGTTTCCAGCAGCAGCGTCTTGGCTCGCTCGATCCGCATGCGGCGCAGCCGCTCGCCAAAGGATTCGCCGGCGAATTTGGCGAAGCACTGGCTGAAATAGCTGCGGCTCATATTGACATGCGCAGAAACTTCCCTTTGATTGATTTTCTTCCCTGCATGCATCCGCATGAAATCCATCGCACGGATGAGGCAGTAAAGCACTTCTCTGGACATGCCCAAATCGATCATTCTGGCCTTCACGCCGTCGGAAAATCGGCGCAGCCAAGCTTTCCAGTCCGACCAGGTGCGATTGTGATCAAGCTCATCTGCAAGCATCCCTGCATCCTCGCTAATCAACAGCGCCTCCTCCCAATTGCTCCGCAGCCAATCGCCGAACCGCATGAACACTTCGGGATCGGGACGCTGTTCAGGGATCGTTTGCAGCAAAATTTCCCTTTCTCCAGCATACAGCGTCCATTTCAATTCATAAAGCATCGATTCGACTTCCGCCGTTCCCAAAGCTTTAAGACCGAGCAGCTCGTCATAACCGATCTTGGACCATCCGGTCGATTCCTCGGCATAGAACAACAGTGTCTCAAGGTTATCCTCTACCGTCCGCTTGATATCCTCCAGCTGCCGCTCCTTCAAATCGGTCAACAAAGCAGCTTGCCACCGCGGATTCACATGCTCGCGAAGCTCAAGAGCCAATTCCTCCTGCGGGATCGGATGAATCAGCGGCACCAGCCAAAAATCGTCCCATTCCAGCACAGTGTTTTTCTGAACGATCGGAAGGCGGTACAGCTCGCCGCCTTTCAAGTCGGCAGCTTTTGCACGGAACAAGATCGCATCCACGGACGGAAAGCGTTTTTCCTGCTTGATTGCATGATAAACGATGCGGCTGCCTTCTTCCCATTCGATCCGCTCGATGATCCGGCGCATGACCTTCTCCACGCTTTCCATCTCCAGCAATGTTTTGACGATATAATCGATTGCGCCGAGACGAAGCGCTTGTTGAATAAAATCGAATTCATGGTGACAGGTCAGTACGACGGAATGAATATGGGGATATTGCCGCCTGACCTGCTCAAGCAAATCGAAGCCGGACATCCCGGGCATCGTAATATCCGCAAACAATAGATCCACTTCGGTTTGTTCCAGCAGCTCCAGAGCGGATTTTCCGTCCCCTGCCTCGCCAACGATTACAATGCCATATGAAGACCAGTCGATTAACGAGATGAATCCTTTTCGAACCAGTCTCTCATCGTCTACTACCATGGCCTTAATCATGGAAATCCTCCTTGACTTTTTTCGGAATGATGATGGTAATCACCGTGCCCGCGCCAACTTCGCTTTCAATCTTAAACTTCATCTGCCCGTTATAATAATGGCTCAGCATCCGGTTTACATAGGAAAGTCCGATCCCCATACCGCGGTTCCTGGCATCATTGTCATCCGCCAGCATCCGCTGGATCGTCGATGCATCCAGGCCTGCGCCGTTATCTTCCACCCGCAGCTTCACCTCATGGGTCCCCTGCAGACCGATCGTGATATCGATCCGTCCGTTTCGTTCACTCATCCCGTGGTAGATCGCATTTTCCACCAAAGGCTGAAGCAAGAAACGAGGGACGGCGACAGCCAATATTTCCTCTTCCACCTGAAGGTGAAAATCAAATTCGTAATCATAGCGGATTTGCTGCAGCTCCATATAGTTGCGCAGCGCCTCGATTTCTTCGCGTATCGTGACGATCAGGCTTTGCTTGCCCAGATTATACTGCAGAACCTTCACGAGCAGCGTGACCAGCCTGTCAATTTCCTTTTGTCCGTTCATGCGGGCCAGCCATTGCACCGTATTCAAGGTGTTGTGCAGGAAATGGGGATTGATCTGATTTAAAAGCTTCTCGATCGTAAGCGCGCTCTTCTGTTTTTCATTGTGTGACACTGTGTCGATCAATTCATTGATCTTGAGCTTCATCTTCTGAAAATTCCGCAGCACAAAATCAAATTCCATGACATTCGTGAAAGCGACCGGGGCGGTCGTGTTCTCGGCCATGCGCATGATTTCCAGGTTGACGTTGCGCAGCGGATGGTACACCTTTTTCCAGATTAAAAATGCAAGCAAAACGGCAAATCCCAAAGTCATCACCAGCAAAATCAGCATGTTGCGAAACCACGAGTAAATCTCGCTGTTGAAAGTCGTTCTGCGCACAGCGGCCAACAATTTCCAGCCTTGCGGACTCGTATAGCGAAAAAGATAATAGCCTCCCGATTCAAATTGCGCTTCATGCGAATTTTGCCGTACCGCGCTCAAGACTTCCGCAGGCAATTCGGAATCTTCGACATAAGTGATCTGATTGTTTTCATTCACCAGCAGATGGGATACTTTCATGCCAAAGGAGTTTTTATCAATGATGCTGCGGAACAGATTGTAATTCGTTTCCAGATAAACGAACAGCTTCTGATTGCCGTCCACGTGAATTTCCCGCTGTTCGGAAAAGACGATATTGTCGCTGATGTTGTAAAACGTGCGATGCGGCCCGTAGTAAACGGCTCCGTTGTACTGTATAAAAGCGGGCAGATGGCTAAGGTCGAAATTTCGCTTCAGATTCAAATTGGTAAAAAGCACAGGGTCGTCTGCCGTAGGTGAAATATAGGCGGTTAACCCGAGAAAAGGATTTGTGAAATTCACCAGATTGATTTTCTCGTTAATCGAAGTCATCAGCTGCGATTTCTTGTAAACATCCTTTTCCCGCATGAAATCCGTAACCTCGGCAACAATCTGACCGTCTAAAGCAAACTGCTTTGAAGCGAAGTCCAAATTGTTGATCGCGTTCTCCAAGCTGGCCGCTTCTAGATTCAGGCTTGAAGTGATCCCGCTTTGAATCTTTCCGGCAAGAATGGAATAAGTGGAAAAATAGGTAAGAACGCCGACCAGAACGAGAGGCAGCAGGCTTCCGAGCATCAGGTAGAAAACCAGTGTGCGCCGCAAGGACCGGACCGCGTAACGGTTGCGTAGAAACAATGGCCGGAGCAAAGATCGATCCACTCCCTCGTCTTGGGTTATGATTGGATCTATTATAACATGCCGCTGACCGCTTAATGGACGTTTATTCCGATATGAATGTAAACGCCCCGCACCCGGGAGACAACCCCAAGTACGGGAACGTTCGATTCGTTATTGCGAGGCCATCGCTTTCCAAACCGTATTCTTGGTTTGTTCCAGCTCCCAGTTCACGACATCGTCATAACCGAGACCTTTGGCTTTGGCGACCATTTGCTGCTTTAGTTTGTTGTAGGCGGCATCGTTTTTGGCGAACACCATTTTCCAAGAATATTCCTTGATGACTTTGCCGACTTCGCTCTGCTTTTGTTTGATATCCGAGGAAGCCTGCGCAGGAGCTTTTCCCGTAAAGACAGGCGCTTGCACCGCCACCATATTGTGCTTGACGAAGTAATCCTTCGGCGTCAATACGCCCATCACATCGCGCCAGCTTTTATCGACCGGATTCGGCTGGTGCTTCAGCGTGGAGGTCCATAAATTATAGTCGTACGGCTCTCCCGTTTGCGGATTGGTCATCGAAAGCTTGATCGTCGTATTGTTGATTTGATTCGTGCCGTCCTTGAACGTGCCGCCTCCGTATTGGTCCGGCACCGCTTCCGCGTTGGCGGGCAGCGCCTTCCAGCCATAATCCGTAACGAAAGGTTTGCCGTCTTTATCCAGATCCCAAGCCAAGCCTTTCGGGCCGTAGTTTGATTCCATAATGCCTTCAGGCGTGTACAGCCAATTCACGAATTGCATGATGCGGGCCGGATCCTTGGCCTTTGATCCAATCGCCCACACCCGAACGCCGCCGTATGGGTTTTGTCCATACGAGAACACCTTCTCATCCTGGAACGGCACCAGCTCGAAGCCTTTTCCTTTGGCCGTATTTTCCGGCGTGTTGTATACATTGTCCAACCAAGGGAATTGCGAGAAAAATATTTGGCCGTCCTTGAACTTGTTCGATGCATCGGAGAATTTCTGCGTCAGCGAATCGGGATCCAGCAGACCCATCTGGTTCGCTTTATAGTAAAATTGCAGGCCCTGCATATAGTAGCTGTTGTCATCGAGCAGCCCTTGATATTTCGGCTCGGTTGCAGAGGTGAGGATTAAATCGCCGGGATTGAAGCCGTCCCCTTCTTCATAGCCGTAAAATTGGGAGGTGACTTTGGCCAGCGTCATGAAGTCGCCGTCCCAGTCGGACCATAGCGAGAATCCGTATGTCGGGCGGCCGGAATCGCTTTTCGGCTGCAATTGCTGCATTTTCTTCATTAAGGGCAGGTAGTCGTCCAGCGTTTTGATCGGCGGGCTGCCCAGCTTTTGATACAAGTCCCAACGGATGTCCGGACCGAATACCATCTGCGCGCCTTCGGATGGGCCATTGCCGCTGCCGACGTCATGACCGATGCCGTAAACCGCCTTGCCGCCGCCAAATTGCTGCTTGTTGGCATCAATCGCTTGAGCGGCATTTTTCATAATATCCTGGCCGTATTTATCCAATAATCCGTTCTTCGTCCAGTCCTGCAGCAGTCCGGCTTTGATCGCATCCTGATAATCTTTGCCGTTGCTGCCGAATACTACGAGGTCGCCCATATTGCCGGAAGCCATCATCGTGGCGATTTTTTGCTCGCCGCCGGCCAAGTTGGAAGCAATGATATTCAGCTTGATGTTGAACTTATCCTTGATCAGTTTTGCAAACCAGCCCGGCTGCTGTCCGGCATAGTTGGCCAGCATCGAGAATACCGAAATCGTCAGCTCCGGTTGGCTGGCAGCGCCCGTGTCTTTGGAACCGCCGTCACTTTTGACAGTGGTCGAGCCCCCGGCATTATCCGTTGCCGTGCTTGTACTTGGATTGGATTGCGCATTGCTGCCGCCGCATGCCGACAGGAACACCAGCATGGCGATAATCAGAAGTGCGACAGCCGACCATTTTTTCCCTTTTAACATTGGTTTGGTTCACCTCTTCAATTTATTTGGTTGATAAGTTTAGCGCTTCGACTTGTCACCTCCCCCGAAGGAATGAGAAATTCAGCCCTTGATGGCTCCAATCATAATGCCTTTCACAAAAAAGCGTTGAAAGAACGGATAAACCAGCAGGATCGGCGTCACGACGATCATCGAAACGGTCGTACGAATCGACGTCGGCGTCGCCATATTGGCCAAATTCAGATTGGCTGCGCCATGCGAGCTCTTCATCAGCTGGGCGAGCGACGTCGCTTCATTCATATAGCGATACAGAATGAACTGCAGCGTGAACAGCTTGTCATTGGTCATCAGAAAAAGCGTATCGGTAAAGGCATTCCATTGACCGACCGCGGAGAAGATCGTGATTGTCGCCAAAATCGGCATGATCAGCGGCACGATAATCTTCGAGAATATGATCAGATAACCGGCTCCGTCGATTTGCGCCGATTCCTGCAAAGCGATCGGGGTCGATTCCACGAAGGTCTTGACGAGAATAATAAAGAACGGCGAGACGATACCGGGCAAAATGTAGGCGAGAAAATTATTGGTCATGCCCAAGTGCAGCATGGTAATGTACCAGGGAATCAAGCCGGCATTGAAATACATGGTGATGACCAGGAAGCGGTACCAAATTCTGCGGCCCCACATTTCATTCTTGGTGAACACATACCCCAAAAAGGCGGAACCGGCCACTGTAAGCGCCGTTCCGAGAACGGTTCGGCTGAGTGAAACAAAAGCGGCCAGCACCAATCCGGGCAGCTGCAGCACTTGAACGTAGTTGTCGAAATGAATCCCCTTCGGATAAAACATCACCAATCCCCTGCTGCTCAGGTCGTTGTTGCTGATCGTGTTGATGAACAAATAGTAAAAGGGGAAAATACAGGCTAAGGTAAACAAAGCGAATACGGTGTAATTAAGGATCGAGAACAGACTGAATCGCGTTTTTGCTGCCTCCATTCCGGATGCTCCTCTCTTGTAAGTGGCGGATTATATAATGCTCTCTCCGCGGAATAATTTGGACAGGCCGTTTGCGGCGAACAGCAGGAAGATGCTGATCAGCGACTTCAACAGGCTGACCGCAGTCGAAAAAGAAAAATTAGAATTCAGCATTCCGATGTTATAGACATACAGAT
>CAZESH010000257.1:0-6375 GCA_964514665.1 uncultured Caryophanales bacterium
GGCGGGGGCGGGGGCGGCAGTGAAGGCGGAGGGAAAAGCTAGGGCATTTTAACTTTTAAAAATAAAGCGGGCCGTTCAGGCCCGCTTCTCCCTTCCCGCTATTCGGTTTTGGCTATAATGCGGTCGGCCAGTTCCAGATAAAGCTTTCCGTTGACGCTTTCTTCCTTGTATACAGACGGAGCATAATCGGCTTCCGAAGGATGGTTGTCAGGCGCTCCCAAGGGAAATTGGGCGAGCAGCTCGGTATGAAGCTCTTCCGCAAGCTTGGCGCCTCCGCCCCTTCCAAAAATATAATCTTTATTGCCGCATTTTCCGCATTCGTAGTAAGCCATATTTTCCACAACGCCCAACACTTCATGATTCGTTTGAACTGCCATGGCTCCGGCACGGGCGGCAACAAAGGCCGCTGTTGCATGAGGAGTGGTTACGAGCACTTCCTTGCTTCTCGGAATCATTTGATGCACGTCAAGCGCAACATCGCCTGTTCCCGGCGGAAGGTCGAGCAGCAAATAATCAAGCTCCTCCCAATCTACCTCATTAAAAAAGTTGCGCAGCATCTTGCCAAGCATCGGTCCACGCCAAATGACCGGTGCATTGTCCTGCACAAAGAATCCCATCGAGATCACATCCACGCCGAATTTGCGCACCGGAATGATCCGTTCGTTGACAAGCTGGGGGTGCTGTTCAATGCCCATCATATCGGGGATGCTGAAGCCGTAAATATCGGCATCCATAATGCCTACTTTTTTGCCTTTTCTGGCTAAGGCGACCGCCAAATTAACCGTAACCGTGGATTTTCCGACACCGCCTTTTCCGCTTGCCACCGCGATAATGTGTGTTTTCGATTCGGGGGAAAGCAGCTTCGGCAATCCTTGCTGGCTCATCTCGGCTTGCTTCTTTGCCTGCATCTCATCCAGCCCTGACTGGGATCCGCCGCCAGCTTGTTGCTTCCCTATTTCAGCCAGTTCGAATTCGGTAGCGGCGCGAAAACGAATATGTACTTCTCCTGCTCCAGCCTGCTTCAGCTTATCTTCTACAAGCTTGCGCATCATTTCCTTAAGCTCGTCATCCACTTCGGAAAGCACAAGCGTGATATTCACCTGCTGATCGCGGATCATCACGTCTTTAATAAAATGAAGTTCAACCAAGCTTTTATCCAGCTTTGGATCCTGCAAGTCCTGCAGCACCTCGAGAACCTGATCTTTCGTTAACATAGGGGTACACCTCGGTATGAAAGTTTAATTTTGTCCATTATATCATACTTTCAGGACGATCCAATGGGATCGCCTGCAGAGTAGCGCAGAATGCCCCGATAAATAGCCGAGGCCATTTTTTTCTGATAGTTTGCATCATGGAGTAATGCAGCCTCCGTCGGATTGGACAAGAAGCCAAGCTCGACAAGCGTACTCGGTATATTGGAGGTTTTCAACAAATATAGGCTGTTTACCGTGTTGGCCATGCGATCGGTATTGCCAAGGGAGGACTTGATTTCGCTTTGAATCAGCGTAGCCAGACGCTTGCTCTCTTCACCCTCGGCATTGCCCGGATAAAAAAAGGTTTGTGCACCGTGCCACCTGCTCGAGGGGATGCTGTTGAGATGAATGCTAACGAGGAAATCGGCGTTTTTTTGCTTGATAAAGCGCACGCGGTTAAGCAGATCCTCGGTTTTCCTGCGGCTTAATCCTTTTGTATCTTTAGCTGCAAGATCTTTGTCGACTTCACGGGTCATGACTACAAGCGCCCCCGCCTGCTGCAAATAATCCCTTAAATAGAGCGAAACGTTCAAATTTATATTTTTCTCCATTAAACCGTCCGCACTCTCCGCTCCGCCATCCACTCCCCCATGCCCGGCATCAATCGCAATGATTTTGCCGGACAACGGCAGAGCCCAGGAATCCCATACCTTTTGATGACCGAAATCCTCGGTGAAGAAAACATACAATGCGGCGAGCATGGCCAAGGATAGTATTCCCCGCAGGGCGCCCCTTCGGGAAATCCAAATAAAGATGCGTTTGCGTTTTTTTGACATAAAAAATCCACCCCACCATTTCTTTGTTCCGAAACAGGCAGCAAAACTGCTTGTTTATCAAAGAATATGGGACAGGGTGGACAATTATACCATAAAACGCTTGTTGCCATTTAATGGGCTTTTATTTGTTCCGACATGCCCTCGATTAGAACTTTTGCCACCTCTGGCCGGGTAAATTCCGCCGGAGGACAAATCCGCTCCCTTAACAGAGCCCTTACCTTTGTTCCCGATAAATGAAGATGATCCGACTTGTCATGCGGGCAGGTTTTGCTCGAGGCCATGTTTCCGCATTTGCTGCAATAAAAGCTGTGTTCAAAAAATAGAGGCGATATTCCTAATTCCTCGCGGGTAAAATTACCGAAAATATCCTGTGCCTCATAAGTGCCGTAATAATCACCCACACCGGCATGATCGCGTCCGACAATAAAATGCGTGCAGCCGTAATTTTTTCTTACCAAAGCATGAAATATCGCTTCCCGCGGGCCTGCGTAGCGCATCGCTGCGGGAAATACGCCAAGCTGTACGCGATTTTCAGGATAATAATGCTCAAGCAGTACAAGATAACTGCGCATTCTCACTTCAGCCGGAATATCGTCCGACTTGGTTTCGCCGACAAGCGGATTCAGAAAAAGTCCGTCTACAATTTCCAATGCGCTCTTTTGGATATACTCATGTGCTCGGTGAACAGGATTGCGGGTTTGAAATCCGACAACGGTTTTCCAGCCCTTGATGCGGAATATTTCCCGGGTTTCTGCCGGATCGAAATAAAATTCGCGGAACTTTTCCGGTACGGGCCGATTCAGCACCGTGACCGGTCCGCCCAGATAAGTCGAAGGCCGCGAATAAAGCTTGCTGACACCGGGATGCTCGGGACTATCCGTTTTAAATACGCTGATTGCTTCTTGCCGTTGATCCACATCATAGCAGCTTTCTATTTCAAGAATCGCATAAGTCACTCCGTCTTCTCCGGTCAAACTGACCTTTTCCCCAAGCTTTAACTTCTTGGCGAAGGGCTTCTCGACAGCGAGTGTGATCGGGATGCTCCATACGGTTCCGTCTGTCAGTTTCATCCGCTCAAGCACGGATCGGTAATCGGCCTCATTCAGAAATCCCGTGAGCGGGGAAAAAGCCCCTACCGCGATCATATCCAAATCCGAGATCGTCCACCCATTTACCGTTAATTGAACCAGTGAGCGCGCCTGATTGATCAGCTCTTCGCGTTCACTGCCTTCCGCTAATCGGTTAATCAGCTTTCCTCCATGCGGAGCGATGGCCTCAAACATTAATTTTCACCTTCCTGTTCTGAATCTATGTGCACGGCAGTATTGATTTCAATTTCGAATGATTCGGGTAACAGAAATTGAAAACAAACATTGCTTTGCTTACAAGCAAAAGTTTTACTTGTGCAGACCGCACTCTGTTTTCTCTGTTCCGGACCATCTTCCCGCCCTTGGATCTTCTCCGTCCATAACCTGCCTTGTGCAGTAATGGCAGCCGATGCTCGGATAATTTTGATCATGCAGGGGATTGTAGATCACATCATGCTCGCGGATATAATTCCAAACGTCTTCGGAACTCCATGCGGCCAAAGGATTAAACTTGATCAGTCCGAATTTCGTATCGTATTCCACTTTTTTCGCATTTGCCCTTGTAGGCGCCTGATCCCTTCGTATTCCTGTAATCCACGCATCATATTTGGAAAGAATACCTGCCAGAGGCTCCACTTTGCGAATATTGCAGCAAGCATTGGGATCGCTTTTCCAGAGCTCATCACCGTGTTCAACCGCCTGCTGTTCGGCTGTCAATTTGGGCTTGACCTGTACGAATTTTATCTTGTAGTATTGCTCAAGACGATCTCTAGTCTCATAGGTTTCTGAAAAATGAAATCCCGTATCAAGATAAAAAATATCTGTTTGCGGACTGATCCGCTGCAGCAAATCGACCAGCGCCACGTCTTCTGCACCAAAGCTGCAGGCCAGTGTGATCTTGGGAAAGCGGTCCACGGCCCATGCCAGCAGCTCCTGTGGAGATGCATTTTCAAAGCGTTCAATGGCTTGCCTTGTAAAAGCTTCCTTTTCCAACAAGTTCATTTAAAATACCCCTCCGTTAATTCCTAGTATTCTTATATGGATTTACTTATTAATTAATTATAAGCGTTTTTTAATAGAAGTCAATGAACTTCTTATAAATCAACACGATTCATTTTATTCCCCAGTCATAAAGAGCGTGACGCCAAAATATTCCAAAAAATCAAAGGGAAGATTGCACAAAAAAAGAACCTTCTCTGTAGCCAGAGAAGGTTCTTTTTTGTATCCTGAAAAAGATTTTTAACGCTTGGAAAATTGAGGTGCGCGACGAGCTGCTTTAAGACCGTATTTTTTACGTTCTTTCATACGCGGATCGCGTGTGAGAAACCCGGCTTTTTTCAAGGACGGACGATATTCCGGATCGACCTTCAAAAGCGCGCGGGAGATGCCATGACGAATGGCTCCAGCTTGACCGGAATTACCGCCTCCGTGAGCATTAACCAGCACATCGTATCTACCGATCGTGCTTGTCAGGTTTAAAGGCTGCTTTACGATTAGCTTTAATGTTTCCAAACCAAAATAGTCGTCAATTTCACGATTGTTGATCACGATTCGCCCTTCACCCGGAACCAAACGAACACGGGCAATCGAGTGTTTGCGGCGACCCGTTCCATAATATTGCACTTGAGCCATGAAAACAAACCTCCTTTAGATTACCCGCGAAGTTCCCAAACTTCCGGTTGTTGTGCTGTATGCGGATGTTCAGTTCCCGCGTATACTTTCAATTTCAGCTTCATTTTTTCGCCCAAACGATTTTTTGGAATCATGCCGTGAATTGCGGCTTCAACCACACGTTCAGGTTTTGTATTCAACATTTGTTGAGCCGATGTAGTCTTCAATCCGCCCGGATGGCCGGAATGACGATAGTACATTTTGTTTTGCAGCTTTTTCCCGGTTAAATGGATTTTCTCGGCGTTGATGACGATTACGAAATCGCCTGTATCCACATGGGGAGTAAATTCGGGTTTATGTTTACCGCGAATGATACTTGCCGCTTCGCTGGCTAAACGACCAAGCGTTTTGCCTTCTGCGTCAATTACGTACCATTTGCGCTCGACTTCATTGGTTTTCGCCATATAAGTGGTGCGCATGCCTTTATCCTCCTTCGAACCTTGGCACAATCAGTGCTCAGGTGCATATCGATAGTGATTATTTCACATTCACAAGCTTATGGAAGAAGCTTATGAGACAATGGTATTCTTAGCTTGGGGCGTGGGATGCTCAGCTAAGAAAGACCAACTAATATATTACAACAAAATCGATCTGGAATCAATATGCGATCTAAAATTTTATTAGTCGTATTCCACGCTCCACAATATTAAACCATGGGAAGGCGCTGTTGGTCCCGCCAATGCACGGTTTTTTCCATCCAGGATGCGCCTCATGTCCTGACTGCTTCTTTTGCCTTCACCGACCTGAATCAACGTACCGGCAATGATGCGGACCATGTTATATAAAAAGCCGCTGCCGCTGATATAAATATGAATCGGTCTTTTTGCTCCAAGATAGGCTGGATCGGCTTGTTCCAATCTCGCTTCAAAAATCGTGCGAATCCGGTCCAGCTTATCGGTTCTTACCGAACAAAATGAAGTGAAATCATGCGCGCCAACGATAGCATCCAGCGCTTCAATCATGCTCTCCACTTCCAGCTTTCCGGGATGATGAAGCTGAAATCCCCGTTGGAATACGTCGATAAAACGATCCGGATTGATCGTATAACGATAGGTTTTACGCTTGGCAAAACGTCTGGCGTGAAATTCGGTCGCTACTTCCTTAGCCTCCAAGACGACGATGTCATGCGGCAGCAGCGTATTGAGCGCCATGCACCAATTTTCTTCAGGAATCGGGGATGACGTATGAAAATTGCAAACCTGCCCTCTTGCATGTACACCGGCATCCGTTCTGCCCGAAGAAATGATCTTTACTTTTTCCCCGGTCAGCTTTTCGATCGCCGCTTTCAACTTATCTTCGATCGTGTTCTTTTGCGGCTGCGATTGAAAACCGTTATAATTCGTTCCCACATAATTGATCTTCAGAAAAAGGTTCCGCATTCGTTCCTCCGCTCGTCACGCTTTTGCAGTGGGGTCCAAGTCGCAAAAAAAGGGCTTGATCAGAATCCGTGGATTCTGACCACCCCTTCTCATCCCGAGTCCAGTACTTAAGCCCGGTCCACCAATTCCAAAAAAACCATTGGAGCAGAATCTCCACGACGAGGTCCTAATTTCAGAATACGCGTGTACCCGCCCGGACGCTCTGAAT
>CAZESH010000258.1:0-6359 GCA_964514665.1 uncultured Caryophanales bacterium
GATGAGGATGTCCTTCCCTCAGCGGCAAACCGTCACTGCCGAAAGAGGCGTATTGAAATTTCAAAACTTCCTGCAGGTCTTGTTCGCTCATATGATGAACGACGATTGTTTCATCTCCTCCGCCGATTTGAAGCACGTTCAAATAAGCATCTAAAGGACTGCAGTCCATTTTTTGCCCAATTTGATCAAATGACAGCCCCTCATAGGATTTGAGAATATCTATGGCAGAGGAAGCCAAGACGATCCGATCAAACCCGGTTAAGTAAGCAACATTGTCCCATGTGGTTCCGGGTTGACCGAGTTCTTGACTAATGCGCTCGCGGTCGTCCGGATCGTTGATTCTCCTCAGTGCTTCTTCCACACCACCTTGAAGCGCCCAAGGGGGGAGAAGCGAAGTGATGGTTGTGCTTCCAGCCGTGTACGGATAAGCATCGCAGGACACATCCAAGCCTTGATTTCGGGCTTCCGAAATCACATCGATCGCTTGCTTGAGCTTTCCCCAATTTCGTATTCCGACGGATTTCAGATGGGAAATATGCACGGGCAAACCCGCTTCCCGCCCGATATCAATCATTTCCTTTATGGACGGGATCAATAAATCCCCTTCTCCGCGAATATGTGTTGCCAGCATTCCGCCATGCCGTGCAACTTCCTTTGCCAATTCAATCAGTTCATGCCTGGTTGAGAAGCATCCCGGCGCATACATCAAACCCAGCGACATGCCCAATGCCCCCGACTTCATCGCTTCCGCAATAAGGGACTGCATTTGACGAATCTCGTCTTCCGTCCCCTCACGGTCAGTAAAACCCATTACGGCAATGCGCAGGGAACCGTGCGCAATAAGCACGGCTACATTCAAGGCATGCTTCGTTTCAGTGACAGCCCGTACATAATCAGATACAAGGGAAAAGCCGAAACCGCGTTCTCTCGATTGTTCTTTTGGCTCCCAGTCGCCTAGCACAGGTTCGACATACTTGCGCAGCGCTTCCCGCAAATCCGGCTGATCAGCGGCAGGCGCAGGCCCCAGACCGCAATTCCCCACAATCGTTGTGGTGATTCCTTGCTGAAGCTTCGGCAATAAAAAAGGATCATGAAGAACAGCCAAATCGTCATGCGAGTGGACGTCGATAAAACCGGGCGCCACATACAGTCCATCCGCATCAACCGTCTGCTTGGCAGAACGATCAATACGTTCCGCCACCTCCACAATTCTGCCGTCTTTGATCCCCATATCCCCTGAAAATGAAGGCGTCCCCAAACCATCAATAATCCGGCCGCCGCGAATTATCATATCCAGCATCACTGCTCACCCCTCAAGTCAATTTTTTCATGATTTGATTTGAACGATCATTTCAATTTCAACCGGGGTGTCGAATGGCAATTCCGGGGCCGCAATTGCTGATCTCGCATGCTTTCCCGCCTCCCCGAAAACTTCCTCAAGCAAAGCGGATGCGCCGTTTATCACGTATGGCTGCTCTATAAACCCGGGTGCACTGTTGACAAACGCCAACAATTTGACGATCCGCTCTACACGGTCCAAGTCACCGAGGTGAACCTTCAGAACGGACAGGAGATTGATCATCGTTTGTCGCGCAGCAAGTTGTCCCTGCTCGATCGTAAGGTCCTTTCCCACTTTTCCCGTAAACATCAATTTGCCGTCAATCCGGCAATCGTTTCCAGAAGTGTACACCAAGTTGTCGACGGTTACTGCCGGAACATAAATCGCCGCTGGAGCAGGCGGTCGAGGCAGCTCGATATTCAGACTTTTTAAACGTTCCTCGATTTTTCCCATTTTATTTGCCTCCTTTTAATAGTTGCGTCCGCGCGCATCGACTTTAATCGATTCGGTTACTTTTCCTTTTCGAACCCCGTTTATGAAATCATACAGATTGGGTATCACACAGGAATGGTTCGGAATTATTTCCAACCGGTCTCCAACCTTTAAAGAAACTTCTTCGGGGTCAAATTCAATAAACCCGTGTTCCTCGTTAAGTGCTGAAATACTGACTCCCTGCAAACCGACGACATAACCATAACCTTCCCTATGAGCAGCTTTGTCGCTGGTTAGCGTTTTGCTCCCCGCATCGATCGCAGCCCTGCCGGGAAGCGGTTTGCTGACCACGGTCGCAATCACCCGCAGAGCGCAGTTTTCTTCATTTGCCAGGAGGGAAGCCGGAGTGGAGCCCGAACTGATCAATTGCATCGAAATGCCTATCTCATTCATTCGATTCACCGTGTTTTGCATGACTTTCGATTCGTATTGTACCGCCTCAACAAAGTCCTTTTCACTTCGGTTTTTATAGATGGTGCCGAAATACCCATAATTCCGATTATATTCAACCCCGGCAATTCTATAATCATCTTGGCAAAATCAACAATGTCATTCCCGGGTTGTCTTCCAGTTCGGTGCAATCCCCCGTCTATTGGGGTCTATGCCGGATGCCCTTTGCACGCAGCCGAGAAGCCATGCGGGATATGATATATTGGCTTCGGCGATATCAAAATCAACGATCACGGCAGGAGTAGTCAATTCATTATACAAAAGCTTACACCTCCATCTTATTTTTTTTGTTCACAAGCGATGGGACCGTATTCAAAAAAACTGAAACTTCTCAGTGCCGTGCTTCAGTGCGCTTATTTGTACCTTTTCAAAAATTCAACCGCTTTTCGGATATCGATTTCCGGTTGGGTTCCAACTTCCCGTTCGATGGTCAAGTATCCGGTGTAACCCATTTCTTGGAGGGCTTTGAAATAAAGATCGAAATCGACTTTTCCTTCACCTAGCGGAACTTCCTTGAACAATTCCCCGGATGTGACCATCTGTGCGATTTTCTCATGGTCCATCGGCTCGTATCCCGGAGCGCCATATACCATGCGCGGGTCCACTTCTTTATATCTGATGCCGTCTTTCACATGGGTATGAACAACATAATCTTTCAACAATCGAACGCCTTCAACCGGGTCATCGCCGGTAACCATCACCATATTGGCCGGATCGAAATTGACGGATACGCCGTTGGTGCTTAATGTATCGAGAAAAGATTTCAAATGCGCAGCCGGCTCCGGTCCCGTCTCAATAGCGAAATATGCGTCCATGCTTTTGGCGTATTGTCCTAATTCTTCGCAAGCCTCATGCATCGTTTCAAACAATTCGCCTTGATGCTCTTTAGGCGTAATTCCGATATGAGTGGTGACAATATCTGTTCCGAGATCTTTGGCTAGATCGATAATTCTCTTAGATTTGTCGATCTTCCAGCGGTTCTCCTCGCGTACTTGAAATCCGTGCCCGCCCAGGTCGCCGACCAGCGCCGAAATTTCCAAACCCAGGGAGCCGATGTATGCTTTCAATTCCTTGCGTGCTGCGGAAGATAGATGATCCGGATCCATTTCTCCTTTTACAGCGTATATTTGCACACCGTCTACTCCGAGTTCCTTCGCTTTTTTCAAACCTTCACGAACACCGATCCCAAAACTGTCCACTATGATACCGATTTTGTTGGTAAGCTTCATTGCAATTCCCCTTTGCATAATAGTCTATTAATCACTCTATCCTACATAGTACATATCCACCGGCGATTCAGCCAGTGGATATGTACGATTTTGAATATGAATAAACTTGTTTAGCCTTTAACCGCCCCGGGCACCATTCCCTTCATAATCTGTTAGATACTTCATCTCTTCGTCGACCGTACCGGGAAACTGAGATAATGGTATTCACAGAGTAAGTGTTTTCATAATGAAGTTGAGGTTTCTTTAACGACCTCTATTCGAGGTGGTAAAAAACAATAGGTAACTTCATCAGTTTTGTTTACATAAGGAGAGGTTTGGGTCCAGCGGGGATTTAAGAGTGCCTGAATAATTACGAATTTGATATCAATTAGTGGATACATTCTTCAAAATTTTTGAAAAAAATAGATTGATGTTAAATTAATTATTCAACACCCACTGTGCATTCGGTCATTTCCTCTACTGCCTTCGAAATATGTTAATACAATTTATCTGCAACAGCCTCTGCTGTATTCTTAATCGAGAGATTTGCTGAGTCTTTATTTAACAAATACACCAAGGAACTTAGAATATCCAGCATGTGAATATGGGTAATCTTCGTGGAAAGTGCCCCTCCCTGATTCGGCATTTCCTTTGATGGAACCAATAGAACGCAATCAGCATGTTTCGTGATGGGTGATCGTGCGTGACTGGTCAAACAGATAACTGAAGCCCCGTTTTTTTGGGCTTGTCTTATTGGGTCCACCAAATCTCTTGTGCTTCCCGAAGTGGAAATCCCCAATACGACATCTCCCTTACTCACCAGCGAGGCAGACATCGAAATAATGTGCGCATCTCGCTGAGCTTCCACATTCTGACCGAGTCTCATAAATCTATAATGGGCGTCGAGCGCCGTTATACCGGAGGAACCAACACCATATATATATAACTTTCTGCTGTTCTTAATGGCAAGCGCCGCTTTTTTCAATTCGTCGGTTCGTATCAAATCCAGGGTGTTTTGGAGCAATCTTGCGTTGTTCATGGTAATCTTCTGGGCAATGGCTTCAACCGAGTCGGATTCTTCTATTTGCCCTTCAATGACGTCAGGTAAATTTACGATATCCTGAGCAATGGCAAGCTTAAAATCATGATAGCCCCGGTACCCAAGCTTACGGCAGAAACGAATAACGGAAGTTTCTCCAACCCTCGCTTTTTCCGATAGATCGGTTACGGTTAAATATATCGCTTCTTCAGGATTATTCACCACCGCATCGGCCACCTTCTTCTCCGCTTTTGTCAAGGAGTTGTAAATGCTGGTTATGAGAAGCAGCGTATTGGAGTTATTGCTCGTTTTTCTCGTTTGTTTCATAAACACACCTCACACTAAGATTTAAACTCTATGTTCTCATTATAAATTTTGGAAATAGATTGGACAAATCGTCTTGTAATTTCTTGCGGCCGTGTGATAGCTGTGCCTACAACCACTGCAAAAGCTCCTGCTGCCATGCATGCCGAGCATTCCTCAACCGTCCATATCCTTCCTTCAGCCAATACGGGAATGACATTCAGGTCAGCCAACTTCTTGACCAGCTCTATGTCCGGCTTTTCAATTTGCGGACTGTAGGGCGTATAGCCGGATAATGTCGTAGACAAAATGTCAACGCCAAGTCGAATCGCGTTCTTCCCTTCTTCAAAAGAGGAGATATCAGCAACTATCAGTGTCTCTGGATGCTTTTTTCGAATTGCCGAAATGAAATGCTCCAACGTTTCCCCGCCTGGTCGCGACTGTGCTGTTGCGTCTATTGCAACGATATCGGCCCCGGCTTCAACCACTTGAGTTACTTCTTCTATTGTCGGTGTGATGTATACGGGGGATTCGGAATAATGCTTTTTATACAGTCCAATTAAAGGCAAGTGACATTTTTTCTTGATACTTTGAATATCTCTTGGCGAATTTGCTCGAATACCCACCGCCCCTCCTTGTTGTGCCGCATAAGCCATCGCTGCCATCATATTGGAGCCATATAGCGGCTCTTCCTCAAGAGCTTGACAAGATACAATCAATCCGCCTTTTATTTTATTTAATATTGGATGTCCAATCAATTTTTTCACCCGTTTCAGATTTCTAATGTTCCTCTAATATTTTTGTCTATCCGAAGTTTTTTGCTAGGTTCTTCTCTTTCACCTAATTTTTTTGTAGCCAATTACATCGTTATCCAATGATCTCTTTAAAATGTTTCTCCACCAAAATTATAATACCTTCTTACAACCGTACATAATTTTGGTAAAATCCATCCTCAAAGAATTCAATTGTACCCTCAAGCATTCTTCCTTCGGTTACAGCAATTTAAATTCCTGTAACTTCACCTCGAAATTTATTTGCTATCTGCACTTATAAACCGCTACGAAGAAAATGAAACCTTGAAAGGCATAAGCTAGTCTTCCAGCCGCCCTTTACCATGAAGTCTGTATGTGATGCCGAGAAGCCTCAAACGCCTCTTTATACTGCTCCCCAATGTCAAGACACGTTAGAACAATTTCTAAGTTAATTCTCCTTTCGTAATTTGGGTCTTTAAGCAGCGATCGGATCTTGGCCAAAATAGACGTCATCCGGGCATAGATCGCCAATGGACGAGTGCGGGCGATAGGTGTTGTATTCATGGAGGTATCGCTTCAAGTTTGCTCTCAATTGCCTTGGTGTCTCGAAATCATGGATGTAAATCAGGTCGTATTTTAGCGTCCGGAAGAAGCGTTCCGTTCTTACATTGTCCAGTGCTTGTCCTTTTCCATCCATCGAGATTTGAACACCGGCAGTTTCTAAGAGTTGCACATAATCTGGGTTGGTAAAGTGGCTGCCTTGATCGCTATTGATA
>CAZESH010000259.1:0-6321 GCA_964514665.1 uncultured Caryophanales bacterium
GTCCAAACCTGACAGACCAAGAACCATCGAAGCATTTGCATAAAAGGACTCAGGTTCGATCTATAGGGTTTCTCAAAGGCCTAGGCTCCGCATAAACGGAGCTTTTCTTTTGCCGACAGAGTTGATTATTCCTTGGAATGAATGGCGACAATGGTAATAACAAAACAGGAAAATTTTGCCCTATTGTTTTCAAAGTAAAAGGAGGAATCAACCATGATCAGGCAAATCATTTTGATTACGGACGGATGTTCCAATGTAGGCATCAGTCCCGTCATGGCGGCGGCACAAGCACAGGCCGAAGAAATCGTGGTCAATGTAGTAGGCGTGGTCGAGCAGGGAGAAATCGGTTCGCGGGGAATTGAGGAAATCGAGCAGATTGCCCGGGCAGGCGGGGGCATGTGCAGGATCGTGCCGACCTCGCAGCTGTCGCAGACGGTGCAAATGATGACCCGCAAAACCGTTACGCATTCGATCCAGCTGATCGTAAAGAAAGAATTAAAACAAATTTTGGGCAGCGAACAATCGCTTGAAGATCTTCCTCCCGAGCAGAGAGGGAAGATTGTCGAGGTTATGGATCGCATGACCGAATCGTCGCAGCTCAGGGTCGCGCTTTTGGTCGATGCAAGCGCCAGCATGAAGCCCAAATTGCCTGCCGTGCTGGATACGATCTTGGATCTTGGCATCAGCTTGCGGGCGAGGGAAGGCAAGAGCGAGATTAGTGTGATGCATTTTCCGAAAAGCATGCGCGAAGGCGAAGAGATCCAATTGGACTTGGATTGGACCGACGACCTTGCAAAAATGGATAACTTATTCTATAAATTAAACATGAAGGGTACGACCCCGACCGGACCGGCGATTATTCGCTGCGTGCGTTACATGCTGTATGGACAGGAAGGACTCGTGGGCGGTGGAACGGATTCCCTCCTTCCCGGAATGTCCGATACGGACGGGGGTGCACAAGCCAAAAGGCGGTATGTTGAGTGATTACATCCTCTGACTTGATGCTTGACAGAAACATGCGTATTTCCGGCAAATGGAACCGGCGCAGCTACAAAATCATCCGGTTGCTCGGCGAGGGCGCGAACGGAAAAGTGTATTTGGTCACCTTCTCCGGGGAGCCGTATGCGATGAAAATCGGTTACGAATCGTTGGATCTCCAATCCGAGATCAACGCCCTGCGGATGCTTGACCGAACCGGTCAGAAGGCCCCGTTTCTTATTGATGCAGACGATTTTGAGCAGCAGGGGAGAGCCTATTCTTTCTATGTAATGAAATATGTGCGGGGCGAAAGACTTGCCGATTATTTGCAAAAATACGGCAGCGAGTGGCTGATGGTTATCGGGCATCATCTGCTGAAGAGCTTAAACCACCTGCATCGGCTCGGCTGGATATTCGGAGATATCAAACCCGAGAATATCCTGGTCACCGGCTACGGAAAAGTGGAATTGGTGGATTACGGCGGTTTGGCGGCCATGGGCAAATCGGTCAAGCAGTTCACGCAAATATATGATCGCGGATACTGGGGGGGAGGGACAAGAATAGCCGATCCCGCCTATGATTTGTTTTCGTTTGCTATTTTGATCTTGCAATTGACAGATGATAGAGGGAGAATCGAAAAATCGCATCAACTGCTCCCCCAGCAGCGTACGGAAGGCTATCTGCTGGAGGTATTGCATACGACTCAGCAGTGTCTCCCGATCTCGGCTATTTTGGAGTCGGCGATCCGCGGAAAATATCGCTTTGCCGACGAAGCTTTGCGGGATTGGTCGAATGCCATGCTGCGCTTCAAAAAATCGCAGCGTAAATCGGGGAGCTGGTTGCGTGGATTTTTTATCGCATCCGTCTTATTGTTTGTTACAGCTGTTTTTATGGTGTGGCGCTGAGGGAAATTCTGAAGGGATTGACTGGGGATGGATTTGTTAGGAAGGGTTGCCGAAACGATTGATCGGGAGAGGCTGTTGGAGCAGGGAGAGACTGCGGTAGTTGCCGTTTCCGGAGGAACGGACTCTATCGCGCTTTTGCATCTGCTGGACCGGATGGGCAAAGAGCGTGGCTGGAAGTTGATCGTAGCCCATATCAACCATCAGCTGCGTATCTCCGAATCCGAACTTGAGGCTGCTTCGGTTCGGCAATTCAGCGAACGGCTTGGTTTGATATTCGAATACGGGAAGCTGGATGTCCTGGGCTGGATGAAGCGAAGCGGCTTGAATGTGCAGCTTGCGGCAAGGGAAAAAAGGTACGAGTTTTTGATCCGAATCGCGGAAAAGCATCGGGCTTCGAAAATCGTTTTGGGGCATCATGCCGACGATCAAACAGAAACGGTGCTGATGCGGCTGATCCGCGGCAGCGGGCTATCCGGATTATCCGGGATTCCGATCAAACGCAGGGAAAAAAATGTGGAACTTGTACGACCTCTGCTGCGTATTAAGAAAACAGAGCTGGAAGCCTACTGCCGCAGCTACGAACTGCCGGTATGCGAAGACAGCAGCAATAAGGAAAAGAAATATTTCCGCAATCAGGTTCGTCTGGACATTATCCCTTTTTTGCAAAGCTATAATCCGAAGATCGGGGAGTCCATTAATCGTTTGGCGGAGCAATTCAGCAGTGAAAACGACTATCTGGAGGGACAAACCAAGGCGCTATTTGACGAAATAATCGTTGGCAGTCAAGGAAATTTCGAATTTTCGAGAAATTCTTTTCTCACGCGCCCAATTGCTTTACAAAGGAGATTGATTAAACTAATATTAAGTTATCTTTCATCGGGGACGCCATCTGATGCCGATATGCGTACGGCGGATTTTCAGAAAATCGATGCGATTCGCCTTGCCGTGGCGGGGCAAGCCACCCCCTCTCTCGAACTCCATATCAGTGAGGAAATCACTTTTGTAAGGGATTACGATAAGGTGATGCTTGTCAAATCGTTGCGTTCGCCTCAACCTGCAGGCGAAGCATATGAATATGCCATCCCCGAAATTCCGACTTCCGTAACGATATCCGAAATCGGGCAAACCGTGGTCTTCGAATGGAAAGGTGCCGATATTCCTGCGATGGACACAGTTGCCGGCAAGTGTGTGGCGGAAGCGTATTTTGACGCCGATCAATTGCATTTTCCCTTGACTTTGCGCAGTCGGCGCAAGGGAGACCGAATCCGCACGAAAGGTTTAAATGGCCATAAAAAAGTAAAAGATATGTTCATTGATGCCAAGATCAGCCGGTTGGAGCGGGAAAGGATTCCTTTGCTGGTCGATGCGGATCAAAACGTATTGTGGGTCCCCGGGCTGCGGCGGTCGGAGCTGGCTTTGACCGCTCAAAATTCAACGCGGATTTTGAGCGTGAGGATTTTCGAGCGCGAACAGCATTCGATTGAATGATTGCAACCCCGATCACATACTTATGAAAGCAGGAGGGTTCTTGGTTGCATAACGACATTGAGGAAATTTTGTACAACGAAGAACAGATTCAAGCCAAGATCAAAGAGCTGGCAAACCGGATTTCTGAGGATTTCGCCGATCGCAACCCGCTCGTGATTTGTGTTTTGAAAGGCGCATTGATTTTCATGGCGGATTTAGTCAAGCGTCTAGACATGCCGCTGGAGATTGATTTCATGGCGGTGTCCAGCTATGGCCAATCGACGAAATCCTCCGGCGTCGTCAAGATTATCAAAGACTTGGATGTGCCCGTTGAAGGACGGGACGTTCTGATTGTCGAAGATATTATGGACAGCGGGTTGACGTTAAGCTATTTGATTGATGTATTGGAACGGAGAAACGCTTTGTCCGTTTCTATCGTTACCTTATTTGACAAGCCGGGAAAGAGAACGGTGGATATGGAAGCCGATTATAAAGGCTTTATTCTCCCCGATTCTTTTGTTGTCGGCTACGGTTTGGATTATGCGGAAAAGTACCGCAATTTGCCTTATGTCGGCATATTAAAACCTGCGGTCTACTCCGGTTAAGGACAAGATCGTCTGCAAAGGATTTGGGAAAATGATGCTCTATTGTGATGCGAATGTGTACTATGGTACAATAAAAAAAGTGTGCATTGAGAGGAGGTAGGGGATGAACAGGATTATTCGCAATACCGGATTTTATTTGATTATATTTTTGGTCACCGTCGGAATCGTACACTTTATCAGCAATCAAAATGATCAGCGGGAAGAAATCAGGTATGATGAATTCCGTGTAGAGCTGCAACAAAACAACGTAGAACAAGTGACGCTGCAGTTCGATGGGTATACATACCTTATTAATGGTAAGTATAAGCATCCGCATGCGGATAAAACAAATTTTTATACACGCGCCCCTTTCAGTGACAGCGTTGTAAAGCTCATTGAAGACAAAGGGGTCGGCCAGGAATCGTATAAGAAAATGGAAGGTGAAAATGTCTGGATTACGTTCCTGACTTCCATTGTTCCGTTCGTGATTATTTTTATCTTGTTCTTCTTCTTGTTGAACCAGGCTCAGGGCGGCGGCGGAAAAGTAATGAATTTCGGCAAAAGCCGAGCCCGATTATATAACGAAGATAAGAAGCGGGTCACCTTCGAGGATGTGGCCGGTGCGGATGAGGAAAAGCAGGAACTTGTGGAAGTGGTGGAGTTCCTCAAGGATCCCCGCAAGTTTGCCGCCGTCGGCGCACGCATTCCCAAAGGGGTTTTGCTGGTGGGTCCTCCGGGTACCGGTAAAACATTGCTCGCACGGGCCGTGGCGGGTGAAGCGGGAGTGCCTTTCTTCAGCATCAGCGGTTCCGATTTTGTGGAAATGTTTGTCGGTGTCGGCGCTTCCCGTGTTCGTGATTTGTTTGAAAATGCCAAGAAAAACGCGCCCTGCATTATCTTTATAGACGAGATTGACGCTGTCGGCCGTCAACGCGGCGCCGGATTAGGCGGGGGACATGATGAACGCGAACAGACTTTGAACCAATTGCTGGTTGAAATGGACGGTTTCGGAGCCAACGAAGGGATTATCATTGTGGCGGCAACCAACCGTCCCGACATTCTGGATCCTGCGCTGCTCCGTCCGGGACGCTTTGACCGTCAGATCACCGTCGATCGACCGGATCTCAAAGGACGCGAAGCTGTACTGAAAGTGCATTCCAGGAACAAACCGTTAAATAAAGATGTCAAGCTGGATGTAATCGCTAAATTTACAACCGGTTTTACCGGGGCTGACTTGGAAAATCTGCTGAATGAAGCGGCCCTGCTGGCTGCCCGCAGAAACCGCAAGGACATTTCCATGAAAGAAGTGGAGGAAGCGGTGGAACGAGTAATGGTCGGTGTCGAGAAGAAGAGCCGGATCATCAGCGATAGGGAAAAACGCATTGTGGCCTACCATGAATCCGGTCATACCGTTGTCGGCTATTATTTGGAAAATGCCGATATGGTGCAAAAGGTGACGATCATTCCGAGAGGCAGAGCCGGAGGCTACGTGATGATGATGCCGAAGGAAGATCGCCTGCTGATTACGAAGAAGGAGCTTTTGGAACGGGTAACCGGGATGTTGGCCGGACGCGTTTCCGAGGAGAAGTTCATCGGAGAAATCGGAACGGGAGCCTACGACGATTTCAAAAAGGCAACCAGCATTGTACGCAGCATGATTATGGAGTATGGGATGAGCGAAAAGCTCGGACCGATGCAGTTCGGCAGTTCCCAAGGGCAGGTATTTTTAGGCAGGGATATTGGTCACGAACAGAATTACAGTGACGCCATTGCTTATGAAATCGACCAGGAGATGCAATCGATTATCCGCAGCTGCTATGAGAAGGCAAGAGACATCTTGACCAAGCACGAAGATAAGGTTCATTTGATTGCCCAATCTTTGTTGGAAAAAGAAACGCTCGATGTGGAAATTATTCGCCAGCTGATGGAAAACGGAAAATTGGATGAGGTTATCGAGGTTCCTTCCGAGCCTCAAGAGGACGCTAAGCAGGATGCTTCCCCGACCCAAGAGGACGTTAAGGTAAACATCCAAACCCAAGATCAGCAGAACAAGCTGGATTTCGATAAAAGCAAAGAAAAGAACGATCCTGAATCAGACGATTCAAACGATGACGGGGACAAAAACAAAGTATAAGCGACAGCACGTGTTTAAGGAGCTGTCTCAAAGGTCAAAAGACCTGAGAGACGGCTCTTTTTTCAGAACTGCCGGTTTGCCATGGAGAAAGAGGATGAGGGTTCCGATCCGGGTGATTTTGCTTTCCGTCGCTAAAGGGAGGACCTGAGAGACCTAGAACCATGAAAGTCGGAGATCTTCGCTTTTAAGCATATGCTACGATGGTTCTTGGTCTGTCAGGCTTGTACTGGACGTTTACACATCTTTGCCGGAA
>CAZESH010000260.1:0-6303 GCA_964514665.1 uncultured Caryophanales bacterium
GACCGGATCCGAACAGTACGCGATGATGCTCAGCTCACCGAAGCTGAAGGTCATTCACGTCACGACCCACATCGGATTGGCCGACGCCGTGCGCATCATTGAACCGGAAAGGGTTTACCAAGTCATCAAGATGGCGCACAATACGCTGCAAAAAGCGGGATACGACGAGCCGCGCATTGCCGTTTGCGGGATCAATCCCCATGCCGGGGAAAACGGGTTGTTCGGGCAAAGCGAGGAGGAGACGAAAATCGTGCCGGCTGTGGAAAGGGCGCAGCGGGATGGCATGCTCGCATCCGGGCCTTATGCGGCCGACACGTTGTTTTTCCGCGCGGTTCGAGGTGATTTTGACATCGTCGTTGCGATGTACCATGATCAAGGACATATTCCGGTCAAGGTATTGGGCCTGGAATCAGGTGTGAACATTACCGTCGGGCTGCCGATTATCCGCACAAGCGTGGATCACGGCACAGCTTTCGACATTGCCGGAAAAGGCATTGCCGATGCGTTGAGCCTTAAGGAAGCGATTCTGCAGGCGGTGGAATTGTCTCCCAAAGCAAATGCCAAATTCAAATAAGAGGTGACAAAGATGGAGCTGCCGAAAATGGTTAAAATCAGGCAAACCTTCCCGGTTCCCGCCGTCGGTGATATTGAAGGGGAAGTTGCACGTCAAATGCAGAAGATCGGATTGCCGCAAAAAGTTGCTCCCGGCATGAAGGTGGCGATAACGGCGGGCAGCCGCGGGATCGCCAATATCGCCCTGATGCTCCGCACCTTGGTTAGTGAGCTGCAAAAGCTCGGAGCCGAACCGCGCATCATTCCTGCGATGGGCAGCCATGGCGGGGCCACAGCGGAGAGTCAGCTCGAGGTGCTGGAAAGTCTCGGTATTACAGAGGCATACTGCGGCGCGCCGATTCTTTCTTCGATGGAAGTCGGGCAGGTCGGGGAAACTGACGGCGGTCTTCCCGTTTACGCGGACAAAAACATTCTGGAATCCGATGCGCTTATCCTCATGGGCCGAATAAAGGCCCATACCGATTTCAAATCGTCGCAATCCATCGAAAGCGGTTTGATGAAAATGGCCGCGATCGGCATCGGCAAGCATAAGCAGGCGCTGCTCCTGCACAGCTACGGGATTCACGGGATACGCGACCTGATGCCGGAGGTGGCACGGGTGAATTTTGAAAAACTTAATGTGCTGTGCGGCATCGGCATTGTCGAAAATGCGCTTGAACAGACGGCGGTGATCGAAGCGATGGACGTACAGGAAATCGAGGAGCGGGAAAAGCAACTGCTTGAGTTTTCCAAAACCTTGATGCCGAAGCTGCCAGTGAATGACATCGATGTGCTGTTTGTGGATGAAATCGGCAAAAACCACAGCGGCACGGGCATGGATACGAACATTATCGGGCGGCTGCGGATTTTGGGAGAGCAGGAGCCTGCTGCGCCTGCGATCAAATATATCATTGCCGGCGACCTGAGCGAGGCTTCGCACGGCAATGCGCTGGGCATCGGTCTGGCCGATCTGACGACCAGACGTCTGTTTAATAAAATCAATTTCCAGGCGATGAATGAAAATGTCATCACCAGCTCGTTTTTGCAGCGGGGTGCGATACCGCTTGTGCTGGATCATGATAAAGCAGCGTTGGAGGCGGCGCTCAGGGCGAATTGGGGCGTGGCCGCGGCACAGGCGAAAGTGGTGCGGATCGCCAGTACGCTCCATCTGGAGGAGCTTTACGTTTCCGAATCGCTGCTGCCTGAAGTCGAGCGGATGCCCCATGTCGAGATCATCGGCGGATTGGAACCGATGGCCTTTGATGCGGACGGATATTTCCATAAAGCTGACGGCGTTTAATCAAACAGCCGTAATCGGCCAATTCTTTCCGCCGCTTCTCGCAGCCGATCTTCGCTTGTCAGCAGGCCCATTCTCACGTAGCCTTCCCCGTGCTTCCCGAATCCGATGCCGGGTGCGCTGACGACCTTTGCCTTATCCAGCAAAAGATCGGAGAAGGCTGCGGAAGAATAACCGCCCGGCACCGGCAGCCAGGCAAAGAACGATCCGGCGGAAGGCTTGGCCTGCCAACCGATGCGCCCAAGCTCTTCAAAAAGCACGTTTCTTCTGCTTTCATAGGTTCGCAGCAGCTTTGCAACGGCATCCTGCGGTCCGTTCAGCGCTTCCGCCGCCGCTTCTTGAAGGCCCCCGAACAAGCTGCAGTGATAATGGTCCTGAATCAGGTTGATCAGCTCGATCAAATGGGCGTTTCCGACAGCGAAGGCAATTCTCCACCCGGCCATATTGTAGGTTTTGGACATCGTATAAAATTCTACGCCGATTTCCTTGGCGCCTTCGGTTTGCAGAAAGCTTGGCGGCTTGTGTCCGTCGTATCCGATCGCGCCGTAAGCCAAATCGCTGGCTACGACGATGTTGTATTTTTCCGCAAACCGCACGGTCTCTTGGTAGAAATCCGCAGAGGCGACCGCAGCCGTCGGATTGTTCGGGTAATTGACGAACATCAGCTTGGCGGCGTTGGCGTCATCGGCGGAAATCGCCGTATAATCCGGCAAAAAATCGTTGCCCTGCACAAGCGGCATCGTAACCATTTGTGCTCCCGTCAAAGCGACACCCGACCAATAATCGGGATAACCGGGGTCGGGCATCAAGCATACATCGCCGGGGTTCAGCAGGCATTGGCATATTTCCACCAAGCCGGCCTTGCTGCCGAACATGACGGCGACTTCCGTTTCCGGATCCAGTTCCACCCCGTAGTCTTCGCGGTATCTATTGGCAACCGCTTCTTTGACAAACGAGTAACCGCGAAAAGGCGAATATCTATGGTATTTCGGATTTTCGGCAGCTTTTTGCAGTGCGTGTACAATCGGCTGCGGTGTCGGAAGATCGGGATTTCCTTGGCCGAGATTGATCACATCATGACCTTGCCGGGTCTGTTGGACGGCTTTATCCACCAAATTTACAAAGAACTGCGCGGGAAGCCGGCGAATGCTGTCCGCCGCCTGGATTTGCCCGGCGTTCCAGCGGGTTTTTTTGTTTTCCAATGCGCTCACTCCTTACCCTTTCCCTTTGTGTTTCAACGATTCGTTTTCTTTCGCGCAAACAGTAAAAACAATGTATCATTTTTTGCTGTTCCTGTATAGTTGGCAGACCGGCTTTTGGAAATCGGCCAAATGTGTTACTTTTATAGCATAATGATGCATTTTACCGCTCCATGGGGGAGGTCTTGAGGATGAAAATTGCAGTTGCCGGAGGAAGCGGATTTATCGGCGGACACTTGATGAAACGTCTTGCGGAGAACGGGCATTACGTTCTGCTTGTGTCGCGGACGCCGCGGACTGCGGCATTGTCCTTTGCGGAGTCCGCAACTTGGGCCGAATTAAAGGGGAATCCGCAGCTCCTCGACGGCTATGACGCGATCGTGAATTTATCCGGAGAATCGATTAATCAAAGATGGACAAAGCAGGCCAAGCATCGGATTCTGCAATCCCGGCTGACGGCAGCACACGATCTGGCTGAAGTGGTTGACGCTATGGAAAACAAGCCGAAGGTGGTCGTAAACGGATCCGGCATGTCGATTTACGGAACTTCGTTTACGGAAAGCTATGACGAGCGCAGCCCTGAGCGGACTATAGACTTTTTGTCTTCGGTCGTGGAAAGGTGGGAAGCGGCGGCCAGGCAAATCAGCGGTACGCGTCTGGTCCTGCTTCGCATCGGCCTAGTGCTTGCCTCCGACGGAGGCGCGCTGCCCAAGATGATGCTGCCCTACAAGCTGGGCGCCGGCGGCAAAATCGGCAACGGCAGGCAGTGGCTTTCCTGGATACACATCCATGACATGGTCAATGCGATTATGTTCTGCATCGAGCAAGAGACGATCCGCGGACCTGTCAACTGCACGGCGCCGAATCCCGTAATCCATGACGAATTCGGGCGCACTCTTGCCCGTGCCCTGCACAGGCCGCACTGGATGCCGCTTCCTTCCTTCATACTCAGAACGGTTCTGGGGGAGATGGCCGATCTTCTTCTTGCGGGCCAACGGGTGCTGCCCAAAAAACTGGAGGACGCCGGTTTCGCTTTTGAATTTCCAAGGCTGGAGCAAGCGCTGGCCGATATTGCCAAGCGGTCATAACGCGAACGATGATGAAGGAGTCAAACAGATGTTGAGATTATCGCTTATTCAAATGAATGTGGAAGCAGGCAATCCCGATCAAAATTACAAGCATGCTGCAGAAATGTTGGAGCAGGCTGTGGCTTCGCCTGAAAAGCCGGATGTCATCCTGCTGCCGGAAATGTGGAATACCGGCTATGCCTTGGAGCAAATCGGGGCCATCGCCGACAAGGAAGGGACAAGAACAAAAGCTTTTTTTTCGGAATTCTGCGTCAAACATGGCGTCAATGTGATTGCCGGCTCGGTAGCAGACTCCATACAGGGACGGGTGAAGAATACGATTTACGCCTTTGACCGCCAGGGCAGGGTGATGGCGGATTATTCGAAAATCCATCTGTTTCGCTTGATGGACGAGGAAAAATACCTGCACCCGGGAGACAAATCGGAGGTTTTCAGGCTGGAGGGCGTTCAGGCGGGGACGATCATCTGCTACGACCTGCGTTTTCCCGAATTGACCCGCAAGCTTGCCGCCGGCGGCGCCAAAATCGTCTTCGTGCCTGCTGAGTGGCCGGTTCCGCGGCTCAATCATTGGCGCACGCTGCTGATGGCCAGAGCGATTGAGAACCAAATGTATGTCGCCGCCTGCAACCGTGTCGGGATAAGCGGCGGAACGGAATTTTTCGGCCATTCGATGGTGATCGATCCATGGGGCGAGATTATGGTCGAGGGCGGCGAGGGAGAAGAGATTCTCGCGGCAGAAATCGACCTGGACAAGGTCGATCGGGTGAGAGCCGCGATCCCTGTATTTGCCGACCGCAGGCCGGATCTCTATTGATTTTCGTTTGGCGGCATGATCTGCAGCGCGGTTGACATGAAGGCGTCTGCCGCTTTGGACAGATATCTTCCTTTTTTAAAGGCAATCACAAGCGTTCGCGTCGGATACGGAGGCGCAAGCCGGAAATAGGCGGGCACATATTCGCCGGACTGATTGCGCGTCACCATCTCCGGGACGAAGGCGATGCCCATTCCGGCGGCGACCAGGGATTGCACGGTTTCGATATTGCTGCTTTCGAATACGATTTTCGGCACGAAGCCGGCCTCTTTGCACAGCTCCATGGCGATTTGCCTGAACCCCTGTCCTTTTTTCAGCACGATGAAAGGTTCATTCCGAAGCCGTCCCAAATTAACCTCCCGATTATCCGCAGCAGCGCCTGCAGCGTTCAATGGATGGGAGGGCGGCACGGCCAGACGGATTTCCTCTTCGATCAGCGGCCGATAGCTTAAGGAAGGCTCGCCGAGCGGCAGCGACAGTAAGGTAATGTCCGTTTGCCCGATCGAGGTCAAATGCTCCAGATTGGCTGTTGTATCTTCAACCAATGTAATTTCCACCTGCGGATATTTGGCTCTGAACACCGGCAGCACCATCGGTAAAATATGCGAGCCGGTAATCGGCAGGCTGCCGATAATCAGCTTGCCCGTGCGCATTTGCGCGATATCATCCATTTCCTGTTTGATTTGCTCGACCTGATCGATTACTTTTCTGGCCTTTTCCACAAAGACAGTGCCGGCATGCGTCATCTCGACCGAATTCGTGCTGCGCTGAAACAGCAGCACACCTAGCTCTTTTTCCAGCTTGGAAAGCTGCTGGCTGAGCGAAGGTTGGGCGATATGCAGCTTTTCCGCCGCCCGTGAAAAATTCATTTCCTCGGCTATGCGGATGACGTATTGAAGCTGACGCAGTTCCATAATAGATTCACTCCGAATCCATGATTATAATGATTACCTATTACGCTTATAGATATTATATCTTGGAACAATGAATAAAGAAATGTTACGATGAGTACAACCAAAAATTTTGCATGAAATCTATTGAGGTGATGAAACGATGACGAAAAAAACGATGTTCGAAAAAATTTGGGACCATCACGTCATTCATCAGGAAGCGGGCAAACCGAGCATTATTTACGTCGACCTGCATCTGGTGCATGAGGTGACTTCCCCCCAAGCCTTCGAAGGTCTCAGACTTTCCGGAAGAAAAGTGCGCAGACCGGATCTGACCTATGCCACGATGGATCATAATGTGCCAACCAAAGACCGTTTTAATATTACCGATCCGATCTCCAAGCAGCAGATCGACACGCTGTCCCAAAACTGCCGGGAATTCGGTGTCAAGCTGTACGATCTGGAC
>CAZESH010000261.1:0-6284 GCA_964514665.1 uncultured Caryophanales bacterium
TCTCAGGTCTTCCCTTCAGCAACGGAAAGCAAACTCACCCCAAGCAGAAATCCCCTCAGGGTCTGCGAAAACTTCCAGTTGCAAACCAAGACATGCCGCCAAGAAGCTTTTGTATTTGTCGCAATTTGGGGCTATCCCAAAAACACGCTTGAGGGATTGCTCGATTTTAAGAAGTTTCGAAAGAAACCGTTTCTTTTCGGTAATGGGTGGAATACTTCCATTTTACCAAATTGCGGTTTCTTTTTATTTTCTCATAGGGGCTGTTTCGAAGTGATTATGACTGGTACTGTTTCTCCTTGAGAACAAAAGTGCGAGGTCGTGGGGTATGGGTGGAGGAGTGAACACGTTCGCCTTTATCTGGCTAACAGCGACCGGAACCCATACCCCCGCCCGTTAAGAGCTACCTTCGTTCTTGGGTAGTGGCTGCCCCAGGTCATTTATGACTTTTGGAACAGTCCCTTTTTTTCGAGTTATGTCGTTTTTTTAAATGTAAGTAGATTTTCAGATATTAGTTTAATTTTATCGGATTTATTCATCAATTATCGATCATTATAATAATAACTGTAAGCGTTTTAATTAAATAAAAGGGGAGCTGATATTTTGTTGAACAATCTGATGAAAAAAGGTTTGACAGGCATGCTGGTTCTTGTACTGATCCTTTCGTTGGCAGCATGCGGAGGCGGGGCAAAGAACGATGCGGCAGGCGAGCAAAAAAGCGGAGACAGCGGAGCGACAGCGACGGACAATGCCAAAGACGAGACGGTTGAGTTGTCTTTCTGGAACATTTGGGTGAACGATCAAAGCAAGCCTCATCTCGATCAGGTAAAAGCTTTCGAGGCAACGCACCCCAATATCAAACTGAAAATGGAAACGATTCCGCATGATCAGTACAAGGTCAAAGTGAAGACTTCCGCAGCAGGCAAACAACTGCCGGACATTTTCCAAGTATGGCCCGGCGCGGAATTATCCCCTCTGGTTGATGCGGGCGTGATCCAGCCGATTAATGATATCGTAGACACTTGGAAGGACAAGCTGATCCCTGCCGATCTGCTGACGGACTACCAAGTCGATGGCAAACAATATGCGATCCCGGGGAATCAAAACTACACGCATGTGATTTATTATGATAAAGACCAGGTCAAAGCTGCGGGATTCGATCAATTCCCGACCACCTACGATGATTTCAAAAAGCTGATCACGAATTTGAAGGCGAACGGCGTAACTCCGATCGCACTCGGCAATAAAGGAAAATGGGTTTTGCAATCCTGCTATATCTCGACGATCGCCGACCGCTTCACCGGCAATCAATTCCTGAATAAAGCGTTGAGCGGACAAGCATCGTTCACCGATCCGGAATTTGTCAAAGGCCTGAGCGTGATTAAAGAATTGGCGGATATGAAAGCTTTTAATTCCGACATGAACAATATCGACAACAATCAACAGCGCGATGTATTCGTGCAAGGCAAAGCCGCAATGATGATCGAAGGATCATGGGCAATCACGGATCTGGTCGCCAAAGCGCCGAAAGAGAAAAATATCGGCATCGCATTCTTCCCTTCGGTGGAAGGCGAGAAAGGCCAGCCGAACGCAGTATCGAGCGTTATCGGAACCGGTCTCTCGATCAACAGCAACTTGACGGGCGCGAAGAAGGCAGCGGCTGAGGAATTTATCAAGTTCTTCTATTCAGAGGATTTCTACAAGAACATGATGTCCGCCGGAATCGTCGTTCCTGCCAGAGTACAAGCTCCGGCAGATGTGCCGCCGCTGTTCAAGGAATTTGTGGAAAAAGCGCAGAGCACTTCGTTTGCTCCCGTATATGACGCCGTGCTGCCTGCCAATTTGACGGACACGATCAACAACGGACTTCAGGCGCTGACGATAGGCGGCGCAACTCCTGAACAATTGGCTCAAGACATGCAAAACGGGGTAAAAAATAATCAATCATAGCACAGCTAAAAAAATAACGGAACAACGGGAATCGAAGAGCGCATGCTCTTTGATTCTCATTGTCTAAAGGGGTTGGGTTTCATTCATACGTTGAATCGCAAAGTTTGGGCGATTGCGCTGGGGCTTTCGCCGGTGCTGATCATCTATACGGTTTTCAGTGTTCTTCCCATTTTCAATTCCTTCTATTATTCCTTCATGGACTGGAATGGGCTGGGCAAGATGCACTTTATCGGTTTTGGCAACTTCAAGGAAATCATCGCGGATCGGATTTTTTGGAAGGGAGCGCAAAACAATCTTTATGTGTTGATCGCTTCCGTATTCGGGCAGGTTCCGATCGCGCTTTTTATCGCACTGCTGATCAGCGGCAAAATTAAAGGGGCAAAATTTTTCAGGTCTGTCGGCTTCCTGCCTGTCGTCATTTCCACGGTCATTATTTCGATCGTCTGGAATGTGGTGTACAACTACGATATCGGCCTGCTCAACCAGTTGCTGAGATTGATAGGACTGGACAGCTTGGCAAAAAATTGGCTGGGGGATCCGAAGCTGGCGATCTTCGCCGTTTGCGTGACCATTATTTGGCAGTACGTAGGGTTGTATTTGATTATTTTTCTCGCCGCTTTGCAGAACATCCCCAATGAAATTTATGAAGCTGCCGAAATCGACGGCGCCAGAGGCTGGCAGATGACGCGTTCTATCACCTTGCCGATGCTCAGGGGAACGATATTGGTGAGTGTGATGCTTTGCATAAGCGGCAGCTTGCGGACCTTTGATCTCATCTATGTGATGACCAACGGCGGGCCTTACCATGCAACGGAAGTGATGGCTCTCTATATGTACAACAATACGTTTTCTTCACTAAGATACGGATATGGGAGCGCAATCTCCTTGATGATCTTCATTTTCAGTTTCGCGCTTGTGATGATCAGCAACCTCCTGTTAAAACCAAAAACAGACGAAGGATGAAAAATGGTGAATATAACGAAAAAATCAATGGTTTATTTGATACTTGTTTTCTATGTCCTGATCAATCTTTATCCGATTGTCTGGATGGTCATGAATTCGGTAAAAACGGATCAGCAAATTGCGCTTCATCCTTTTGGTTTTCCGTCCAGCTTTCATCTCGGCAATTATCTCAGTGCGTGGAACCAAGTGAATATCGGACAATCGTTTGTAAACAGCATGGTTGTCACGATCGTTTCCACCACTGCGGCCGTTCTTTTGGGAGCCGTAACGTCCTTTTTTATCTCCCGCTTTCAATTTAAAGCCAAGGCGTTTGTTTACACTTACCTGATTCTCGGCATGCTGCTGCCGGTTCATGCGATGCTGGTGCCGATCTTTATCCTTGAGAGCAAGCTCGGGATCATCAATACGCCGGTTTCACTGTTTTTTCCTTATATGTCCATGAATTTCCCGATCACCATCTTCATTCTGGTCAGTTTTATGAATGCCTTTCACCGCGATATTGAAGAGTCGGCGATTATCGACGGCTGCGGCATTTTCCAATTGTTCTGGAAGGTGATCCTGCCGATGACGAGGCCTGCTCTTGCGACGGTGGTAATCATGAATTTTATCAACAACTGGAACGAGTTTTCCTTCGCTCTGGTGCTGGTCAATAATATGGCATTAAAAACGCTGCCGCTGGCGATTGCCAGTTTGGCCGGACAATTCACAACCAGCCTGAGCGTGCAAATGTCCGGATTGACGATCGCGCTCATTCCCACATTGATTATTTATTTCTTCCTGCAGAATCAATTGGTCAAAGGCATGACTGCAGGTGCTGTAAAAGGTTGACAAGTCCGATTCCGCAATTTATTTGTGATATAATGGGCTTGCTTTCATTATACACAGTAAAGGTAAGATGCCGATGAACTGGTTTCGCTTGCTATCAATCAGCCTGAAATGGAAATTCATCATTGTCTTCCTGCTTCTTGTCACGCTTCCCACCTCATTGTTCGGGATTCTCGTGCTGAGACAAACCAATCACATTCTCAACGATGAAGCGATCAAATCGACGGACAGGCTCTTGAATACGATCGATCTGAATATCAATTCCATCTTGAACAATGTGGAGGATATATCGACCTATAGCATTTTCAGTGAAGAAACCCGCAATCTGCTGATCTACTCCGCCATGGATAATGCGGGGGGGCTGGATAAAACCAAAGAAAAGGTGCTGGGTTTTTTCACTTTTCATTTGATGTCCAAGCCCTATATCAATTCAATTGCATTGTACAACATCAAGAAGCAGTCTTTGCTTGAGCTTGGCGAACCGCTCGAAGGCAATGAGGAGCGCTGGTCGGCCAAAGCGCAGCAATCAGGCGGCGGGATATTCTGGAGTGATCCTTATCAGTTGAAAAGTCAATGGGAAGGACAAAAAGAGGTAATCTCGCTTGTTCGCCAGATCAGAGACATTAATCATTTAACCCGGCCTATAGGTGAAATCCGCATTCGCTTGTTTGAAGAAAAGATTTATCAGATGATATCAAACGGCGTAAGCCATGATACCGGCTCCATCTTTATCGTAAAACAGGACGGGACCGTCATTTCCCATGAAGACAATCAATTGCTGGGCAAATTGTATCCGGACCGTTCCTTGATCGAAAATGCCATCCACATGAAACGCAATGAACTCGGATTCAGGTACAAAAAGCAAGGGCGCAATTTCGTCGTCGTTTCCAAGAAAATCGAAAGCACGAACTGGTTTTTGATCGCCATGCTCGACGAAGCCCGCATTTTAAAAGAAACCGAGCAGGTTAAAAATTCCTATCGCATGATGATTATCGCCATGCTGCTGCTCGGCATGATCGTATTGGCTGGATTTTATTACGCGATTGTGCGGCCGATCATGAACTTGATCCGGGAAACGAGAAAGGTTGAGCGCGGCGATTTTACGGCGCATGTGAAGGTGACGACCGGAGATGAATTGGGGATTCTCGGCAAACGTTTCAATAAAATGGTGCATACGATACAATACTTGATCGATTCCAAATACAAGCTTGAAATCAAACAGAAGGAATCGGATTTAAAAGCGCTTCAGGCGCAAATCAATCCGCACTTTCTGTATAATACACTGGACACGATCCGCTGGACGGCGAGAATTGAGAAAGCGATGAAAACAAGCAGGCTGATCGAAACGCTCTCCAAGTTTTTCCGCATCGGCTTAAGCGGCGGAAAAGTCACGGTCAGCTTGATTGAAGAATTGAATTATACGAAAAGTTATTTGGAGCTTCAGCAGGAGCGAATAGGGCCGGACTTGAAATTCTCCATTTTTACCGACACCTCTGTCGATCATTTGATGGTGTTGAAGCAAATGCTCCAGCCTTTGGTGGAGAACAGCATCGTGCACGGATTTGAAAATATGACGGAGGAAAAATGGATCCGGATTCGCTGTTATTTGGTGGAGCAGGAGCTGTATATCGATTTGATCGACAATGGAAAAGGTTTTTCCTCCGGATACAATCTTGAACCGCTTGCTGAAGAGGGCGAAGGATATGCGATCAAAAATATCCAAGATCGGATCAAGCTTTTCTTCGGAGCCGATTATGGGCTTGAGATCATCCAGCATAACGGGACGGGGGCTTGGCTGCGCATTCGTTTGCCGCTGGTCAGAGAAGCGGGAATTCCTTCGCAAACAACAAATGGAAGCGTGTGATGATTTTGAAAATACTGATCGTTGATGACGAGGTCATGATTCGCAAAGGATTAAGAAAAACGATTCCCTGGAGCGAGCTTCAGGTGGAAATCATCGGTGAAGCGGCCAATGGGTTCGAAGCGCTGGAGCTGTTGGGAGAAACTCAGGTCGACGTGGTGATTACCGACATACGCATGCCGTCGATGGATGGGCTTGAATTGGTCAGAAGAATGAAGCAGCAAGGTGTTCAAAGCCGGGTCATCATCACGAGCGGCTACGACGATTTCGAATACGCCCAGCGCGCGCTGCGTCTTGGCGTAGAGGATTATTTGCTGAAGCCGGTCGATATCGATGAATTGATCGGGATTATAAAAAAAACGGAAAAAGAAATCAAGCAGAAGCAGCAGGAAGCGCTATTGAAATGGTTTGTGCTTGATATTTTCGGAACACAAGGCGAAGCCTTGTTTAATGGAAATAAACCGTACCGGATTGTTTGCAGTCAACTGTCCGATTATTATGTATTGGTGGAAACGCATGATCGCGATGAACTGGAGAAAATAGGAAACGTTTGGCGGCATCATCTGGAAGCCGTTTGGTCGGCAGGCGGGATTGAACCGATTTCGGTGTTTATTCACCCCAACCTGCTCATTTCCATTTTGTTAATGAAGCTTCCCCTTGCGGATTCCGAACTGACAGATATGTTGAC
>CAZESH010000262.1:0-6265 GCA_964514665.1 uncultured Caryophanales bacterium
TGTTTGTCCGGCTTGATCAGGAAGAATACCAAACCCAGTGTCAGTAGAGAAAGCACGGACACCGTGATGAAGATTGAAGCATGGGATATGCCCATCAGCCAGCCGAACAGCGGCGGACCGAAGGCTACCCCGAAAAAGCGCAAACTGCTGTATAAAGATGTAATCATTCCGCGTTCTTCCTTTTGCACCGATCCGGTAATCATGGTATTCAAGCAGGGCAGCAATAAGCCCGTTCCGATGCTGCTGATCGTTAAAAGCCCGATGAATACGTAAATATTTTTAAAAAGAAAGATCGTTAAAGCTAGCGCAACCGTCATCAGGATAAGTCCGATATTCATCAACCATCGCATCAGCACACCGTTTTTCTTGATTACACTTCCTGTCGTGTAAGAGGTCACCACCATGCCCATCAATGGAACGGCAAGCACAGCGCCTTTCAGTATGCCGTTAATGGAGTAGGGCTTTTTTTCCAATATATCCGACAAATAAAAAAGTACGCCAAACAGAATAAAAAGAGCCAGTGAACCGGCAAAAAAAGCGGTAATCAGCCAGCGGCCCTTCTGCTTGAACTGCTCCTTTATTTTTTTAATGTAAGCCTTTAGCGTTGGGGCTTCTTTTTTCTTTTCCGGTTCTTTGATCAGCCAGAGCATGAGCAGCAGGGCAGCCAAACAAAAAAGCGGAAAAGCAAAAAATGCGGCATACCAAACGATCAGGGCCAGAAGCGATCCGAGAATCGGACTCACCACTTTGCCTGTCCCGTTTGCGGCCTCCGACAATCCGAGCGCTTTGCTTTCGGTTCCGCCTTGGTACATGTCGCCGATCAGCGCCATTGCAATCGGCGATGTTCCCGCCGCGCCCATTCCTTGTATGGCCCTTGAAATGAGGATGATCGTGTAGGAGTTCCATACGGCTCCGAATCCGGCAAGAATCCCGGCACCGCCATAAACGATCAAAGAAGGGATCATCACAGCTTTACGGGAGAAGCGGTCCGACAAGTAGCCGACGATGGGAATGAATAAGCCTGCGGTCAAAGAAAACAAGGTAATTACCAAGCTGGTTTGAAATTGGTTGAGATCAAGCCGCCTTTTCATTTCCGGTAAAACCGGAACCAGCATTGAATTTCCGAGCACAAGCACAATCGGTACGGAGGAAAGCGCCAAAAATTCAAGTATTTTGGACTTTCCTTTTTTGGCGTTTTCCGGTTGATCTTTTTGACTGCTTCGGCCTTTTCCGGCTTGGGGGGAACGAACCTGCCTTCTGCCTGTTTTTATGTTGTCCATTATGTCGATTTCACCTCGGGTCTGATTGTAAGTTTAATGTTCCCGCCCCTTTAACGGCACATGCGAATTTTTGATTGGAAAAAGCGGCGGAGAAATTGGCTTTTTTGTTTGAGAAACGCTATGATATTAAGCGATAAGATTAGTAAAAGGAAGGAATGCAATGAGGAAAAACTGGATTATAGCTGCAATCGTCATTGTTCTTGCAGGTATTGCCGTTTATCAGAATTTTATCGTCGGGAAGCATACCGCATCAGCCAAGGAAGCGGCGCCCAAACCGAACTTCTTGGCGCCAACGCTTAAGCTTACGGGGCTTGATGGACAGAGCTATAAGATTGGTGGCAAGCGCGACAAGCCGTTATTTATCAATTTTTGGGCGTCATGGTGCGATCCATGCAAAAAAGAAGCTCCGGATCTAGTTTCCAATTTTGTGAAATACAAGGATAAAATCGATCTGTATGCAATCAATTCTACAAGCCTCGATTCAGAAGAAGATGCGAAATCGTTCGCTAAACAGTATAAATTTCCTTTTCCTGTTTTGTTGGATTTAAAGGGAAACGCAATCGACGCCTATCGGGTGGGAGGCTATCCGACGAGCTTTTTGATTGATAAGAACGGTGTCGTGCAGGATGTGATCGTCGGTCTTTTGACCCCGAAGGAATTGGAACGGAAGTTTCAGGAATTGGCCGCGGATTAGTTGGAAAACTTCAATTTGCAAACTCAAAAAAGCTGCCCGATCGGGGCAGCTTTTTTGAAAAAAAGATTCATGATTTAATGTTGGATAATCGGTTTAATGTCAGTGGTTGATCAACCCGACCCGCTCAGGTTGGATTCCTTGGGTATTGGAAGTTCTTGTTTTCCCCAAGAGGGCATAACGCATGCTGTCAATCAATGCCTGCCAGCTTGCTTCGATAACATTCTCCGAAACGCCGACGGTGTTCCAGGTGTTGTCCATGCTGGTCGATTCGATCAAGACACGGACCTTGGCTGCCGTTGCATCCTTCTCATCGAGCACCCTGACCTTATAATCAGACAAGTGCATGTGCTGAATATCTGGATAAAACTGTACAAGCGCTTTGCGCAGAGCGCTGTCCAAGGCGTTGACCGGGCCGTTTCCTTCAGCGGCCGTATAGACGGTTTCGCCATGCACCCGCAATTTGATGATCGCTTCCGAGACGACGGCATGATCTGCGCTTTTCTCCACAATAATCTTAAACGATTCGAGCACGAACACTTCCTCGATATTGCCGAAGGCTTGTCGCAGCAGCAGCTCGAGCGAGGCGTCGGCGCCTTCGAATTGATAGCCCTGGTGCTCCAGGTCTTTGATTTGTTGGATGATTTCTTTGGATTTCATGTTCTCTGCACTCAAATCCAGGTTCAATTCCTGCGCTTTGAACAGCAGGTTGCTTTGACCGGCAAGCTCCGAAACGAGCACGCGCTGCTTGTTGCCCACCAATTCGGGTACGATGTGCTCGTAGGTACTGGGATGCTTCATGATCGCCGACACATGAATACCGCCTTTGTGGGCAAAGGCCCCCGCGCCTACATAAGGCAGGTTGATCGGCATATGCACATTGGCGATTTCGCTGACATATCTGGAGACGTTCGTAAGCTGCTTTAGCTGTTCATCGTCGATTGCCCGGTAATTCATTTTCAACTGCAGGTTGGGAATGATCGAAATCAGATTGGCGTTGCCGCAGCGTTCGCCCAGACCGTTCATTGTGCCTTGCACCTGACGCGCTCCCGCCTGAACGGCGGCAAGACTGTTGGCCACGCCAAGCTCGCAATCGTTATGAGCATGAATGCCGATCGGGGTTTGAACGGTTTCAGCAGCCAGCTTTACCATTCTGGATACTTCCTCCGGAAGGCTTCCTCCGTTGGTGTCGCAGAGCACAATCCAGTCAGCTCCAGCTTCCTCAGCTTTCTTGATTGTGGCCACCGCGTATTCGGGATTGTTCTTGTATCCGTCGAAGAAATGCTCGGCGTCGTATATAACCTCAAGACCTTTGCTTTTCAAATACAAGACGGAATCGTAAATCATCGCCAAATTTTCTTCCAACGTCGTTCCGAGTGCCGTTGTCACATGAAAATCCCATGACTTTCCGAAGATTGTGGCGACGCTTACTCCTGAATCAAGAATAAGATTGAGGTTTGCGTCTTTTTCGGGTTCCGTTCCTTTGCGCCTGGTGCTGCCGAATGCGGTTATTTTGGCATGGCGCAAATTGAGCTCGCCCGCTCTTTTGAAAAATTCGATGTCCTTGGAATTGCTTCCCGGCCAACCGCCTTCAATATAATGAACGCCCAATGTATCCAGCTTGCGGGCAATTTTTAATTTGTCTTCCACGGACAAACTGATACCCTCGCCTTGGGTTCCGTCACGCAGTGTTGTATCGAAGATTTTGATCGTCGTTTCAGACATTAATCTGTCCTCCTAGGGTCCAAGTATATTCACTTATTATAGCACTAGGGAGGGGAAATGTGGATAGGATTTGCGGCGATTTTGTGCGCTTGCTGCAAAAAGCTGCCGCGAGTGTTGTGCTTGACCGCTTTAAACGCAGGCTGTACACTCGAATTGGAGAATATTTAGGCTCCACGCATGTTTATTTCTAAATAGAAAGCGGAGGTTTATCATGTCAACAACACCGTCTAGGGAATTAACTGCCGTACCCAATCCCCATCCGGACAGGGAATATGAAGTGGAGATCGATTGCCCGGAATTTACCGCGCTATGCCCGGTTACGGGGCAGCCTGATTTTGCCACCATCACCTTTAAATATATGCCGGGTCCAAGCATTGTCGAACTAAAATCGCTGAAGCTTTATCTTTGGAGCTTTCGTGATGAAGGGCATTTCCATGAAGATGTCACCAATCAAATGCTCAAGGATTTTGTTGCAGCCATAAAGCCGAAAAAACTGCAGGTAGTCGGCAAGTTTAATGTGCGCGGCGGGATTTACACGACCGTCAGAGCCGAATATGAGCAGGAGCGGTGATGCATATCCCGCCAAAGGTCGGGTCATACTTCATATTGATATGAACGCTTTTTACTGCTCTGTGCATGAAGCGGTGGAGCCGGAGAAATACAAAGGCAAGGCTATCGCCGTTTCCGGCAGCGTGGAAGCGCGAAAGGGGATTATCGTCACCTCTTCCTATTCCGCCAGAAAACGCGGAGTCCGCACGGGCATGCAGGTATGGCAGGCCAAGAAGCTATGTCCCGAACTTGCGATCATTCAGCCGGATTTTGATCTTTACCGGGCATTTTCCAATGCTTTTATCAAAATTTCTTTTGAATATTCACCGCTTGTAGAAGTGATGTCGATTGACGAATGCTTTATCGATATTACCGGCTCCCGGCAGTTCGGCACACCGCTGGAAATCGCCGCGAAAATTCAAGCCAGAATCCGTGAAGAACTGCTGCTGCCCTGTTCGATCGGTGTAGCTCCGAACAAACTGCTTGCGAAAATGGCCTCAGATATGAAAAAACCGAACGGCATTTCCGTTTTAAGGCTGAGGGACGTTCCTGGGGTTTTATGGGAAAAGCCGTGCGAATCCCTATACGGTATCGGAGAACGGACTGCAGAAAAGCTGAAACGAATCAATATTGTCACGATCGGACAACTGGCGCTTGCAGACGAAGCCCTGTTAAGCAATCATTTCGGGGTAAACGGCATTTGGCTGAAGCAGGCCGCGAACGGAAGGGACGATTCGCTTGTAAACCCGCATAGGGACAGGAACAAATCGATCGGTCATACGACGACGCTGCCGAAAAATTTAAGCAAAGTCGATGAGATACGCAAAGTGTTTCTTAATCTGGCCGATCAGGTTGCGCGCAGACTTCGCAGACAGGGCCTGCTCGCTCATACCGTCCAGATCACGATTCGCGATCCGGAGATGAAAACAGTCACGCGTTCGGGCACGTTGAAGCAATTGACAGAAAACGCGGATGAAATTTATCATGAGGCCTGCCGCTTGTTCGACAACGGCTGGAAAACGGACAAAGCCGTTCGTCTGCTCGGCATTACCTTGCAAAATCTGCAGCTTAAAGCAGATACGGCGATGCAAATGGATTTGTTCGAATATGAGAAGCAGCCGAAAAAAGAAAAGCTGAACGAAACGATGGACAGATTGCGCGATAAGTTCGGGGAGGATGCTTTATTGACGGCGGGAATGCTGAGCGACGACCCATCTGCTCTGATCCGCAATCATAAAAGAAGAGGCACCTCGCTTCAGCTCGATCATCTTCGTTTGCGAGCGGATGAAAATGAAGATGCCGGCTCCGATAAAAACCATCGAAATCCGAGAACGAATTAATTCCTGTCCGATATTTGAAATCTGTGCGATTTTATATTATATTTATAAGCGGATTATTAATGCGCTAAATCATAGGAGGGTTAATCATGGCAAAATATACATGGGTGGAAAAAGATACTTGCATCGCATGCGGCGCTTGCGGAGCAACGGCCCCGGATATTTACGATTACGACGACGACGGCATTGCCGAAGTAATTTTCGGCGGCGACAACAATCGCGGGGTTACCGAAATCTCGGAAGATCTCTACGACGATCTGCAGGACGCGCAGGATGGCTGCCCCACCGAATCGATCAAAATCGCAGACGAACCTTTCAACAAATAATAAAAATTTGAGTTTACCTGCATCATGTGCAAAGAAAAGGATGGCGCTTCCGCCATCCTTTTCTTTATTTCCAGCTCCTAATGATTTGACATTATTAATAAATAACATTAAAATTTAAATAATACTTAATAAAAGAAGGTGAATATGATTGGATTCTTTGGATTGCAAAGCGATACAAATGCTGATGATGAACGGGAGAGCTACTTGGGCGGAGCTGGCGGGTCATTTGGGGCTATCGGCTCCGGCAGTTGCGGAACGTGTCCGGCGCCTGGAAGAGCAGGGGGTTATAAAAAGCTATAATGCTGTGATTGATGCGGAATCGGCAGGCTGCCGCTTAGCTGCATTCATAGCTGTAAC
>CAZESH010000263.1:0-6259 GCA_964514665.1 uncultured Caryophanales bacterium
ATATACGTATGATGACGCGGGAGATTTGCATTCCGAAACGGATGCCCTCGGGAATACAACCACCTATGCATATGATTTATCCGGTCACATAATCGGAATGACGGACGCGGAAGGCTATACGGAAAGCTATCAATACGACGGGCTGGGACGATTAATCGCGCATACTGACAAAAACGGGGCAACCACCCGGCGTTCCTACGATCCGGAAGGAAGGTTGTCCCAGTCCACCAATGCGTTGGGTCAGTCCACTTCCTTCGATTACGACCTCTTGGGGAGAATCAAGACAATCATTGATCCTTTGGGGAATGCAACAAGCTTCACCTATATAACGGATGCGAGAACAGTCATCATGACCGATCCATTAGGTCAGAAGAAGAGAGCGGTGTTCGATTCGGCGAACCGGATGATTGCTTTGACCGACGCTTTGGATCGGAAAGAGAAATGGAACTATGACGGGTTCGGCCGTTTAAGTGAATCCATCAACCCGGCAGGGGAGATTACGAAATATGCGTACGATCATTTGGATCAATTGATCGCTGTAACCGATCCCGCAGGAGCTGAGACCCGGTTCGACTATGACCCGATGGGACGCATGATCATGCAGGTGAATCCGGATCAAACCTCGAAGCGGTATAGGTATGACGCGCTCGGACAACTAACGGAGGTCACCGACGAGAACGGAGCCGTGACCCGATACGATTATACCGTGACCGGGCAGATTGCTGCGGCTACGGATGCGCTCGGAGCCAAAACTTCTTATGCCTATGACGCGCTCGGCCGTTTGACGTCTGCGACCGATCCGCTTGGCGCCGTGCAAGCCTACAGCTACGACAAACTGGGAAGAATGGTCGAGTCCGTCGATCCCGAAGGGTATAAGGAACAGTATGCGTATGACGGCTTGGGCAATGTTGCATCCTATACGGATCAACGAGGAAAAGTCTGGACGTACCTCTACAATGCGGCTTCGCAAATTACGGAACAGATCGATCCGCTGGGTCAAACGACGCGATTGGAATATGAACCGAGAGGCCTGCTCAGCAAGCAGATTGAAGCCAACGGAGCGACCAGCCGTTTTTCCTATGACGCTTTGGGAAGATTGACGGCAGCGACGAATGCATTGGGATATTCCAAATCCTATCTTTACGATGCGGGAAACCGCCTTGTCCAAACGATTGACGAACAGAACAAATCGATTCATTATCAATATGACGTCTTGGATCAGGTGGTCGCCGTTACGGATCCACAGCAAAATACATCCACATACAGCTATGACAAACACGGCAATATGATCTCGGCAACGGATGCCGAGTCGCATACGACGACTTACGCTTATGACATCATGGACCGATTGATTCACGTTACCGATCCGATCGGATTTACAACGGATTATCAATATGACGCCAAAGGCAATCGGATACAAATGACCGATGCGGAAGGCAGCGTCACAAATTGGAAATATGACCCGCTCGACCGCGTGAAACAAGAAATCAATCCGTTAGGCGATACAAAAACATACACATTCGACGCCGCCGGCCATGTCATCAGCCTATTGGATCCCGAAGGAAAAATCACGTCTTACAAATACAACAAGCGCGGTGAATTGATCGAAAGCGATCTCTCCGGAGGCGAAACACTGAAATATGCCTATGACGGAACAGGCAATATAACCGACTCGATATCACCGGCGACAATCGAACATTACAGCTATGATCCTGTCGGACAATTGACGCAAGTGATGAACGAAACCCGGGATAAAACCGTTTCTTTCGCTTACGACAATGTCGGCAACCGGGTCAAAGTAACGGATCCTGAGGACCGGGTAATCACTTATGCCTATGATGCGCTTCATCAAATGACCCTGTTGACCGATCCGGAAGGCAATCAGACAAGCTTTGCCTATACCCGCTCCGGCATGCTGCAAAAGGAAACCCGTTCAAACGGAATTGCAACACAATATTCTTACAACAACAACAATTGGGTTAATTCGATCATTCACAGCGGTCCCAACTATCAAACGTCCTATCAATATACGTATGACAAGGTAGGAAATCGCATCACGCAGACCGAAGAGGATGGAGCGACCACCCGTTACGCCTATGATGAATTGAATCGATTAGTCAAGGTGGATTACCCAGTAGATAAAATCAAACAAATTCGCTCGGCATATTATTATCCGCCAGTACAGCCTGCAAGCATTCAAATTCCGGTCGTATCAGAACAAACTCCTGCTCAAGAAAATGGAAATCACAATGGCAAATCAAATGCGCATACCGCACCGAAATATTACGGTTCGAACCCCCATCAATCCGGCTCCGTAACTTTAGCCGTCTATGGGAACAGCGGCAACGGAAACGGAAATGGAAACGGAAATGGAACCGGTAATGGCAGCAGTAGCGGAGATGGAACCGGCAAAGGAAATGGAAATGGCAACGGCAGCGGAAAAGGTAACAGCAGTGGCAACAGCAAAGCCAAGGTTTATCACGATATCCCCGAGCACGGCAAAGGCAAGGGTCATACGTTCCAATCAGACAAATCACAAGGGCATGGCAAAAACGGAGACAAGCTTGTTGCGTCCGATCAATTCTACCAGCTTGCAGTCAATTTCCAACTGAATCTCGTCTCCGAAAAGCCGGATTATCTGATCGATCCGGTCGGTTCGGAGGAATATACTTACGATGGAGTCGGAAACCGCACCTCGATGACGGCTGACGGCAAAACGACCGAATATGCATATGACGCCGCCAATCGCCTTCGCCAAGCCGGGGAAGAATCGTACATCTATGACAAGAATGGCAATATGATTCAGAAAAACGGCGCAAACGGGTCCGTCCAATATGCCTATACCGGGGACAACAAACTAAAAGGCGTTTACTACCAGGACGGAACCAAGGTAGAATATCAGTATGACGGGCTGAGGCGAAAAGCTTCCCGCACGCAGGGGTTCTACGATTTAAGCAAGCTCACCTCCATGCTGCCGACAGCGGGGAACGGTAAAGGAAACGGGAAAGCCAAAGGGCAGATCAACGCGCTCTTGCACGGCAACGGCGAGAAGACAGGATTATACGACAACCTGCTTTCTTCGGAGACGACGCATTATTTGTATGACGGACTCGGCATCGACGTCTTCAAGGAATACGGCGCGCACAATGAACCGCTCACCGAATATTACAAAGCGGACAACCAGATCATCGGGGAGAAGATGTTCGGGCTGCATGGCCGGAAAATGGATGAGTACCAGGGGATTAAAACGCGCGGCGGACTGTTGTATTACATGAACGATGCCTTGGGCAACGTGATGGACGTGACCGATCATTTGGGCAATGCGATCATGAAGTACCGTTACGACGCCTTCGGCAACCTGTTTACGCTATTGGCGGCGCCGTACAACACGGTCGGCTTCACCGGCAAATCCTACGATCCGAAAGCCAGCCTGATGGATTACTCGGCCCGCTGGTACAGCCCGCATATAGGGCGTTTCACGACAGAGGACACGTATTTCGGCCAAATCAGCAACCCGCAAACGCTGAACCTGTACGCGTATGTGAACAACAATCCGGTGAACTTCACCGATCCAACGGGTCACTGGTGCGAATGGACATCGGGTTCGGGTAAGGATTATTCCCATGGTGGAACGTGCGACGATCCTTCCCACTATGTGCCGGATCCCACGAGCGGCGATACCGGAACTACGGACAATACAGGCGACACCAATCCGCCGATCGGAAATTCAGGTGATGTCTCGCCACCGAGCAACGACCCGGGGAACAACAACGATGGCGGGTCTCCGTCCAGCGGGAATCCCGGCGGAAGCAGCAATGGAGGATCGTCACCGCCACCACCACCTCCGCCGACACCGCAACAGATTGCGCAGCAAAAGCAGCAAGCGTTATCTAGCAAGGTAGGCGCCGCGAAGTCGAGTGAATCTTCGGTTAGCGAGAGCGGACAGATTAATGAACAGGATAACAGTAGCGCTTATGCTGAACAATGGTGGAATAGCACTCCGATTGGCCAAGAAATATTAAATCATGTGATTAAGCCCTATGTGAACACAATAGACAGTTTTAGAGAGTCAACTGTCGGGCGTTTTACAGATATTGTAAGTATTTCAGCAGACAATGTGCTTGGAGCAAATATCGATTCCATGCCTACAACCGGGAATACCAAAGCTGATAATACCGCAAAAATCCTGGGAGATGCCGTGGGAATGCTCTCTACCATTCCTGGCACCCAAGTACATGCTCCGCCCGGCATTTCGTTATCAAATTTATCTGCAAATCTGCAGGCTGCTGCTAACAAAGGCATTAAAAAAATCAAAAATTTATTTAGTGGACTTGTCGGAAGATTTTCTAAAAAGTCTGAGGATGTTGCTTCTAAGGGTGCGGGTAAAGTTGAATTCAACGTCACTGATAAAATAGCAAAACAAACTGCTAGGCGTGGTTGGACAAATGAATCTATAGATAGCACCCTTAATAAGCCGTACACTACACGAGAAGCTACAAATAGAGCTACTGGAAATGATGCAACAGCATATTTCAATAAAGATGGTTCTTACGTAGTGAAAGATAATAAAACCAATGATGTAATTCAAGTGAGTAATCGTAATGATCCTAAATGGATTCCTGATGCTACAATTAAAGACCCGTACATCTCAAATTAAGTAATGACGGAGGGGTTAAATGGACTCTATTGAGAGTGAATTTAAAGAAAGGGCAGTTGTAAGAGGCGGTATACACTTTTTTAAACCAGAGGATGCGTTGGATGTTATTCGAATGTGTCAAGAACAGAATAAAAAAATACTTGGTATTGACGCATTTATAATTCAAGAAAATAAAACTCAACCTGTACTAGAACATAGTATTGACTATTCTACTAATGGGGTCAATCAGGGTAATTGGTCAGAAGCAACATTATTTATTGAGGATAGGCGAAGCTATAATTTTATGTTTGAAATTATTTATGAATAGTTTCTTGAGCCTTTGGGTAAATACCCAAGGCTGTTTTTTTGCTGCCTCGTTCCTAGACGGCGAGGCAGCAGCAACTTCCGGCGCTTCCAGCATTAAGCGCCGGAAAATCGATCAAAGCCGCCGATGTCGGCGGCAACCTGCACAGCCTCACCCCGCCTGATCGCGGGATAAACGCCTTGACTCAATCTTGGCTGGATTTATTTGATGAAACCAGGCGAATCTAAAGGAGGTGCCCGTTCAGCGCGTCAACTGACATACCTTACTCTTGGGTATGCAGCGAACAAATCATTAAAACAATTAATAAAAAGCAATGTTGAAAACGAATACTGGAGGAAACAGGAACCCGATCAATACCAAAGAACTCAAAGAGTTATATACTTTGTACTTCAAATCGCTAGGCATTGGTTTGATTACAAACTCCCAAAAATTTTAGGCGTTTTATCTGAACTACAAAAATATGTTTGTGAGGAAATGGGTTACGCCCATGGGAACTACTCATTTTTAGCAAGTTATATTGAAAGTAACTTTCTGCAAAAGAATTTGACGATACTTCTAGAATTCGGAATACCTTCGTCAGCAATAAAAAAATTGTCTTTATATATTGCAAATAATATTGAAACAAAAGATTTATTTAACATTATAAAGCAACTTGATCTTAACCAGATTGACTTATTATCTTATGAGGTCAAAAAAATTCAAGAATTAATAGAAAGTTGAATCATTTGCCTTTGTGTATTTCTGCGGAGAAAACTTTAAAACCGAGGGTAAAAACTCCTTGAGTATTCTCACAGAAGAAAAAAAAGGGGGGGAATTCAAAACATAGGTTGTGCCGGAGGCACGAATTTAAAGATTTATGGTTGGTTGGCGCAGCCAACCGATGCCCTTCAACGAATGCCCGAAAGGATACAGGACTTGACCGCTGTTGATGCTGACCGCAGGGCGGCTGGCTCCTTTCAACCGACATGACGGGGTTTAACGGTCAAATGAGGATTGAAAGGAGCCAGCCACATCCTTCGGAACATCAACTTGTGGGCAAAGCGTTTATCCGCCCTGTAAGGCGATCCAGTGGTGAATGACGACATGGAGGCGAGTCATTCGTCTTTAGTGGCGTTTGAGGCACGACAAACGCTTGGATCAGAGCCGTGCGAATGATCCAACGCCGACTCCGCGGCAACGTCGTCCCCTCCCGTATGCAGGAGCGCGGCTGTCCGCTGTGGATGCCCTGAACGCAGGTGGTGTGTTTATGTTCAAATAAAAAGGGATGGTTTTATCATCGTAAATTCTCTGGTGTGATC
>CAZESH010000264.1:0-6204 GCA_964514665.1 uncultured Caryophanales bacterium
GGTCTGGACTGGTCATTTGTACATCCTCGTGAAAAGCAATAGAACCGTAATAGGAACATTCCCCTTATTATACAGTATTTCTAGATTTATTTCGATAATCACTGTAAAATAGAATGGAAGTTTGAAGGTTAGGAGAGGAAGAAAAGATGTTGAAAATCGGATCACATGTGTCGTTTTCCGACAAGGGTCTGCTGAATGCCGTCAATGAGGCGGTAACATACGGTTCCAGCACTTTTATGATCTATACGGGGGCTCCCCAAAACACCAAAAGAAAACCGATCGAGGAACAATATATCGCTGAAGGCAAAGCGGTGATGGAGCAAAACGGGATAAGCGAAATTGTCGTACACGCCCCTTATATTATTAACCTGGGCTCCTACAAACGCAATATTTTTCAATTGGCAGTCGATTTTTTAATGGAAGAAATCCGCCGAACCGATTATATCGGCGTCAACAATATCGTGCTTCACCCCGGCGCTTATACGGACAAGGATGCGGAGTATGGAATTGCAAGGATCGCCGAAGGGCTGAATGAGGTGCTCAAGGGTACGAAGGAAACCAAGGTGAATATTGCTTTGGAAACGATGGCCGGGAAAGGCTCCGAAATCGGCAGAAGCTTCGAGGAAATTGCCGCGATCATCGACAAGGTCGAAGATAATGGGCGCTTAACGGTATGCTTTGATACGTGCCACACCCATGACTCGGGTTATGACGTTGCGGGAGATTTTGACGGTGTTGTCCGCGATTTTGACCGCATCATCGGGCTGGACAGGCTGGCCGTAATGCATTTGAATGACAGCAAGAATGAAAGAGGCGCGGCTAAGGATCGCCATGCTCCTGTCGGTTCGGGCTGGATCGGTTTTCAAGCGATGCAGCGCATCGTGCAGCACGATGTCTTGAAGCATGTTCCGATGATCCTGGAAACGCCTTGGATCGGCAAGGACAAGAAAAATCAGCGTCCGATGTACGAGGCGGAAATCGCCTTGCTTTCCGGATCGGCGGAGCAGCGCTTTGGCGGGGAGTTCCTGGAGGATGTGGCGAAAATCGATCACTTTTTCCGAAAGCAGTCCGTTGACAGCAGGGAATTCATCGTCCAAACCTGGGAGCTGCTTAAATCCGATGCAAAAGCGAAAAAGGCCGATCCCCGCGAACCGATGGAGCGGCTCTATGATGATATTATGGAAAACCGTTTGTTTCCGGATATGGACGAACAGCAAATCAATCATCGCTTGACCGCTTGGTTTGCAAGCAAACAAATTCTCTGAACTGATTAAGGAAAATACGGAGGTTGAATTATGCATCCCAGCTCGCAAAACGTCAGCAATGATGCCCGCATGGAATTGAAGAATAGAGCCAGGATGCTGATCGCTTGTCCGGACAGGCCGGGCATCGTCAGCACGGTATCGCGGTTTTTGTTTGACCATGGCGCCAATATCGTACAATCCGATCAATATACAATGGATCCGCAGGGCGGGATGTTTTTCATTCGCATCGAATTCGATCTCGATCAATTGTTCAGCCGGCTCCCTGCTCTGGAGCGGGATTTTGCCGCGATTGCCGAGGCCTTTGCCATGGAATGGAGGATAACGCCAGCCTATCACAAGAAGAGATTGGCGGTTTTTGTGTCCAAGGAAGACCATTGCCTGCTCGAATTGCTGTGGCAGTGGCAGGCGGGGGATCTCGATGCGGATATCGTCGCTGTGGTCAGCAATCATCCCGATATGAAAGGGTTGGTGGAGTCCTTCGGGATTGCTTATCATCACATTCCGGTTTCTGCCGATACGAAACAGGAGGCCGAGAAACAACAGCTCGAGGTCATTTCCGGCAAGGCCGATGTGATCATTCTTGCCCGTTATATGCAGATTATCTCACCTCAGTTTATCACCCATTATCACAATCGCATCATCAATATCCACCATTCTTTTCTTCCTGCCTTCGTCGGCGGAAAGCCTTATCAGCAGGCGCATCAACGAGGGGTGAAGATCATCGGGGCGACCGCCCATTATGTTACGGAGGAGTTGGACGGCGGCCCGATTATCGAGCAGGACGTGCAGCGGGTAAGCCATCGCGACAACGTGGAAAATCTCAAGCGGATTGGCCGCCATATCGAACGGACCGTACTGGCCAGGGCAGTCAAATGGCATATCGAAGACCGCATTCTTGTGCATCACAACAAGACGGTAGTTTTCAATTAAACGTCTTCCGGTTAATGTGGTAAAGTGTGAGGTTAAATGATACAATAATGCAAGCAAATTAGATAGAGGAGGAAACCAAGTATGAATCAATCTGCAACGGATATCCAGCAGTTATCCGTCAACACCATTCGTACTCTGACCATCGACGCCGTGGAGAAAGCCAATTCCGGCCATCCCGGGATGCCGATGGGCGCCGCGCCGATGGCTTATGAGCTGTGGACGCAAATGATGAAGCATAATCCTGCCAATCCACAGTGGATCAACCGCGATCGTTTCGTGCTGTCGGCCGGACACGGCTCCATGCTGTTGTACAGCTTGCTGCACCTTTGCGGCTACGGTTTGACTATCGACGATCTGAAAGCTTTCCGCCAATGGGGGAGCTTGACTCCGGGGCATCCGGAATTTGGTCATACCGCAGGAGTAGACGCAACAACCGGTCCGCTCGGTCAAGGTATCGCGATGGCCGTCGGGATGGCGATAGCAGAAGCGCATCTAGGTTCCGTTTATAATCGTGAAGGCTATTCGGTTATCGATCATTATACTTACAGCATTTGCGGGGACGGCGACCTGATGGAGGGCATCTCCAGCGAGGCTGCCTCGATGGCCGGCCATATGAAGCTCGGCAAGCTGGTTGTGCTGTATGATTCCAACGATATTTCACTTGACGGGGAATTGAACTTATCCTTTTCCGAGCAAGTGCTGACCCGCTTTGAGGGATACGGCTGGCAAACGCTGCGCGTAGAGGACGGCAACAATTTTGCGGAAATCCATGCCGCACTTGAAGAAGCAAGAAAAGATACCAACCGCCCGACGTTAATCGAAGTGAAGACGATTATCGGCTATGGCAGTCCCAATAAAGCGGGCAAAGGCGGCCATGTGGGACCTCACGGTTCACCGCTTGGCACAGAGGAAGCCGCATTAACCAAGGAATTCTACGGCTGGCCGGCAGAGCCTGATTTTTACGTGCCGGACGAAGTTCGTGCGCACTTTGAAGAAGTGAAGGCAAAGGGCCAAGCTGCGGAACAGGAATGGCAGACCATGCTGGATAACTACGGCAAAGCCTATCCGGAACTGGCGCAGCAGTTGGAAAGCGCATTTTCCGGCAAGCTTCCCGATGGCTGGGACGCGGACCTGCCCATGTACAAGCCTGAAGATAAAGCGTTGGCGACACGTGCCGCATCTGGCAATGCGCTGAACGCGATCGCCTCCAAGGTGCCTTGGCTGATCGGCGGTTCGGCCGATCTGGAGTCTTCCACCAACACGCATTTGAAAGGGATCGAGAACTTTACTGCTTCCAACTACAGCGGACGAAACGTTTATTACGGCGTGCGTGAATTTGCCATGGGAGCCGCAGTCAACGGCATGATGCTGCATGGCGGCGTTAAGCCTTACGGAGGAACGTTCTTCGTATTCTCCGATTATCTCCGTCCTGCCATTCGTTTGTCGTCGATCATGAAGCTGCCCGTCGTTTTCGTATTTACGCATGACAGCATCGGAGTCGGGGAAGACGGACCGACGCATGAGCCGATCGAACAGCTGCCTGCGCTGCGGATCATTCCGGGTGTAAAGGTAATTCGTCCGGCTGATGGCAATGAGACGAGCCAAGCTTGGAAATACGCCATGGAGAACAACGAAGGACCTTGTGCGCTGATCTTGACGCGGCAAAATCTGCCTCAGCTGGCAGGTACTGCGGAAAAGGCTCAGGAAGGCATCGAACGCGGCGCTTATGTGCTGTCGGATGCACAGAACGGCAAGCCGCAAGCGCAGCTTATCGCCACCGGCTCCGAGGTGCAGCTGGCGGTTGCTGCACAGAAAGCTTTGGCGGAGCAAGGGATCGAAGTTCGCGTAATCAGCATGCCGAGCCGCGAGCTGTTCGATCTTCAACCGAAAGCTTATCGAGATCAGGTGATTTTACCGGAAGTCAAAGCCCGTTTGGCGATTGAAATGGCACAGCCGTTAGGCTGGGAAAAATACACCGGCGACGGCGGCGATATTCTGGGCATCGACCGTTTCGGCGCCTCCGCTCCGGGACCCAAGGTTATTGCCGAATATGGCTTTACCGTGGAAAATGTGGTGGCAAAGGTAAAAGCGCTGTTGTAAGCACGTAAACGCAAATAAAAAAGAAAAGGCTTCTCCGGCGCCTGCTTCATCGGCTGCCGGGGAAGCCTTCCCTGTTTAAATGTTTCCTTTAAACTTGCTGTGCAATGTGAGCATGTATGTAGGATTCCAGCTTGATCTGTGTATAAGGAGGAATGCCTGAAAGCATGCAGCCGTAATGGAACACTCCGTCATGCTTGGTTTCAATGCGAATGATTTTGGCGATAATCGGGGGAAGCTCGGCTTCCTGCGGAAAATGAAGCACGATGAACATGTCCCGGGCCAAAAGGAACTCGGAATAGATCAGCAGACCCGAATCGGATAAATCATGCAGCGTTCCGTCGATCAGCTGCCCAGAGAAGGAGCCTTCCTGTTCCCACTGATAAATCGATAATTTGATCTTGATGCCGAGCGGAATGCGGATGCTTCTCCTTCTTTCCGAATCGGAGGATTTACTTTCTTGCGGCGGATTACTGTGAATTTCCGTTCCGCTCCATTCTTCGTAGCACTGCACCACCGCGGCCATATCGGAAGCCCCCAAGCCTTTGGAGTCGGCAATTTGGAAAATGCTTTTGGCCGCTTCCAGCATGGGAACGGGGAGCTGCAGAGATGAGGATAAACTGGAAGCAAGACGGATATCCTTCAACATCAGCTGCAAAGGGAACTGTGGAGTGAAGTTGCGTTCGAGGATTCGCGGTCCTTTGCTCGCCGCGATTTTGCTTGAGGCGCCGCCGTTCAACAACACTTCCATAAAGCGCTCGGGATCGATTCCCGACTTGGAAGCAATCGCCAAACCTTCAGCCAAAGCACTCATATTGATCGCCGATATGGTGTTGTGCGCCAGCTTTGTCTGCGAGCCCGCACCGGAGGGCCCCATATAGACGATTTTTTCGCCCATCGCTTGGAATAACGGCAGATTTTCAACGAATGCTTCCCGACTGCCCCCGACCATGAAGGTCAGTGTTCCATCGACAGCTCCGGGTTTGCTGCCGGTAACCGGCGCATCCAGAAAATCGGCATAATGTCCGGCCAATTCCTTGTTCAGCTTGCGGCTTGTCTCGGGCGATACGGTACTGCAGTCTATTACGGTCAAGCCAAGACGGATGCCTTCCATCACTCCGTCTTGTCCATAAAACACTTCCTGCAGCGCCATGTCGTCGCTGAGCATGGTGATCAATACGTCGCAGGCACGTGCCGCCTCAGCCGGAGTGGCCGCCAAATCGGCGCCAAGATTGAGCAGTTCGTCGGCTTTTCCGGGCGTGCGGTTATACACGATCAGCGGGAAACCTTTCTTAATTAAATTGCCGGCCATTGGTAATCCCATGATTCCGAGACCGATAAATCCAACCGTTTTCATCATGATCACCTCTTGGCCTCATTGTAACATTTTTATCCAGAGGTGTGAATCACTTCACTTGCGTTGCATAATAAATCTGAAGTATGCTATATTTTTATGAAAATACTGTCATTCAGGAGGAATAATCATGCCAGCAAAATTGCAATTTGATTATAGCAAAGCGCTGCCTTTTGTCGGGAGTCACGAGGTGGACTATTTGTCGCAGGCGGTAAAAGCGGCTCATGAGCAGCTTCATCAGGGAACGGGAGCGGGCTCCGACTATTTGGGCTGGATCGATCTTCCTGTAAATTACGACAAGGAGGAATTCGCCAGGATTCAGCAAGCAGCGGCCAAAATCCGCGATGATTCGGACGCGCTGGTCGTGATCGGCATCGGCGGTTCATACTTGGGGGCAAGGGCCGCGCTCGAAATGCTGGGACATTCGTTCTATAACATATTGAGCAAGGAGCAAAGAAAGACTCCGGAAATTTATTTTGCGGGAAATAATATCAGCTCTACATCCATGACTCATTTGCTGCAGGCACTGGAAGGCAAGAATGTTTCCGTCAATGTGAT
>CAZESH010000265.1:0-6198 GCA_964514665.1 uncultured Caryophanales bacterium
GCTGTACGATCTGGACAGCGAGGATCAAGGCGTCGTGCATGTCATGGGTCCCGAGCTTGGGTTGACTCATCCGGGCATGACGATCGTCTGCGGCGACAGCCACACTTCCACGCACGGCGCATTCGGCGCACTGGCATTCGGTATCGGCACGAGCGAGGTCGAGCATGTGCTGGCTACGCAGTGCCTGCAGCAGTCCAAGCCGAAAACGCTGGAGGTGCGCATCAACGGCAGCCTGAAGCCGGGCGTAACGGCGAAGGATTTGATTCTCGGCATCATTGCCAAGTACGGCACCGATTTTGCAACGGGATATGTGATCGAATATACCGGCGAAGCGATCCGCAAGCTCAGCATGGAGCAGCGGATGACGGTGTGCAATATGTCGATTGAAGCCGGCGCCCGCGCCGGATTGATTGCACCGGATGATACGACCTTCGAATTTTTGCGCGGCCGCCAATACGTTCCGCAGGGCGCCGATTTCGATCGCGCCGTGGAGCAGTGGAGAGCGCTGGTAAGCGATGAAGGCGCCGAGTTCGACCGCGTGGTCGAATTTGACGCGGACAGCCTGATTCCCCAGGTGACCTGGGGAACGAGCCCGGGTATGGGAACGGATATTACTTCCGCTGTCCCCGATCCGCAGCAGTTCACTACGGAAAATGAACGCAAAGCGGCGGAAAAGGCTTTGGAATACATGGGCCTTACGCCCGGCACGGCGATGCAGGAAGTGGCCGTCGACCGCGTGTTTATCGGCTCTTGCACGAACGGAAGAATCCAGGATTTGCGCGCGGCTGCGTCAGTGGCCAAGGGCTACAAGGTGGCTTCCGGCGTTCAAGCGATGATCGTTCCGGGCTCCGGCAGAGTCAAGGTGCAGGCGGAGCAAGAAGGCTTGGACAAAATTTTCATCGAAGCCGGCTTTGAATGGCGCGATGCGGGATGCAGCATGTGTTTGGCGATGAATCCCGACGTACTGCAGCCGGGAGAGCGCTGCGCCTCCACCTCGAACCGCAACTTTGAGGGACGTCAGGGCAGAGGCGGCAGAACGCACCTCGTATCTCCGGAGATGGCCGCGGCGGCTGCGATCATGGGACGCTTCGTCGACGTACGGGATTGGAAATTCAAAGAAACCGCAACGGTTTAAGCGATAATCAAGGAAAGGGGATTTTCATATGGAAGCATTCAAGCATCATACGGGTATTGTGGCGCCTGTGGACCGCGTTAACGTGGATACGGACGCGATCATTCCCAAGCAATTTTTAAAGCGGATCGAACGTACCGGATTCGGCCAGTTCCTCTTCTTCGAGTGGCGTTTTCTGGAGAACGGCGATGAAAACCCGAATTTTGAAATGAACAAACCGCGTTACGACGGGGCATCGGTGCTCGTCTCCCGCGCGAACTTCGGCTGCGGCTCTTCCCGCGAGCATGCGCCTTGGGCGATCATGGATTATGGCTTCAAGGTCGTCATCGCACCGTCTTTTGCCGACATTTTCTACAACAACTGCTTTAAAAACGGCATTTTGCCGATCAAGCTTTCGGAGGAGCAGGTCGAGCAGCTGTTCCAAAAAACGGCGGCAAATGAAGGCTACCGACTTACCGTCGATTTGGAAAACAAAAAGCTTGCGGATGACCAAGGCTTAAGCATTTCCTTCGAGCTTGACGAGCACCGCCGCCAATTTCTGCTGCAAGGCTTGGACGACATCGGTTTGACGCTGCAGCACGAGGACGCCATCAGCAAATACGAGCAGGCGCATAAAGAAAGACTGGCTTATTCCAATTAATGAAAGCTTAATGAAAGCGGCGACCGTATCTCTACGGTCGCCGCTTTTTTTTGTAAACATTGGCTTGAAAGACGCAATATTCTACCTTTATTTTTTGACGGGGCAAGTGTTGATGCCAAACAGACTGTACAGCGGGCACCATTTGACGAGTGCGGTGATCAATGGGATAAATCCTATGAAGCCTAAATATTTGACGTTTCCGTCCAAAAGGAACAATAAAAACAAGCCAAGGGCAATCAGCAAGCGAACGATCCGATCCAGGCTTCCCATATTCGTTTTCACGATAGGTCACTCCCCATAAGATTATTAGAATAATTATATTATACAAATTATTATGCAGCACAGTTGTGACAAATATCTCATTTCTAAAATTAGAGCTGATAACCGGAGTTTACTATGAATCACACCCAATCGGAGCGAAGCGACGGAATTTATGGAAAGACAATACGTGTATAGACATCCATCGGAAGGTTTAATGCCGAAAATCGGAGTTGCAGCAAGCTTGGCGGGTGACTTCAGGCACTGCAATGCCGAAAATCGAGATTGGGGCAATCTCGGGTGGCGATCAGGGCGCTGCAATGCTGAAAATCGGAATTAAAGCCAGCTTAAGCAGCGCGTGAAATATTTGTGCAGAAATTATATTGCTGCAGATTGCGTTCAGATAAGGATTGGCTGTCTTACATAAAATCTTGCCCGCTTGGTAATTTTTCCGCAACTTTCATGTGCAAATTTCGTCTATAGAAAGTGATGAATCTATCAAATTAAAGCTGTTGCTGTCTTTTTTTCGGAGCTTTTGCTAGAATATGAGTGTCCGAGAATTAAAGTTCGTTTTTTGTCGCGGCACAATGACTGTACGAGGTGGAACATGAAACGGATTTTAGCGATATTGCTGCTGGTTGCGGCGATTCCGTTCTTGCCGGTTATCGCCAATGCGGAGAGATCTGCGCATATTTATATTAACGGAAAGCTGTGGAATAATGAAGATTCGCCGGAATTGATAGATTCCAACGTCTTTGTTTCCCTTGCATTTATACATAATGCCTTGAAACTTGATACGCAGTGGGATAGGACAAACGGTACGATCCAAATCAACCGTGATAGCAGGAAGCTCTCCATGAAGCTGGCTGATACACAGGCGGCCCTGAACGGGGATCGACAGAAGCTGCCTGCAGCTCCTGCGTTAATAGACAGCGAACCGTACGTTCCTATGCGGTTTGTCGGAAGCGTTTTTGATGTTAAAGCAACCTGGGACGTGCTGAATCGTTCCTTGTACTTGTTCAAGAATGATCAAGCAGTGCGAATCGCCTCCGCATCCCCTTCCGAGAATGAGGGCAGTTCCACGGCCGTTCCCGATCCATCGCCAGCCGGCGGCAAAGCCGAGACCCCGCAAAGTCCCATTCTGTCCAACAAGCAGCAAAGCCAACTGGCGGATTATTCCATTACGCAGGTGCTGAAAAAAGACACGCCGGCAAAGATCAGCTCGATTGAGTCGCAGCAGGATCGGATTATCATTCAGGCGGACCGCGACCTTCAGCCGCTCGCCTTTACGCTTCCCGATCCGCAGCGGATCGTGCTTGACCTGCCCTATGCCGAATTCGACAGCAAGCTGAATGGAAAAGCGACGCAGCAAAATGGGGAAATTGCTTCCGATCATCCGTACATCGAGCATATCCGTTACGCGCTTTTTGCCAACGATCCCTCAACGGTGCGGATCGTCATTGATTTGAACCGGAAAGCGGAATACAGCATCCAAAGCGATACGCAAAATCATCGGCTCATCCTTTCCATCCCTGCCCATGTCTATAAAGTAGTGCTCGATCCCGGCCACGGAGGCAAGGACCCGGGGGCAAGCGGAGCAAGCAAATCGGATGAGAAATGGTTTACGCTGTCCATGGCGGTCAAGGTCGCGGACGCGCTCAAGAACGACCCTTCGATTCAGGTTTATCTCACCCGCAAGGACGATTCCTTCATCACGCTTGATGATCGGGTAGCCTTTGCCGGACAGCTGCATGCCGATTTGTTTTTGTCGATTCATGCCAATGTTTACGATACCGGCAATATCCGCGGCACGGAAACGTATTACGCCAGAAGCGAAAGCCTGCCCTTCGCCGAACTGATTCAGCGCCAAGTGGTCGGCGCTTCCGGCTTTCCCGATCGCGATGTGCGCAAAATGGATTATCGCGTGATCAAATATACGACAATGCCTGCAGCGCTTGTGGAGGTCGGCTACATTTCCAACAAAACCGATGAATCTTTTATGCTGCAGAATGCTTTTCAGGAAAAGGTCGCACAAGCCATTGCTCAGGCCATCAAGCAATATGTAAGGACGCAATAAGGTTTTTTTTCGATTCTGTCCGCTGCATTCCTTTTTCCATTGCAACCTACTGAGAGGAGATAAAAAATGAAAAAGCGATTACAACTATTCTGGCAAAAAACGGCTGTGCTTGTTCTGGCCGGCTGTCTTATGTTTACCATGTCCGCATTTGCAGAAACAGCGGGTGCGGCGACTTCCGGAGCGAGCGGCGTTACGATGAGCTTTCCCGATATTTCCGCAGGCAGTTGGGCGGAGAAGTTCGTTACCAAGCTGGCGCTGCTCAATGTCGTGCACGGCAACAGCCAGGGCGAATATAAGCCGGGGGATAATATTTCCAAGCAGGAAGCAGTGATTATGGCGGTTGGTTTGACCGGTTTGAATGTGGATGCGAATACCGATGCCTATTTGAAATTATCCGTTAAAAGCTGGGCAAAAGGTTACGTGATTTCCGCAATTGATCATAAAATGATGCTGTTATCCGAGGAATTGACGAATGACAGCCTGCTGAAGCCGTGGGGGGATATTTCCGCGACGAGAGAGTGGGTGGCCCGTTTGGCGATTCGCGCGATAGGCAAGGACAGTGAAGCCCAATCGTTGTCCGCATTGGCGACCGGCTTCACGGATGACGCGAAATTATCTGCGGATACACGAGGGTACATAAATGAGGCTGTAAAGCTGAAGATCATCAGCGGGAAACCGGACGGAAGCTTCGATCCCCAAGGAAACATCACACGCGCGGAAATGGCGGTTATGCTCAGCAATGCCGAGACCTACCTGAGCAGTCGTTCCTCAAGCATAGTCAGCGGCACGGTGCAGGATATTTCAGCCCAATCGATCAAAGTTGCACAAGCCAACGGAACGGTCAGCAGCTTCGATATTGCCCCCGGAACGGCTTTCTTCTCCGGTGAAACCAACAAGCGGATTTATTCCAGCGGGATAGCAGTAAATGATCAGGTTGATTTGATTCAAATCAATAATATGGTTTATTACGTAGAAGTGAAGAAAAACCAGATCCAGTATGAAGAAATAGACGGGACGCTGGTGAGTGTATCCTTGTCTGAAGGAACGCTCACCATAAACGTGGACGGACAAGCGAAGACTTATGCGCTGTCGTCAAGCGCCACTGTGGTGGATAATGCCGGCAATGGACTGAGCATTTCTTCCTTGACCCCCGACAGTCAAATCCAGATCAGCAAACCCGCCGGGGATGATTCGGCAGCCGTCGTGCGCATTACGGTAAAAGCCGCTCCGGTAATTGCGATGATCAAGGGAACGGTGGAGCAAATTTTCCCTGCGGACAATGCGGTAAAAGTGAAGGACGATTCCACCGCAATTGAAGGTACTTACTCCGTGCCTTTCGGCGTGGAGATCAAATCCGGCAGCACTGTGCTGTCCGGCGTGGCCGATCTTCACATCGGCGATGTCGTGGATATCCAGACCAAGGATGATGCGGTAACTTCGTTTGAACTGCTGCAATCCAGCGTAAAGGTCGTGGAAGGGATCGTGGACAACATCAACAGCGATGACAAAGCGATCTATCTAAAGCTCGGCAACAATCAACTGCAGGGCTATTATTTGGCGGACGGCGCGAAAATAGTGATTGAAGGCATGGCGAGCCCCGGACTGGCCGACATCCAGAAAAGCGACAGCGTATCCATAGAAGTCGATGGAAACAATCTTGCAACGAAAATAACCGTCAAGAACCGCAAGGTCGACATTGCGCTTGGCAAGCTGGTATATACGCCTTATGATGACCAATACGGGACCATTTCGCTGGTTGTAAACAATCGGCCGAAAACCTTTATTGTGTCCGAGCGTACCGTCTTGGAATTGAACGGCCTGGGCATTGCTCTGAAGGACGCTGCAACGTATTTCCCGAAAGGCAAAAAAGTGGACATCACTTATTCCGGCGAGCAATTGATTTCCATGAGCGTTGCCAGCACCTATGAGGGCACGCTTGCCCAGATCAATTCTGTGGAGAAAACCATATTATTGAATACCGACAAATTCGGCATGATGACATTCAGTTATAATTATCCGCCTTATGTTGACATTTTCGGCAGGAGCAATACCGGTTTGGGTGACGTCAATGTCGGAGACGCGGTTAAATTG
>CAZESH010000266.1:0-6170 GCA_964514665.1 uncultured Caryophanales bacterium
CATATAGGGTGATTCCCCATTTCGGGGGCAGAGAGGGGCTGCCATGCAGTGATACGGGCAGGTCGCATGCCGCCAAAATAAAGGCGGAGGCAAAGCCGGCCATAAAAGATTTTGAACGGCCGTCATAAGGGCCGGAGCAGCTGAGACTGTTTTTTAACGGATGCTTGAAGCTGATCTTGCGGAAAACGTCAATGAATGCACGAAGCTCATCCTCCGATTCCGATTTCATCCGTTCAGCCATCAAAAAGGCGCCGATTTGAGCGGGGGAGGCTTTTTCGCCTATGATCAGCTCCGCAGCCAAGACGGCTTCCTCGTAACTTAAATCCCGCGAACCTCTCTTGCCTCTCCCCACTTCCTTTAATAGTGCATGCATGACAGATACCTCCCGAGATTAGTTCTTTTGCTCCTGAAGCAGCTGATATACTTTTACGATCGATACTGCCACATCGAACATTCGTTTCCGTTCATTCATTGCCTGTTTTCGTAAATAATCATAAGCATCGGCTTCGGGGATTTGTTTGATCTGACATATAATTCCCTTGGCTCTTTCCACCCATTTGCGCTCCTCCAAACGGGACAGCAGCTGCTGCCTCTCCTGCCTCAAAGCGATGCGGTCATAAAATTGCTTTGAGCTCAGATAAAGCGACCATTGCATCTCGGAATCGCTCATGCCGGGGGAGACCAAGCCATCCAAGTCGGTTTGCAGGCTGCAATCCCCGCCTGACTGTGAAGCGGTTGCCTCGTCGCACCACCAAATAATCGGCAGCCTTTTCCAAGCCAGCAGCCGGGCGGCACACGTCTCCAGCTCGGCCATGCTTAAACGAAGGATGGCTCCATCCACTTTCTGAAGGGAGTCTTTTGCGTGATCAAGGTCCGAATTTACGGCATAAACATTGCAGCCCAGTTCCCTTAGTCGCTTAATTGGGGAAAAGCCTTTTTTATAATTGAATTTTGGATGAGTGACAAACAAAAACGAGCGCAAATTGTACACCCTCCCTATCCATCTTTTCAGTATAAGGATAAATATGTTATATAATATAACACAAATGCAGCGAAATGTCTGTCAAGTAAATGAAAATTTAAAATATATGTTATTAATATTGACATAAACAATACATCGTTTTATACTAGATTCAGCACAAGATTTATTCTTGGCCCCCTTAATGCTTTGGCCGAAGATACAACACTGTATCGGAGGTCGCCCTATTGCCTGTTGATTCAGCGGCGTTGAACGCAGCTCGAATCAGCAGGTTCTTTTTTTTGTGCGGCAGCAAGCTCATGTCAGTTTATATAACAAATATAAAATTGCAACATTTCCCAGTGTTAATCTCAACGGCATCATTCAGCAACTGGATAAGCAGCAAGCAGATACCGAAAGCGCCGTCAGACATTGGGAGGCGGAGTACGAATCGATCCTGGAGACGAGCTGAACAAGAGCTTAAAGCTTCTCGATAATTGGACCGATCCAATTTAACAATTGGCGGTTTTCTTTTTTTTTATTGCCGTTATAATGAATTTCATAGCATTCATTTGCAGAAGGGGATTATCAAAGATGAAGCTGACCATAGATCGTTCAAGTCCGGTTCCGATGTATCGGCAAATTGTCGAGCAAATCCGTTTGTTGATTATTGAGGGAGAGTTGGAGAAAGGCAGCGTGCTTCCATCGGAGCGCAAGCTGGCTGAGCTGCTTGACATTAACCGCTCCACGGTACTGAGCGCTTATCAGGAATTGAAGGCGGAAGGATTGGTTCGGTCCATTGTCGGAAAAGGTACGGTGGTGCTCGGCAGCGATGAGGCGGCAGCAGCCGTCAAATATCGGCCGGTTCCTTGGCGGCAGCTGACCAGTACAAGGATCTCGCAGTTTGATTTTCATCTCATTCAGGATTTGATGCGCAGAGACGACGGACATAAGCCCGAGCACATTTCTTTTGCGGTAGGCAATCCGCCGGCGGAATGTATTCCGCTGCAGCAGTTGAACAGCATCCAGCATGAGCTTATGGAAGCAAGCGATAATGATTGGTTCCGGCATTGTCCGACCGAAGGCTTTTATCCGCTCCGACACAGTGCATGGATGAAGCATAGAGGAATCCATAACCATCATACCGAGGATGTCCTTATAGTTTCCGGCGCGCAGCAGGGACTTGATTTGCTGGCGCGGACATTTATCGAGCCGGGGGATGTCGTCTTTGTCGAGGATCCTTCCTATTTTTCAGCCATGCGAGTGTTCCAGATGTACGGGGCCAAGCTTGTGGCCATGCCGAATTCGCAGGAAGGCGGTTTGAACATCGGTTTGATCGATGCGATGCTGCTGCGCTACCGGCCTAAATTCATCTATGTGCTGCCGACCTTTCAGAATCCGTCCGGACGCGTCATCGGGCTGGAACAGCGGAAGCAGCTGATGGAGCTGGCCGTGCGCTACCAGACGTTCATAATCGAAGAGGACCCTTATTTCGATCTTCGCTATGAGGGTGATCCCGTTGCTACCTTTAAATCCATGGATGAGCAAGGTATCGTGATGTATCTCAGCACATTTTCCAAGATCTTAAGTCCGGGTCTTCGGGTAGGTTGGCTGTCGGTTCCGGCAGGAGCAGCGCAAATTTTGATCAGGGTCAAGCAGATGATGGATCTTCATACGAATCATATGGCCCAGGTGCTGATTGACAGATATTGCCGCATGGGACTGCTGTCGGAGCATATCGAGTCTTTACTGACAGTGTACAGCCGAAAACGGAACTTCATGGTGCAGGCTCTGCGTGCCCATGAGCATTTCAGTTTTTCCGTCCCTGAAGGCGGATTGTTTCTCTGGGTTAGGCTGCCGGGGAATGTTCATCCGCAGGAATTGATGATACTGGCAGGCGAGCGCGGCGTACATTTTTTGCCGGGTGAGTATTTCTACGCATCGCCATCCGAAGATAAATACATCCGCTTGAATTTTTCGGCGCCTTCGATCAAACAAATCGGAAAGGGCATTTCCATTTTGTCGGATGCTGTCGCACTATTGGCGGAAAGTGAAAATTCCAAACGAATGAAGCGCGGGGAATTCACGCCATTTGTATAGGGAAGGGATTGGGTGAATGAAATGGCTCGACTATGGGCAAGCAGAATACAAGATATGAAAGCTTCAGAAATCAGGGAAATTTTAAAGCTGACGGAATCTCCGGAGATGATCTCCTTCGCCGGCGGATTGCCTGATCCGGATTTGTTTCCGGTCGAAGAAATTGCCCGGCTTAGCGGCGGACTGACGGGAGCGTCAGGCAAAGCGGCGCTGCAGTATTCCACGACGGAAGGCTATTTGCCGCTGAGGGAAAAAATAGCCGCGCGGATGCGGCGCATATTTGGCATCGCCGCTGAAGCAAGCGATGTTCTGATCACGACAGGTTCCCAGCAGGGGCTTGATTTGTCGGGGAAAATATGGCTTGATCCGGGAGATATCGTACTGTGCGAAAGTCCGACTTATTTGGGAGCGATCAATGCGCTGCGCGCTTATGAACCGCAATTTGTCGAGCTGAAGACGGACGGCGAGGGCGTGGATTTGGCGCAGCTCAGCAGCATTCTGGAATCCGGGAGGCGAATTAAGCTGATTTATGTCAATCCGGATTTTCAGAACCCGACCGGACGGACTTGGTCGCTGGAGCGACGCAGAGGCTTTATGGAAATCGCCAACCGCTACGATGTAGCGGTACTGGAGGATAATCCGTACGGAGAGCTGCGTTATGAGGGGGAGCTTTTGCCGGCACTGAAGTCCATGGATACAAGAGGCAATGTCGTGTTTATGGGCTCGTTTTCAAAAATATTCTGCCCAGGCTATCGTGTGGGGTGGTTGATAGCTGAAGCCGGACTGCTGGAAAAATACGTGCTGGTCAAGCAAGCCGCCGATCTTCATACCTCCAGCAAAGCACAGCGGGAAATCGATTTGTATTTGGAAAATTACGATATCGAGCGGAATATTTCACGTATTAAATCCGTTTATGCACGACGCCGCGATGTCATGCTCGAGAGCATCTCCCGCTATTTCCCCGCATCGGTCAAGGTATCCAAGCCGGAAGGCGGATTGTTTGTATGGGCGGAGCTTTCCCCGCATGTGGATGCTGTCGAACTGCTGAAGATCAGCATCGCACGGCAGGTGGCATTTGTTCCCGGCGGACCCTTTTATCCGAACGGCGGCCGTGCCCATACGATGCGTCTCAATTTTTCCGTAACGGACGAACGGCGGATTGAAGAAGGAATACGCAGATTGGCAGAGGGGATCTCGGCTATTTGATTTTGGGAAAATATCGATATCATTCTACAAATGAAGGCAGTCAAAATGCTGCCGCATCAAAGGAACAGCAGTTGGCTTCCATTGAGGAAATCGCCTCGCCGCAAACCATCTCAGTGCAATGGCGCAGGAGCTGCAAGAAGGTATCGCCAAGTTCAAAATATAAGCGAAGCACAAGCACCCCGCCATTTGAAGACTGGCCGCCAAACGGTTATGATAAGCAAGTAAGTGCAATGCTATAATCGGAGGTACGGATAAGCCATGACAAGCAAGCTGTTCAAATCGACTGCTGCAATTCTTGTGCTCGCAGCTATAGCCTTGCTGCTGCTCGGCGGATGCGGGAAAAAGCAGGAAAGCTCCGCACCGGCGGGTGACATCAAAAGAGCCAATGATCCGATCGTGACGATCGAGATGGCAGACGGCCAGAAAATCAAAATCGAGCTGTATCCGACCCTAGCGCCCAATACCGTGAAAAATTTCATTTCACTCGTGAAGAAAGGATTTTATGACGGACTTACTTTTCATCGCGTCATACCCGGCTTCATGATTCAGGGCGGGGACCCGCAGGGAACGGGAATGGGCGGACCGGGCTATACCATCAAAGACGAGTTTGCCGCCAACGGATTCAAAAACGACCTAAAGCACATACGCGGCGTGATTTCCATGGCGCACACGCAAGTGCCGGATTCGGCCGGTTCGCAATTTTTCATCATGGTAGCCGCGTCTCCCCGGCTTGACGGACAATATGCGGCATTCGGCGAAGTTATCGAAGGCATGGATACCGTCGATCGGATCGTCAACGTGAAAAGGAACGAAAGCGATAAACCGCTGGAGCCGCAGGTGATGAAGAAAGTAACGGTGGATACGCGCGGAGTGGACTATGGCAGTCCCGAAACCCTTCCGGCAGCGCAGTAAAAAGAACGGAACATCAGCAGCATAACAAAATGAACCTCCAGTCCGCATTTGCAGCGGCTGGAGGTTTCTTTTCGCATGGTCTTGCATACGAGGTTGTTCAGAGGGATTCTACAGCTTCCTCAGTTTGCCTAGCTCGGAGACAAGGGCTTCGACTTCGGCAATGCTGATATTGCTTTTATTGATGACCCATTCATATAAATCGCGGATGTCCTCATACTGGTCTATATCAAAATGAGACGGTTTGATCGCACCGATGGAAGCCATCTTCAGCTTCTTTTTCATTTCTTCGATCATATATTCAAGGTTGACTTCGTTTTTTTGCGATAAATCCATTTGTTTCAATCCTTTCAATAATGGCGGTAAGCATATTGTACACGAATTCACAGCGGCGCAACGCAGGAGGGATCCTCGAATTTTGCATTCCCAACCTTTGACGTTACCGTGTACATTGTCATTTCCTCGCCGGGATAAGGCTCCAGCAAGCGAGTCAGGCTGGAGGTGTCACGATTTTCCCGGTCCAGCCACAGATCGAAATCCTGTTCCCGCAAAATCACCGGCATTCGCTCATGAATGGTTGCGATCAAACTGTTGGCGCGCGTTGTGACAATAGTGCAGGAATGGATCTTTTCCCCGCTTGGCGAAATCCAGGTATCGTATAAACCGGCCATGACGAAGGGACGCTGCGATTGCAAAGTGATGCGCAGCGGCTGCTTTCCCCCGCCCTTTTGGTCCCATTCGTAAAACCCGTCAGCGGGAATCAGACAGCGCCGGCGCTGAAATGCTTCACGAAAGGAAGGTTTTTGGCGAACGGTTTCACCTCGGGCGTTGATCATTTTATAGCCGATTTTTTCATTTTCCGCCCATGAAGGAATCAACCCCCATTTTAACTGGCCGATTCGTTTCCGGCCTTGATGGGCGATGATCGCGGTAATCATTTGACCGGGGGCTGCATTATATCTCGGCACATATTCATAGGACAGATGGTTCACCCCAAACC
>CAZESH010000267.1:0-6162 GCA_964514665.1 uncultured Caryophanales bacterium
GGTGACAAATGTGAATTTAACATTGGAAAACGCCCGGATCGTCTTTGTCGGGGCGGGAGCGATAGCTGAAGCGACCGTCAAAGGGCTGCTTGAACAAAACAAAGCCAAACCCGGCATGCTGACGCTTACGAACCGGCATAATCCAGACAAACTCCTGCTGCTCAAACAAAAATACGGTGTCGGAATTTCGGCGGACGAGCCTGACAGAATCGCCCGCATCCGTGAAGCCGATATCGTCGTGCTAGCCATGAAGCCCAAGGATGCGGCGGAAGCAATCGGCGCCATCCGCGGCGCGCTCAGCCGCAAACAGCTGATTGTCTCGGTAATTGCCGGGCTTTCGATCGATTCCATCCACAAGCTGGCGCATCAGGACATCCCTGTCGCGCGGACGATGCCCAACACTTCCAGCACGATCGGCCTTGGCGCATGCGGAATCAGCTTTTCCTCATCGGCAAGCGATGAGCAGAAGCAGCTGGCCACGGAGATGTTCCTTTCCGTGGGTATCGCCAAAGAAGTCGAGGAGCCGCTGCTCGACATCGTCACCGGCGTTTCCGGCAGCGGTCCCGCTTATATTTATTACATGATGGAAGCGATGATCCAAGCCGGCATCGAGGGGGGACTAAGCGAACAGGCTGCCCGCGGGCTTACCGTGCAAACCGTTCTGGGAGCGGCGCAGATGGTTTCCATAACCGGTGAAGCTCCCGCCGAGCTGCGCAGAAAGGTCACCTCTCCGAACGGCACAACCCAGGCTGCGCTCGAGGTTCTTCAGCAGCACGACTTTTCAGCAACCGTGCAAAAAGCCGTGCTGAGAGCCGCCGAACGCGCCCATGAGCTGGGAGAAGCGATCGCCGCTTCGATCCAAGACTGAACCTGTTGATTTTTTTGAAAGAAGGTGATTTTTCATGAGCGGTTACTGTATCGCTTCCTATCGCGTATATGATGAGAAAGCGGATTTCCATAAAAAGGCGGAATCGATTGCCGTCGGCTTGACGGTGGGAAGCTGGACCGATCTGCCGGAAGCGAAAAAGCAGGAGATGCAAAAGCATCTTGGGATCGTCAAATCGGTCCAAACGGTGGAGGACGAGCCGGGCCAAAGCTCTGCAGGCCGATATGCCGATATTCAAATCGCTTATCCCGAAATCAATTTCAGCCGGGACATCCCGGCGCTGCTCGTTACCGTTTTCGGCAAGCTCTCGATGGACGGCAGGATCAAGCTGATCGACCTGTCCTTTTCCGAAAAGTTTCTTTCTGCCTTTCCCGGGCCGAAATTCGGTATTCCCGGAGTGCGCGACCTGCTTGGCGTCCACGACCGACCGCTATTGATGAGCATTTTTAAATCTGTAATTGGTCATGATCTCGCTGCATTAAAGGAGCAATTTCTGCAGCAGGCACTCGGGGGCGTGGATTTGGTCAAGGATGATGAAATCTTGTTTGAGAATCCTTTGACTCCGATCGAAAAAAGGGTGGAGTCCTGCCTCGATGCCGCACGGCTCGCCGAACGGGAAAGTGGTCAAAAGCTGCTGTATGCCGCCAACTTGACGGGACCGTCGGGCAAGCTCGCCGAGCAGGCGAAAAAAGCCATCGCCGCGGGAGCCAATGCGCTGCTGTTCAATGTTCTTTCTTATGGCTACGACCTATTGCACGAGCTCAGCAGCGATCCGGACATCCGCGTTCCGATTGCCGCCCATCCTGCGCTTGCCGGTGCCTTCTATCCCTCGCCCCATCACGGCATTTCCGCTTCCGTGCTGCTGGGCAAGCTGATGCGCCTTGCCGGCGCCGATCTCGTGCTGTTTCCTTCCCCGTACGGCTCGGTGACCATGCCGCGCGCGGAGAATATGGCGATCAAGGAGATGTTGTCCACTGCAGATATTCAGCATGCTTATGCAAGCGGCTACCCGCAGGAAAGCGCAAATGCAACTCATCTTTTGCCAAGCTTTCCTGTCCCTTCCGCCGGCATCCATCCCGGACTCGTCCCGCTTATTTTGGCCGACTTCGGAAGCGATGTTGTCATCAACGCCGGCGGCGGCATTCACGGCCATCCGATGGGAACCAAGGCCGGAGGGCAGGCATTTCGGCAGGCAATCGATGCGGCCATGCGCAAGCAGACGCTGGAAGCAGCAGCAGCAGCGCATCCCGAGCTTAAAGAGGCGATCCGCTTGTGGGGTACGCCATGACCATAAACCATCATGCGATCCCCGCTCTTGGCGGCAGAAAACCGATCATCTTCTGTGACTTCGACGGTACGATTACCGAAAGCGATAATATTCTCGCGATCATGCAGCATTTTGATCCCCCTGGCTGGAAATCGGTGCTGGAGCAAATTATTTCCGGAGAAGCAAGCATCCGTGACGGGGTGGGACGCATGTTTGCCCTGCTTCCTTCCAGTCAGCAGCAGGACATCCTTGAGTTTGTGCTGAACGGCTTGAAGATTCGCGGCGGCTTCGAAGCTTTGCTGGAAACCGCACAAAAGAGCGGAATCGAATTTTTCGTCACCAGCGGGGGCATTGATTTTTTCATCAACCCGATTTTGGCAAAATTTCATATTGCAGCGGATCATATTTTCTGCAACGGCAGCGATTTTACCGCGGAGCGCATCCGCATAACCTGGCCGCATCCTTGTGACGCACACTGCAGCAGCGATTGCGGCATGTGCAAAACAAGGATCATCCGCTCCTATGATCCCTCCCGCTATTATCGCATCGTCATCGGCGACAGCCTGACCGACTTTGAAGCGGCGAAGCTGGCCGACCTTGTGTTTGCCAGAAGCCACTTAATCGAGCAATGCAAGCGTACCGGCAGGCCTTATATACCGTTCGCCGATTTTTACGATATTGTCAAAGTTCTGAAACAGGAGGTGCTCACCCAGTCATGAAAGACTCGTTGTATACTTTGGAAAAAAGACAGACGGTGTTTGAAGCACTGCGTGAAGTGAAGGAGGCATTTGCTGCAAGGGGCTGGTTCCCGGCGACAAGCGGAAATCTTTCTGCCCGTATCGGCCGTGGGGATAACGCAACGTTAGCCTTCGCCGTGACAGCCAGCGGCAAGGACAAATCCGTACATACCGCCGAGGATTTTATCGTTGTGGACCAAAACGGAAAGCCTATGGAGCCTACGCAATTAAAACCTTCCGCCGAAACTCTGATTCATTGCGAAATCTACAAAACGACCGGATGCGGCGCCGTTTTCCACGTCCATACTGTATTCAACAACCTTGTCAGCGAGCAGTTCTGGGAACAAAGGAAAATCCCGATAGAAGGTATCGAGCTGATCAAGGGCTTGGGCATCTGGGAGGAAGACGCCAAAATCGAGGTGCCAATCTTGCCGAACTATGCGGATATTGCCAAAATCGCTTCGCTTGTGAAAAATGCGATCCTGCCGCAAATCCCCGGAATTGTGCTGAGAAAGCACGGGATTTATGCCTGGGGAAACGACGTTTTTGAGGCGAAGCGCCATCTCGAGGCGTTCGAGTTCTTGTTCGAATACGTCATTCGCCGGATGTCGCTGTCCGGAAGCTGACTTTGCCGGCGTGCCCATGTCTGCAAACTGCGGCAGCTTTCCTAGTGAAGGCTGCTTTTTTACTGCGTTAAAACCTTCCGCAGTCCGTCGACTACCTCCTGCATCGCTTGTGAGCAGCGGGTATACAGCTGTTTGCTCTGCTCGTTGTCGGTGCTTAATGCGAACATTTCCAGATCCGCTTCTATCTTCTTCAAGTCGGCGAAAAGCTTGGCTTTGCTAGCCGGCTGCGGTACCTTCAACTGATCATCGAACAGGTCCAAATATAGCTGTCCAAGCATATCCACCTGGCCGAGAAACACGTTATCGATCGTAACTCCCTGCTTTTCCAGCTCCTCATTCAGCCACACCCGGCTCAAGCCGATCGTGGCCAACGGTTCATCCAGAAGCTTGCCGTCCATAATGACCGTCTGCGGCTCCTGAACCGGAGCTGCGGCAAGCCCCAGGGATTTAAGCGTCAGCGGCTGGTGCTCGCGTTTCAGCAGTACGCTCACTTCCCCGCTTGGTTCCATAACGGCAAATTCCACATTATCCGCAAGGAAGGTGTTTTTGCTGCGCAGCTGTTCCATTAACTCGTCGGCCGTGATCCGTTCCTTTTTCATGTTTTCTTCCATAATTTTTCCGTCTTTGATCAGGATCGTTGCTTTTCCGTCAATAAAATCGCGCAGTGTTTTATTTTTCAGCTGCAAAAACTCAATGCCAAGTGAAGCCGCAACCCAAACCCCGATCGAGACCAGTCCCAAATACCATTCCGCTTCCAAATCCAAAGATATATAAGCTGCCAGGCTGCCGATCGTAATACCCGTAATGTATTCGAAAAGAGAAAGCTGAGAAATTTGCCGTTTCCCGAGCAGCTTCGTGAGAAAAAACAGTACGATTACAGCGATCAATGTACGAACGGCGATTTCCAACCAATCAGGCAATCCGACTCACCTCTTTAAAAGAATGTCTTCAAACGTATTATTGCCAAAATAAAAAAAACGCCTATGGGAAAGTTTCTCATAAGCGTTCTCCTCTGAATTTGCGTGAATATTCCTTCGCCTGCTCCACATTAAAGATCCGGTTCCGGCTCCATTCCAGCAAAATCCGGTCAATATAGCGGAAATGCAGCTTGCCGGAAAAAACCGCTTCTTTCAGTGCGAACAGGATCAGCTCGGTCGGATAACGGTCTTGGTCGAGCCATCCCGAAATCGTTTCACATTCCATCGGGGAAAGCGGACGGGCGAATTCCTTTTCGAAAATGTTGAATAAATTTTTCTCCTCGCCAACCGTTTTTACATTCTCCGTTTTGAAATGAATCTCCGACTGTTCCGCTGCGGCCAAAAGGGCCAACTGCATGAAAAGTTCGTCCAGATTATATTTCTCGTATTGGATGCCGCTCGCATCATCGAACGATTCGTCAATACTGATCAGCTTGCGTTTCAACAATTTTTGCAAAGCGTCGATCAGCTTCATCCCGGCATCGGGCATGCGTGCCTGCAGCTCTTCAATGGTGGGAAAATCGTTGTGTTCGTGCTCTTTGAAAGCGATCAGCTGAATGATCAGCATAACTTCGATTTCATTCAGCTTGAGCTTGCCGTAATGCTTGAGCAGCACAGCCGGAATGGCGACGGCCCCTTCACGCATGCCAATCAGAATGCCGCGTGCAAGCATTCGTCTATCCTCGGAAACCAATATCCATCACTTCCCTCATTTTATGGGTAAAGCCGATAAAGCAGACGGGGGAAGGCAATCGTTTCCCGGACATGCTCCAGCCCGCAGATCCAGGCAACGGTCCGTTCCAAGCCAAGGCCGAATCCCGAGTGGGGAACTGAACCGTACTTGCGTAAATCCAGATACCATTGGTACGCTTCCTTGGACAGCTGATGCTGTTCGAAGCGCTGCTCCAGCAGTGCCGAATCGTCGATCCGCTGGCTGCCGCCGATGATTTCGCCGTATCCCTCCGGGGCGATCAGGTCGGCACAGAGCACAACCTCGGGGCGGGCGGGATCCGGTTTCATGTAGAACGCCTTCAGCTCGGTCGGATAATGGGTAATAAATACGGGGCGGTCATAGTTCTCCGCTATCGCCGTTTCATGGGGTGCGCCCAAATCCTCGCCCCATTCGATTTCAAACCCTTTTTCATGCAAAAAGTCTATCGCCTGATCGTAAGTAATGCGGGGGAAATCTCCGGTGACAAGCTTCAGCTTGCTCGTATCCCGCTCCAGCGCCTTTAATTCGTAGCGGCAGTGCTGCAAAACGGATTGTACGATATGCGCGATGAATTTTTCCTGAATCTCGAGACTCTCTTCATGCTCTACAAAAGCCATTTCCGGCTCAATCATCCAAAATTCGATCAAATGGCGGCGTGTTTTCGATTTCTCCGCACGGAAGGTAGGCCCGAAGGAATACACCCTGCCCATGGCCATTGCCGCGGCTTCCATATAGAGCTGTCCGCTCTGCGTCAAGAAGGCGTCCTCTTCAAAATATTTCGTATGGAACAGCGTGGTTGTGCCTTCACAGGATGAGGGCGTCAGAATAGGCGGATCTACCAATTGAAAGCCGTTATGGTCCAAAAACTCCTGAACCGCTCTGATAATCTGTGCGCGTACGGCAAGAACCGCTCTTTGACGCGGTGCGCGTATCCATAAATGCCGGTGGTCCATCAAA
>CAZESH010000268.1:0-6152 GCA_964514665.1 uncultured Caryophanales bacterium
GCTTGGTGTTTGAGGGCTGCAGATCGACCATCAAGTTGTCATAGACTTTGCCGAGCTTGATCATCGTGACGGTGGTCAGCATGTTCAGAATCATTTTTTGCGCCGAACCGGCTTTCATCCGCGTCGAGCCCATGATGACCTCCGGACCGACGATGGCTTCGACCATCAAATCCGCATAATCCTGCATCGGGCTGTGTTCGTTGTTCGTAATGCCAATTACCTTGGCTCCCAACTGCTTCGCCTTACGCATGGCGCCCAACACATAGGGGGTTCTGCCGCTAGAGGCAATGCCCACGACAATATCCTGCCGATTGATGTTATGCTGCAGCACATCGTCTTCGCCCAACTGATCGTTGTCCTCCGCACCCTCGACTGCATCCGTGATCGCCTGATAACCGCCGGCGATCACGCCCTGGACAAGGCTCGGGGCGGTTCCGTAAGTAGGGGGGCATTCGGAGGCGTCCAGGATGCCCAGTCTGCCGCTCGTGCCGGCGCCGAAGTAGAATAGCCGGCCGCCGCCTTTCAAGCTGCTAGCGATCATTTCGACCGCATCGGAAATGATCGGCAGCAGCTCGTGGATTTTTTCAGCTACCAGATGATCCTCCTGATTGATTTTTTTCAGTATTTCAATGGTCGGAAGTTGGTCGATATGTCGAGTGGCTTCGTTTCGCTGCTCCGTTACTAACGATTTTAGAATGTCGTTCATGCCGTCTTACCTCCATTGATATTCATAGTTGACGAGTCGATATCTTTATGCGTTGAACCGTTCGGCGCGGGACAAAGTTACGGCCAGACTTGCGGCTCCGTAAGCGGAGGAGCGGCCTGAAACGATGATGCCGTTGCACGCTTTTTCCGCTGCCAATTCTTGTTTAAAAGCTTCCAGGAAAAGCGTGGAATGCTTGAACACCGAGCCGATCGCCGCAATCGGTGCCGACTGAAAATAGTCGTGTTTTTTGCGCAGCGCGATCGTCAGCTCGGCCAGTTCGGCCGCAGAGCGCCTTAAGATTTCGACGGCAGCGGCGTCTTGTTCGGACGCCGCCCGAATACACAACTCGGCGAATTCCGCGATGTGCTGTTTTTTTACTTCCGGCTGATAAACGAATTCCTTTAAGTCAAGAGGAGAAGAGATTTGAAGCTTATTTAAGACGAGACCGCTAAAGCTTGTTTCCGGTATGACGCCGTCATACTGCCGCATAACGGCTTGCAGGGTGCGAAGCCCGATTTGATAGCCGCTTCCTTCATCACTCAGCAGATGCCCCCAACCGCCGGTTCTGAATTTGCCTCCTTCGGGCGTTATGCCATAGACGATCGACCCTGTACCGGAAATGACAGCGATTCCAAAATGAGTCCCAAGCGCTGCGTTTAAAGCGATTTCCGCGTCGTTTCGGATCCAGATCGGAAAATCGGCTCCGAGTTGACGGACAAATTGTAGCAGCGCATCATGAAACCGCTGCTTTTCCTGCTCCTTATCGACACCGGACAATCCCAGACAGACACCCGCGCATTGACCGACTGGATACGGCGCTTGATTGAAAAAGGCCATCAGCACTTCGTGGATATGGTCAATCGCTTTTTCAAACGTCACGGCATACGGATTTGACGCTTTTCCAGCAAAGCGCCCGACTTCCGCACCGTCCATGGACATGGCAGCGGCTTCCGTTTTGGTGCCGCCGCCGTCAACACCGATAACAAAATTCATAATTTCACCTGCTTGGAAAAAATATACGGATATTATTATTATCATTATAAACGAAGAAAGTTCTATTTGTAAAATAAAATATTAAATATAAATAATATAATTGAAAAAATATTTCACGTTGTTTTATACTAGTAAGATACAAGGAGTTTAATCAGAGCGAGGGGAGAGGTGGATATTGCTCATTGAGCTGTCAACTAAACAAGAATTGATCGTGGTCGGACTAATGTCAGGCACGTCATTGGACGGCGTGGACAGTGCTATCGTTCGCATCGGTTTTGCCGATGGAAGCATCCAGTCCGAACTGCTGCATTTTTCATCCTATGCATATGACAAAACGCTTCGTGAAAAGATCAAATCGCTTTGCAGCAAGGATCAGTCCGATGTCGCCTCCTTATGCGCCATGAATGCCATTTTGGCGGAACGGTTTGCGCAGGCGGTCTTGGATTCGATTGCAAAGGCCGGGATAGCAGTCAAGGCTGTCGATTTGATCAGTTCGCACGGACAAACGGTATGGCATCAGCCGAAAGCCGAGCCCGGCGACCCGTTCTCGGCCGCATCGACGCTGCAAATCGGAGATCTGTCGGTATTGTCCAAAAGGACGGGGCTGATCGTTGTCGGGGATTTTCGCACAGCGGATATGGCGGTAGGCGGGCAAGGTGCTCCATTGACACCGGTTGCCGATTATTTTTTACTGAAACATCCGACAAAAGGAAGGATCATTCAAAATATAGGGGGAATTGGCAACTGTACAGTGATCCGGGCCGACGCGCACTTGGAGGATGTAACCGCTTTTGATACGGGTCCCGGCAATATGCTGATCGACCAAGCGGTACAACTTTTATACGGCAACGATACATCTTATGACGAAGGCGGAAAGATTGCCGCGGCCGGGAGTGTTGACCGCCCTTTGCTTGAGCGTATGCTGGCTCATCCATATTTCAAGCAGCCTCCCGTCAAAACAACAGGACGGGAAATGTTCGGCAAAGACTACGCTTTGCATTGGCTGCAAGAAGCGAATTCGGTCGGTCTGCGCCCGGAGGATATCGTGGCGACATTTACCGCATTGACTGCCGAATCCATTGCCAGAAGCTATGCGGATTTTGTGTTGCCGCATGGACGGTATGACGAGGTCATTGTTTGCGGAGGAGGGGCACATAATGTCACGTTGATGCGAATGCTGGAACAGTTGCTTCCGTCCTGCCGCATATTTCCTTTGGAGCAATCGGGCGCATCCAGCGATGCGCGCGAAGCGGTCGCCTTTGCTCTTCTCGGCTTTTTGTTTATTCATGGAAAAGCCAACAATCTCCCGTCGGTTACGGGTGCCAAGCTTCCCACAGTCATGGGAAAGCTGGCTTTGCCCTAATGATCGGACAAGCTAAAAAAAATTTTCATTACAAAATAAAATTTTAAAATATAAAAATTAATTGAAAAATTATTTTGTTGCATTTATAATGGATTTAGGCTGAAAGCGATTACACCTTTTTATCATGAATGGGAGTGACTCAGACATATGAAAGCGAAAGTATTATCCGGAGCCGACCGATTTCCTGAATTCGCCCCCAAGCTGTTGTCCGGAAAACGGATCGGACTCTTGACTAACCCGACCGGCATCAACGCTGAATTTAAATCGACGATCGATATTTGCGCGGAGCTTGACTCTGTACGCTTGACGGCGTTGTTTGCCTGCGAGCACGGAATCCGCGGCGAAAAGCAAGCGGGCATCAAATTCGAGGATGAAACAGATGCCGAATTGGACATCCCGGTTTATAGCCTCTACGGCAAAAACAGAAGGCCGACCAAGGAAATGCTGGAAGTCATCGATACGCTGTTGTTTGATATTCAGGATTTGGGCGTTCGTTTTTATACATATTTGACGACGCTAGTCTACGTCATGCAGGCTTGTGCCGAATTCGGCAAGGAAGTCATCGTGCTGGATCGGCCGAACCCGCTTGGCGGGAACAAAGTGGAGGGCGGTTTTTTGGAGCCCGGATTCGAATCGATGGTTGGTGCGGGTGTCATGCCGTACCAAACCGGGCTGACCATCGGGGAATTCGCCAGACTAGTCAATGCCGAATGGTCGATTGGCTGCGAGCTGCAGGTCATACCGCTGCAAAATTGGAGCAGGGAGATGGAGTATCCCGATACGGGGCTTCCTTGGGTGTTCCCTTCGCCGAATTTGCCGACGATCGATACGGCAAGGGTGTATCCCGGCAACTGTTTGTTTGAAGGCACCAACCTTTCTGAAGGAAGAGGCACCACGCATCCCTTTGAATTGATCGGGGCTCCCTGGTTGAAATCGAAGGAATTATGCGCGGTGATGAACAGCCTTGGACTGCCGGGCGTGCATTTTCATCCGCTTACCTTTACTCCTTCGTTTCAAAAGCATAAAGGAGAGCTGTGCGAGGGCGTCTACACCTTCGTAACGGATTGCGCGTCCCATCGGGCTGTAACGAGCGGATTAACGCTGCTGCATTACGTGATTCAGCTTCATGAGGAGCAATTCCAATGGTTTTCTTTTGAGGACAAAAAACCTTCTATCGACCTGCTGTCAGGAAGCGAACGGGTAAGAAAAGGGCTGCACGATGCGGACGAATTGGAGCAGCTGCTGGCTTCCTACGATGCAGATGAGCAAAAATGGAAATCGATCCGGCAGCCCTATCTGTTGTACGGAGCGTGAATCATGAATCGGTCATGGGAGCAATCCGATTGGCGCGCGATGGGACTGGATCCGCAAAGCATCAAAGCAGCCTATGCACTACTTGAAAACGCCGCGGCCGAAAAGCTGATTCCCGGCGCGGTTGCGGTAATCGGACGCAGATCCGGACAGGGGAAGCTTCAGACCGGTCTCGTTGCCGACACCGATCATCGAACCGAAGAAGTGCAAACGAACACGATTTATGACTGCGCTTCGCTGACGAAAGTGATGGTTACACTGCCGTTGACGCTCAAACTGATTGAACAGGGCGGGCTTCGGCTGGATGATGCGGTCGCCGACTTCATACCCGATTTTGCGGCCAACGGCAAGGGGCACATCACGATCCGCCACCTGCTGACGCATACTTCGGGGCTGATCGCCTTTTACGACATGCATTCCCATGGCTGGACGCCTGAAGAGATCATGAGCAGCATTTACACGCAGCATCTGGAATATGAAAGCGGTTCAAGAATGGTGTACAGCGATCTCGGATTTATTTTGCTGGGAAGCTTATGCGAGAGATTACTCGGAATACCGTTGGATGAAGCAGCCAAGCGATATGTGTTCGAACCGCTGGACATGGCGGAAAGCTGCTATCGACCGGACACATCGCTGTTTCCGCGGATTGCCGCCACGGAATTCGACCCGGCCGAAGGCGCGCACCGCGTCGGCCGCGTGCATGACGAAAATGCCGAAGCGCTTGGCGGCGTCAGCGGCCATGCGGGTTTATTTTCCACGGCGGGCGATTTGGCCAAAGCAGCAGCCGTCTGGTTGAACGAAGGGGCAATTTCCCCAGGCCGAAGATTCTTGTCTCAGGCCGCGGTAAAGGCCGCGATAGCCGGTTACACGTCCGGCATTACCGGGGCGAACCGTGGACTGGGTTGGGTTTTGAAAGGGGATTCGTTTGACGTTTCGGGCGATTTGATGTCGGAAGCCGCTTACGGGCATACGGGGTTTACCGGAACCAGCATTCAAATCGATCCGGTTTATGATCTTTATATGGTTTTGTTGACCAATCGGGTGCATTACGGCAGGCAGAAGTCGATTAATCGGCTGCGTCAATGCTTTCACAATGCCGTAGTCGCCGGCATTCGGGAGTAGCCCGTTATTCCGGGTGGATTTTTTATGGGAGGTGATGCGCGGTCCGTATTGGGTAAAAAGCAAGTCCGTATTACCAACTATCGTTAAGGGGGGAGAAACATGGCTGACATTCAGTACAGGCACTACCGTTCGGGAGATGAATCTGCGATTGTGGAACTGTGGAATCGGGCATTGGTGAAAGATCCGCTCAATCCGAAGCGGTTCCGCCATTTGGTGCTGCTCGATGCCAACTTTGATCCGCAAGGTTTGCGGATGGCTTTCGCCGGAGACGATCTCGTCGGTTGTGTTTATGCCGTCCGCAGGCAGCTGCCGATGCATGGGACCGAATTGGAGCCGGACAATGGATGGATTCCATGGTTCTTTGTAGATGAAAATTACCGCAGAAAAGGGATCGCAACCGAGCTTCTTCGCGAAGCGCTGGCATTTTTGAAAGACTGCGGACGCAAGACTGTATTCTTTTCTTCTTACGCACCGAACTATATTTTGCCGGGAATCGATGAAGACGCCTATCCGGAAGGATTCGCATTTTTAAAAAGCGGCGGCTTCGAAATTCAATATTCGCCGGTGGCGATGGATTATTCGCTGGTCGGCTTGGAAATTCCCGAGGATGTGAAAAAACTGAAAAAACAAAGGGAAGCGGAGGACTACACGTTCCGT
>CAZESH010000269.1:0-6055 GCA_964514665.1 uncultured Caryophanales bacterium
CTATTCGATTCACCCCTGATTGGAGGTGTCGGCGATGGAACAACTGCAGCTTATGAGCGAACAAGTCGAAACCGTTCTGCGGGAGCTTTGCGCGGCAGCGAAACTGGAAAAAGGCAGTTTGATTGTATTCGGCGTGAGCACCAGTGAAGTGATCGGGTCGCGGATCGGCACCGCAGGCACGGAGCAGGTTGCGGAAGCTCTCTATAGAGGCATCCGAAAAGCGGCAGAGGAAATCGGATTCAGCGCGGCGTACCAATGCTGCGAGCACCTGAACCGGGCTTTGGTGATCGAGCGGAGCCTGCTTGATCGGCTGAACGCCGAGCAGGTTGCGGCCGTTCCGGTGGCCAAGGCGGGCGGCGCGATGGCAGCTTATGCCTATCGCCAATTGGAGCGGCCATGTCTGATCGAAACGATTCAAGCCGACGCCGGGATAGATATCGGCGAAACACTGATCGGCATGCATTTGAAGCGGGTTGCCGTTCCGTTCCGGCCATCGATTCGCAGCATCGGCCAAGCGCGGGTCACGGCGGCCTACGCCAGGCCGAAGCTGATCGGCGGTTTACGGGCGGTTTATACGCTGGAAGAGGCCGCGCAGCAAACGGACCGATCCCGAGGCAGTGAGGATTGTTAGGCAGCTTGCCAACTATGCAGCAAATCCGCAAGGGTTAATTAAAGGAGGACATATTATGGAACATTTACGTCAAACCGATCCGGAGCTTGTCAAAGCGATGAGTATGGAGCTGAACCGGCAGCAGGATAACATCGAGCTGATCGCCTCGGAGAATATCGTCAGCCGCGCCGTCATGGAAGCGATGGGAACCGTGCTGACCAATAAATACGCGGAGGGATATCCCGGCAAGCGTTATTACGGGGGCTGCGAATACGTGGACATTGTCGAGGACATTGCCCGAGATCGCGCGAAGGCGCTGTTTGGCGCCGACCATGCCAATGTGCAGCCGCATTCCGGTGCGCAAGCCAACATGGCCGTTTATCTTGCGGCCTTAAAGCCGGGCGATACCGTGCTCGGGATGAATCTCGCGCACGGCGGTCATTTGACGCACGGAAGCCCGGTCAATGCCTCCGGTCTGCTGTATAATTTCGTTCCTTACGGCGTCGGCGAAGAAACATTCATGATTGATTACGAGGAAGTCAGGAAGCTTGCCTTCAAGCATCGTCCGCGGATGATTGTGGCCGGGGCGAGCGCCTATCCGAGAATCATCGACTTTGAAAAATTGGCGGAGATCGCCCATGAAGTCGGCGCTCTGTTGATGGTCGACATGGCCCACATCGCCGGACTTGTGGCTGCAGGCCTGCATCCGAATCCGGTGCCGCATGCGCACTTCGTGACCACCACTACACACAAGACGCTGCGCGGTCCAAGAGGCGGCTTGATCCTTTGCCGCCAAGCATGGGCGCAGGCGATCGACAAAGCGGTTTTTCCGGGATCGCAGGGCGGACCGTTGATGCATGTGATTGCTGCCAAAGCGGCCGCTTTCGGAGAGGCGCTCAAGCCGGAGTTCAAGGCTTACAGCCAAAAAGTCGTGGACAATGCCAAAACGCTTGCCGAAGCTTTGACGGCGGAAGGCATGCAGATTGTATCGGGAGGCACGGACAACCACTTGATGCTGATCGATACGCGCAATCTCAACATCACCGGCAAGGATGCCGAACGGTGGCTCGATGAAGTGAAGATTACGGTCAATAAGAACGCGATTCCATTTGATCCGACAAGTCCGTTCGTAACAAGCGGAATCCGCATCGGAACGCCGGCGGTAACCACCAGAGGCATGGGTGCGGACGAGATGAAGACAATCGCCCGGGTGATCGCCATGGTATTGAAAAATCCTCAGGATGCTAATGTCCGCGAGCAAGCCGGGGCAATGGTTCGCGAACTGACCGGGCGTTTCCCGCTTTACGAAGGCTTGGTCTATTAAGCTTCCTGATTTACCTGAGAAGACGCGGTAAATTGCCGCGTCTTTTTTTTATATCAGCGAATGTTGAAAAGCGATTGGATGGAGTTGATGCTTTCTGTGCCAGCCCTTGCCAATCGTACCTGCAAAAATGCAGGTAAATAAGGCCATTCAGCGGGAAGGGTGGAGCATTCCTGCAAAATTGCAGGTATTTAAGCCGGAAAGTGCCGATATGCAGAGATCATGTTGATTTACCTGCAAATTTGCAGGAATAACCGGTGAAATTCGTCTTGGGGCCGATTTACCTGCATTTTTGCAGGTACAGACTGTCATGAGAAGTTACCGACTTTAAGCAAAAAGGATTGTCAGAGCGATTTTCTTTGGCGGTTGTTTATCATCTTGTTCAAAGGCGTGCAAGCGTCTGTGCGAAGTGATATAATAAACGAGATTTGGCTGAAAGGCCGATCAGTTTGTAAACGGAGGGTTTTTTCATGGGTAAAGTTGTGGTTTGCGATCATCCGCTGATCCAGCATAAGCTTACATATATAAGGGATGAGACAACCAATACCAAGGATTTCCGCGAACTGGTGGATGAAGTGGCGACGCTGATGGCTTACGAAATCACCAGGGAAATCCCGCTGGAAGACGTTACCGTGCAGACGCCCGTGGCAAGCGCGGAATGTAAAATCATATCCGGCCGCATGCTGGGACTGATTCCGATCCTGAGAGCGGGGCTCGGCATGGTGGAGGGCGTATTAAAGCTTCTTCCCGCCGCAAAAGTGGGGCATATCGGACTCTACCGCGATCCCGAAACCCTGCAGCCTGTGGAGTATTACGTCAAGCTTCCGACCGATGTACAGCAGCGCGAGTTGATCGTGATCGATCCGATGCTGGCCACCGGCGGATCCGCCAATGCCGCGATACAGCTGCTGAAGCAAAAGGACTGCAAGCAGATCAAGCTGATGTGCCTGATTGCTGCGCCGGAAGGAATCAAAGCCGTGCAGCGGGAGCATCATGATGTCGATATCTATACGGCTGCAATCGACGACCATTTAAACGATCATGGCTACATCATTCCCGGTTTGGGGGATGCCGGCGACCGATTATTCGGGACAAAATGAAACGGAGATTAAAATGATGCGTAAAATAAAGATCATGACGATTTTCGGCACGAGACCGGAAGCGATCAAGATGGCGCCGTTGGTGCTTGAGCTGCAGAAGACCAGCTCGCAAATCGAATCGCTTGTTTGTGTCACGGCGCAGCACCGGCAAATGCTCGACCAGGTGCTGGATACTTTTCAGATCAAGGCTGATTATGATCTGGATGTGATGAAGGAGCGGCAGACGCTGCAAGAAACGACGATTCGCGTGCTTCAAGGCTTGGAGCCTGTTTTGCAAAAGGAAAAGCCGGATTTGATTCTTGTTCACGGAGACACACTGACGACTTTTCTGGCCAGCTATGCCGCATTTTTGCAGCAAATTCAGGTCGGTCATGTGGAAGCCGGACTCCGCACTTGGAACAAGCTGTCGCCGTATCCAGAGGAGATGAATCGCCAGCTGACCGGCGTGCTGTCCGATTTGCACTTTGCCCCTACCGGGTGGTCGGCCGACAATCTGCGCAAGGAAAACAAACCGGAATCTTCTATATATATAACCGGCAATACGGTGACCGATGTTTTCCAGTATACGGTCAAGCAGCAGTACAGCCATCCGCTGCTGGAATGGTCGGAAGGCAAACGACTGGTTTTGATGACGGCGCATCGCAGGGAAAACCAAGGCGAGCCTCATCGTCAAATCTTCCGCGCCGTACGCAGGGTGGTCGATGAGATCCCCGACGTCTGTGTTGTTTATCCGGTTCATCCGAGTCCGGCAGTTCGTGAGCCTGCATACGAGCTGATGGGCGATCATCCGCGCATCCGTTTGGTGGAACCGCTCGATGTTATGGATATGCACAACTTTTATCCGCGGACGCATTTGATCCTTACCGATTCCGGCGGCTTGCAGGAAGAAGCGCCCTCCTTCGGCATTCCCGTGCTTGTGTTGAGAAACACGACGGAAAGACCTGAAGGCGTGGAAGCGGGAACGCTTGAATTGGTCGGAACGGATGAGCAAGCGGTGTATGCAAGAACCAAGCTTTTGCTTACCGACCGCACGCTTTATGAACGCATGAGCAAAGCCTCCAATCCTTATGGCGACGGGCAGGCATCAAGGCGGATTTGCCAATCCATTTTGTACCATTTCGGCCTTGAATCGACTCGTCCTGGAGCCTTTTCCCGGTAAATTAGAAGAATTATAAAACATTCTGTGAATTGATTGACAAACGGTATTCCATTCGCTAACATATAGCATGATGTCGATAGGAGAGCTAATTTGACTGTTTTTAAATGAATTTACGAGATAAAGTTTGGACAGACTATTTTTTGTAATTTTTTTCTATCCCCGCATCATTTAGGAGGGACGGATGGGAAATTCAAACGGTCCTTGGAAAGCGGCGATGCTGGTCGGTGTGATCGGACTGGACTTGTCCAGCACGACAATCGGGGGTTTTTGGCTGGGGAGAATGTTGGACCGTTGGCTTGGCAGCGAACCGGCATTTCTGATTGTGGGTGTGTTGGTCGGATTGGCCGTAGGGATTTTTTCCATCATGAAGATGATTAAACCGTTTATCGGAGAGTAATGAATGATATTATTTGAACGATTGGTTCGTAAAACGTTTATCGGTGCGTTTATCCTACTTCTTTTACTTATAATCGCTTGGTATTTTGTCCCCATCTATCGAACCTATATTGCCGGATGCGTCCTGGGTACCGCTTTTAGCATTCTCAATGGCGTGATAACGGCAATCAAGACGGTGCAAGTCAGCGAATACGCATTGGGCCAAAGGAAAAAAAGACAGGGAACCGGGACATTTCAACGTTTTCTTTTGGCGGGTTTCGCAGGGTTTGTCGCGGTTAAATTTCCCACGTATTTTCATTATGTCGGCGTTATTGTCGGTTTGACCTCAGTAACGGCTTTATCCCTCATCTTTTCGGTGATTAATTACCTTAAAAGAGATAAGAATGCGGCGGAAAGGGGTGAAAAATAAGCATGGCAGATCATTTATCACCATCATTTAAGGCTTTTGGGATGGTTTTTGACGTTACAACCATTCTCATGACGATTGTTTCGAGTCTCATCGTTTTTCTAATTATTTTCTTTGCAACACGCAAAATGACAAGCAAGACGCCAAAAGGGATGCAAAATTTCCTGGAATGGGTGATTGACTTTGTCCGCGGCATTGCCAGACAGACGATGGACAATGCGACGGCGGAGAAATACATTGCGCTGGGGCTTACATTGTTCCTGTACATTTTTATCGCCAATCAATTGGGTCTGGTTACTAACTTCGTGACGGTGCATTCCGAGCCCAATGCGGCTATCGGGATTACCAGCGAAGCGATCCATGAAGCTGAGGCAGCGGGAGAACACGGTGCCACCGTAACGTGGTGGAAATCTCCAACCGCATCCGTAAGCATACCATTTGCTCTGGCCATTATGGTGCTGCTGTATACGCACTATCTGGGCATGCGCAATGGCTTTGGCGCCTATCTGAAGAGCTATTTCCAACCGCACTGGGCGATGTTTCCGCTGAACCTGATTGAAGAGCTGGCCAAATTCCTGTCCTTTCCTCTTCGGCTGTTCGGCAACATTTTTGCAGGAGAAGTGCTGATTTGGGTGCTGATCCCTGTGATCATGTCGGGAGTCGCTTCCTATATCATGACGTTGCCGCTCATTTTATGGATTGGTTATTCCATATTCGTAGGTGCCATCCAGGCGTTCATCTTTACCATTCTTACGATGGTGTACATTTCGCACAGAACGCACAGCCATGCCGATTCTCATTAATCAGCAGGCCGGAGCTTCGTGCGGGTCGCTTATAGTTGTCCAAAAAAAGAAAAGTTAAACACTTAAGGAGGATTATTGTTTATGGATTACGCAATTGCAATGGGTATTGTATTTGGATTGGCAGCAATCGGTTCTGGTATCGGCATGGGCTTGATCGTAGGACGTACAATCGAAGGTACGGCTCGCCAGCCTGAGCTTCGCAGCAGCTTGATGGGTCTTATGTTCGTCGGTGTCTGTCTCGTTGACGCACTGCCGATTAT
>CAZESH010000270.1:0-6051 GCA_964514665.1 uncultured Caryophanales bacterium
CCCCTTCATTGGATAATGAGGCGGCGACAATCAAAACAAACGGAAGGATACAGCAGATCGCATAGAATGAAACAAGGACATAGCCGAAACCCTTCACCAGATTTCCGGAAAGATCACCGGTTCTATTCATCTCATACACCTCCTGTCAAAATAATGTGTTCTCCGGCGACAGCTTCTTGATCATCCAGTTGGCGGACACGACAATGATGAATCCGACCACGGATTGATATAAGCTGACCGCACTGCCCATCGAGAAATTAAAATCTTGCATTAACGCCCGGAACACGTAAGTTTCAATAATGTCCGTCTGCGGATAAAGCAGCGTATTGTGCCCGATCAGATTGTAAAACAGCTGGAAATTGCCGCGCAGCACCCCGCCCAGCGAGAACAGCAGCAGAATGATAAAAGTCGGCTTCAGCCAGGGAAGCACGATATGACGGATTCGTTGAAACGCATTGGCGCCGTCGATTTCCGCCGCTTCCAGCACCTCTGAATCAAGCCCCATGATGGCCGCAAAATAAACAATCGAACCGTAGCCGGTGGACTGCCACAAGTACACAACGACAAGAATGTATTTCCACATTCCCGTGCTGGAATACCAATCAATCGGCTGCATCCCGAATGATTTCAGCAGCACGTTCATGCTGCCGTACTCATAGTTCAAAACATCGTAAACGATCAATCCGATCAGCACAAAGGAGATGAAATACGGCAAAAACATAATCGACTGCGAGATTTTTTTAAAGTATTTTGAGCGGATCTCATTGAGAAGCACGGCAATGGTGATTTGCAGCACGTTGCCGATCACGATAAAAGCCAGGTTGTAGGCAATGGTATTCCAGGTCAAATGCCACAGCTCTCCTGTCATCACCAGGAAGCGAAAATTCTGCAAGCCGATAAACGGACTATGAAAAATCCCTGCAGAGTAATTGTAGTTAATGAATGCCAGATAGAGCCCCGGCATCGGCAAATAGGCGAAAATGAAGAAAAAGAAGATTGCCGGCAGACACATCAGCAGGAGAGCCCGGCTGCTCCACAGCTTTCTGAAAGAGGAAGTTTTCCTCGAGATGAAAACATCCGTTCCAACGCTTTGCTCGCTTGCGGCTTGCATTATGTATTCCTCCCTTTCATCAAATTAAAAACGCTTTCAAACCGGCACGTATTTCAATTGCTGCAATTCCGATCGTTCTCCGGCATGAACCGCCTCCAGCAGGATGAGCAGCTGATTGCCTTTTTCCGCGAACCATGGCCCCGGCAAATAAAACGATTCCTCGCTGCCCCCTCTGAATTCGGGGCGTTCTTCGCCTCCCGGCATCCAAAGACGGGCGATTAACCGTTCATTGAAGAACACCGTCATTTTCAGATTCGAACCTTCGCAGTATACCCTCCAGCCTTTTTCTGCGTTGGAATCGCTCAGATTGCCGTAAAGCCAAGTCAATTGACCGGGCTGCAAAACAATCGGAAAATCGCTCTCAGCCGCATGCCGATGATGGCCGGCGGCATGCTGGAGCAGTTCCTGCTCCCCGCAGGACGACAGACTCCAATCCTTGGCTGCATGGCCTTCATACAGGAGAACTTTGCCTGCGGACTGCCCATAAGCTTTTTCCAAAAACAAGGCTAACGAGAACGGTTTCCCTGGTTCTACATAAGGAGTAATGTCCAAATAGGGATTTAACGGGTTGATTCTGCCGGCCCCTCTTCCATTGACAAATACTTCTGCAAGCGCGCCGATGCCGGGAAAGTGCAGCATCCATGAATCGGCATGCTCCGATGTGCAAACCGTTCTCCGATAATATCCGAACGAAGGATGGTCCGGGGAAATCCACCCTCCCCATCCCACTAACGGCCAGGATCGTGAATTGCAATCGGGAGCGATGAATTGATGCTGAATGCGGTTTGAATTGGCGCGATGAAGATGCCAATTTTGGCTCAGATCCGACACATTGCTGACTGCGGTCAGACCCGTCAAGCCCTTCATGGCGTTCAAACGCAGTCCGGGCAAATGGGCATCGTCAAAATTGGAGTGTCCCCATATTTCAGCTCTCACAAGAAATGCCGATTCAATTTGATACGGCGCAGCAGGGATAAACCGGCTGCCTCCCGCAGGTACGACTGTGCTTAAATAATGGCTTCCCGAGTAGACCGACACGATATCCCCGGCCTGATGCAGCAGCACTCCCCTGCAAGAACGGTTTTGCAAAGACGGTACATGAGCCCGATACCAGGCGAAACCCCGATAGACGCCGTGCTTTTCCAGATAATCCGCCTTATCTCCAAGAAAGACGCTTTCTGCGGAAAAACCGCCGAGCGGCTCGACTGTACTGGCCGTCCATGAAATAGCGGCTTCGTGCTGCCCTGCGGAATCAGGTTCCGTTTCCGCGAAGACAGGCCCCTTCTCTTCATCCACTTCCTCCAGCAGCAGCGCTTGCCTGCGTTCTATACCGATCAGCTCGATCAGCGTCCCGTCAAGCATGCGGATGCGGGCGGAGGAAATGCCTCTGCAATCGAATGAGACGGTGACAAAGGCGGTATTATCGTGAAGCCACATATTGCCTGCGTCGACTTCGACCGGCTCATCGAAACGCAAACAGATTTCCCCGTAATGCTCGGCATGAAAAAGCAGGACCGTTCGGGAAGCAAACCGCATTACCATGAACAACTCCGCCGCGGCATATTCGATCGTTCCAGGCAAACCCCATGACTGCAGCGGAACCTTAACCGGAAAAGCATAATTTCGCTGCGGTTTTACGGTAAACTCGTTATGCCGGGGGAAAACCGATCCTTCATGCGCAGCGGCAAGTCTGACTTCCGCTTCCGCAGTGTTTGACACAAAGCACAAATGACCTCCCCGGTTCAGACCGAGTACGCGTACAATCGGATGCTTCTGTTCGGCATTGCCGGAATGGCTTTCGGCCGCTTCCCCTTTGGCCAGCGCGCTGCCGTAGCAATGAATCAGCCTGCTCAGCAGACGGCCTTCGTAAGCTTCCCCGCGAATGTGCCCTTCCGGTGAAATCATGCCTCCGAAATCATAATCGGAAGTCAGCATCGCATACGGCCGGCCCCAGTTGTTCGTGGCATTGGTAAATCCGAAGTTGGTTCCTGACGCCTGCAAATAGGCGCCCATCAATTTTACCCCGCAGGAAAGCAAGCGGCGCAGCAAAAAGTGCGAACGATTCGTTTCCGTGACCAGTAAGGGCAAGCCCCTCTCTTTCAATTCATCCCTGTAATGCAGAACCTTGTATTCAAAATCGGGATCCCGGTCATCCGGATAAAAGTTGCAGGTTGGAACAACGCCGCTGGCATTTCCGCTCGCGCCGAACAGCCCGCCCTGCCCTGCACAAGCGATCAGCGGCACGTCAATTTGGTGCTCAAGCGCCATGTCCCGCAAGGCTGAAATGTATCCGGCCGGATCGGCACAATCGTAGAAATCCAATTCATTCTCCAATTGCACGGCAATGATCGATCCGCCTTCGCCCAGCTGGTATTTCTGCAAAACAGGCAAAATCCGCCCATACCATCGTGCTACATGCAGCAAAAAATGGGGATCGTTATCCCGCAGGCACAAGTTGTTTTTCGCCAGCAAATAGGCGGGGAGCGCTCCGCCATCCCATTCCGAGCAAATATACGGGCCGGGACGGGCAATTACCCATAATCCCGTTTCCGCTGCAGCCTGAAGGAACGGCTCCACATCCCGCTCTCCGCTAAAATCCCACACGCCTTCGCTTAACTCGTGATAATTCCAAGGAAAATAAACATCGATGCAGTTATAGCCGAATGCCTTTACCTTTTCCAGCCGATCTTTCCATAGCGCGCGTGGAATCCGAAAATAAAACAGCGACGAACAGAGGCCTATTACCGGCAAACCGTTAATCAGCACGGTATTTTGCGACAAGCTGACTTTCGAAGGCCTTTCCATTTGCAGGCTCATGCCTACCCTCCAGTTATGTAAAATTTTTATGAAACCCGTTTCATTATATTTCAAAAAAAATCGACAATTTTTATGAAACCCGTTTCATTAATACCTAAAAAAATAGATTTTTGTCGATTTATGAAATGGGTTTCATTTTTGCTGAAAAAAAATGAAAGGGCTTTCTTTCTTGCTTTGGTTATAATTTATACTCTGCCGGATTTGCTGTCAATACAAATTTTTTGACTATTCCATTTATTTCCCCGCTAAATCCGGCGTTCCCCCTCAAATTCGGGCCGTACTTCTCCTTACTACCAGCTCAGGCTGAATAACCGTCACTTTCTCCGCCATTTCGTTATTGATCAGTTGGTGTAAAACGAATACCGCGGTTTGACCCAATTGCCTGCTTTTCTGCGACACCGTGGTCAGCTCCGGATCAATTATAGAAGCTAAAGGCATATCGTCAAATCCGACAATTGAAATATCGCGGGGAATTTGCAGACCGGCTTGAAGCGCCGCTTTAACCGCTCCGATCGCCGTCAAATCATTCACACAGCTAACCGCCGTCGGCCTCTTCTTTCCGTTAAGCAGCTCAACCATTAATTGTTTGCCGGATTCCAGGGAGAAATCGTCGAGCAGGATCCATTCCTCGCGCACCTTCAATCCGTTGTTTTTCATGGTTTCCTGGAAAGCCTGGACTTTTTGTATCGTTGTGCTCATAAAATCGCGTCCGCCGATAAAAGCAATATCTTTATGGCCCAAATCGATCAAATGCTGTACAGCCAATTCCGTGCCTCGAGACTCGTCCGTAGCGACCCTGTGTAACGAAGTCTGGGGAAGATTACCATTAATTAATACCGTTGGTACCTGCTTGCTGAACTCCACAAGCTCCTCCTTCATGGTTTTGCTGCATTCGAGCAAATTGATTCTTCCGCCGATAAAAATAATGCCGTCCACCTGCTTTTCCCGCAGGATATTCAAATATTGCGATTCCCGCGCGAAATCGCCGGAAGTGTCACACAAAAAGAATGTATAGCCCTTGTTTCTTGCTTCCTGCTCCAAACCCGACAAAACTTCCGGATAAAAGGGGTTGGTAATGTCCGGGAGTATAATCCCGATCATTCCCGTTTCCTTTTTGATCAAACTTCGGGCCAGCGCGTTCGGCTGAAAGCGGTGCTTGACAATCAGATCCATGATCTTATTGCGCGTCGTCGTCTTGACCGGAGCGGTATTATTCAATACGCGTGAAACCGTGGCAACCGATACCTTTGCTTCTTTGGCGATATCGTAGATTGTAACTCGCTTCATAAATGGAACTCACCTTTCGACATCTTTATACATGGCGATCAAATTTCTCGATTATTCAACACCGTCTCATGTAACCGATTTCATTCAGTTTGACAATAATGTATAAGTGATTAGAATTAAATATACTAAACTTTTATTGGGATGAAAAGCATTTGCACTGCCTAAAGCCTCCAAACCCTGTCATGGATAAAAACAAACAGATCCCCAATCCAACATATTGCTGGATTGGGGATCTGCTAATTTCCGGTCCTTAAGATGCTCAAGCAAAAAGATTCAATTGGCTTCCAAGGTACGGCTGGGCGCTTTTCTCCAGCTGCATTCTTTGTTGCTGTTGATTGCGCTGGCTTTGGACATTCATTTCATCCTGATCGGCATCCCTTCCGCTCCCGTTGCGATCATGATCGCCGTCGCGGTCAAGACGCTGGATTGCGGCCGATGAAGAACCGTTTGGATTGATCTGCATACTCATCCCTCTTTTCCGCCCTTATAGAATAGGCTTGTCCTTAATTATCTAAACAAACAAATATTGGATTCAGATTTGTCGCCAGGTAATAAAGTCGCCGGCCGGAGTGCCGCACATGCAACGCCGGACACGCCTTTGAAATGCATAATCCCCACAATCCCGATGTGGAGCCAATGGCCGAGAACATGGATTTTATCGACGACACCGACCGCAATCCGGAAGACGAAGAACGGGCCCGCGAAATGCTGCATGCGCATCTGAAAGGAACCGTCGGCTATCATACGTAGCTAAGTCGCTCACACTCCGGTGCTTATTCCGGCTATAGTTCTCTGGCCGCAGCCGCGGGCTGCCGCCGAACGCGCTGCCGCCGCAG
>CAZESH010000271.1:0-6031 GCA_964514665.1 uncultured Caryophanales bacterium
ACTTTGAATAGATTTCCACCTTTTCATTTCGTCGGACATAGGCCTGGCCGGCTATACAAGCGCTTCATCGGACAACGATCACTTTTCGCCCTTAGGCATTTCCCGCATGAAATAAGCGTGGTTGCGCAATCCCGAGAACAGGTTGAACAAGCCCAGCAGAAAGAATAAGAGTCCGATGAGGATGCGCAGCGAGGATGCCGGAAACATGAAAAATTGGATGATGGCAATAAAAACAAGCAAAAATCCGAGCGAAACATTCATTTTCGCCATATACACGCCGCGAAGCTCGCGCTGCTGCTGTCGGCGGTAGCGCACGCTGTAAAAGATCGAGCTGCCGAAGAAAGCGGCAATGATCAAGTAGAACAGCATCTGTACGTATTGCATGACAACGTCTCCTTTGCTTTTCGTCCATTTTCTTTCATCTTACATGATCGGGGGGACTAAAAGCAAAGCTTGGCATGGAGAGTCTCGCGGCTTTACAGGTGCTTTCTCAACGCTTGGCGACAAATTCGCTTGCGGTGATCCACACGCGCAGCTCGCTGTACAGCAGCGAAACCATGTCAATGTCCACGCTGTAGTTTTTTTCCTCGATTTGCGGATAGATTTTTTTACGGATCATGTATTTGGCAACGCGCATGCGGTCGGGGAGCTCTTTTATAGGCTGCCCTTTGAAGACGCCAAGATCCTGCTGCACCCGCTTTTTCAGCTCCATTTTGACAAAATCGTTTAACGGCGGCTGATTTGGAGCCGACTCGATACTGACGACAATCGTTTTGACGACGGATCGGCTGTCTTTGTAACGATCCCAGTCCTCAAGATGGCTTTTCAAATCCTGATTCTCTGCTTTCAGCGATTTGTTCATAAGCAGCACCTCATCAAAATTATGCAGATACACGCTCATGAATACGGCTCCGCCGATGACCATTCCGGCTAGCAGCAATCCGACAATTTGCAGGGCTTTGGCCGTTTGGAAATAATTCGGTGCCCTCAATTTTCGATGCCTCCGCCGCAGATCCACCCGATCAGTTTCGTCCCGATATGCGCGCCGATAAAGGCCGCGGCCATATACAGGATTTCCTTGATGGCGGGATTGAGATTTCCGTCGAGAAAATTGCTTTCAATGACACGGAAAGGATCGATGGCGCCGCCGATGGCCACGACAACGGCCCATAATTTGATGGTTTCGGAAATTCTCAACATGTAAAAGGAAGGAGGCTGCAAAGTGAGTACGGCTCCGATTCCTGCCAGCATGGATGCGCCCAGTACGACGCCGAAAGCAACAAAAAAATCCAAAACGATTTTTGTCATGAAATTGCCCATTCATGCCGAGCCCCTTCCTGTTCGTTCTCGCAATTTATCCTTATTCTATATGTATGGGAAATGGGACAAAGATTATGATAAGATAGAAGAAAAACCATGAACGTCATAAGATGAAAGCGACCAAGGAGGCGTTCAAGGCAAATGAGCGGTTTTGTTCATCTGCATGCGCACAGCGAGTACAGCTTGCTGGACGGCGCTTCAAAAATCAAAAATTTGCCGGCCGAAGCAGCCAAACTCGGCATGAAGGCGCTTGCCCTGACCGATCACGGCGTGATGTACGGCGCCGTGCCGTTCTATAGAGCTTGTCAGGAGCACGGAATCAAGCCGATCATAGGCTGCGAGGTCTATATGACAGCAGGATCTCTGAAAGAGAAGGCAACGCGCGCGGAGCAGCCGATCTATCATCTGGTGCTGCTGGCCAAAAATAGCGTGGGATACCGCAATTTGATGGAACTCGTATCCGTTGCACATCTCGAAGGCTTTCATTATAGACCGAGAATCGATTTCGAGCATTTGTCCCGCCACGCGGAAGGGTTGATTTGCTTGAGCGGCTGCTTGAGCGGACTCGTTCCGCAGCTGCTGCTGGCCGGCCAAAAGGAGCAGGCGCTGACTGCCGCCAACCGCTTCAAGTCTATATTCGGAGCCGATTTTTATTTGGAAATCCAGGATCACGGGTTAATCGATCAAAAGCGTGTCATGCTGGAATTGATCGAGCTTGCCCGGGAGACTTCGATTCCGCTTGTTGCCACCAATGACGCGCATTATATCCGGCGGGATGACGCCCAGGTGCAGGATATTTTGCTATGCATCGGCACCGGGAAGACGGTTGAGGATGAGGAACGCTTGAAGTTTCATAGCGACCAGCTGTTCTTGAAAAGCGGGGAAGAGATGGAGCGTTTGTTTGCGCATGTCCCGGAAGCTGTGCAAAACACGGTGAAAATCAGTGAAATGTGCAATCTCGAGCTGGAATTCGGCAAAGCCCAGCTCCCAGCCTATTCGCCCATTCCGGAGACGATGAATTCCGAACGGTTTTTGCGCGAGCTTTGCCGCAAAGGGCTGCAGGAGCGTTATGGCAAAAGCGAAAGCTGGCAGCGCAGCGAGGAACGGACAGCCCTGGAAAAAAGGCTGGATTATGAGCTTGGCGTCATCGAAAAGATGGGTTATTGCGATTATTTTCTGATCGTCTGGGACTTTGTCCGCTTTGCCCATGACAGGAAAATCGCCGTCGGTCCGGGACGGGGTTCCTCCGCAGGGAGCCTTGTCGCCTATGTGCTGAAAATCACCGAGGTCGATCCGATTCGTTTTGGACTGCTGTTTGAGCGGTTTCTCAACCCGGAGCGGGTGAGCATGCCGGATATCGATATCGATTTCAGCGATGAACGGCGTGACGAAGTGATCGATTATGTGGTCGCCAAGTACGGCAGAGCGCATGTCGCGCAGATCATCACCTTCGGCACGATGGCGGCCAAGGCGGCGGTGCGGGATGTCGGCAGGGTGCTGAGTCTCTCCTATAACGAGGTCGATCGTGCGGCCAAGCTGATTCCCGGTCAGATCGGAATGACGATTGAAGATGCGTTGCGGGTCAATCCCGACTTGCGCCAATATTGCGAGCGGAACGCAAAAGTCGCAAACTTGATCGAAATGGCGCAAAAAGTCGAAGGCATGCCCCGGCACGCCTCCACGCATGCGGCGGGAGTCGTCATTTCCCGCGAGCCGCTGACGCATTACGTGCCGCTTCAGGAAGGGTCGGAACAAACGGCGCTTACCCAGTATTCGATGGAGCATCTCGAAGCCGTGGGGCTTTTGAAAATGGATTTTCTCGGACTGCGCACGCTGTCGATTATCGAGCGGACGCTGCAATGGATCAACGAACAGCGGGATGAGCGCTTCGGGCTTTCCGCGATCCATTATGACGACGAAATCACTTATGAGATGCTGAGCCGCGGCGACACCACCGGAATTTTTCAATTGGAATCGGCCGGAATGCGGAGGGTGCTGAAAGAACTGAAGCCGTCGCAATTCGAGGATATTATCTCGGTTTTGGCATTGTACCGTCCGGGACCGATGGAATTTATCCCCAAATATATTCAAGGCAAGCACGGGGAGGTCGAGGTCGAATATCCCCACCCGTCTTTGCAGCCGATCCTGGCTGATACGTACGGCATTATCGTCTATCAGGAACAGATCATGCAGATCGCTTCGAGCATGGCCGGCTTCCGCTTGGGCGAAGCGGATCTGCTGCGTCGCGCGGTATCGAAAAAGAAGCGGGAAGTGCTGGACCAGGAGCGGGAGCATTTTGTCAGCGGCTGTCAGCGGCAGGGCTATACGAAAGCGGAAGCCGACAAGGTGTACGACATGATCGTGCGTTTCGCCGACTACGGCTTTCCCCGCGCCCATGCCGCGGCTTATGGCGTGCTTGCCTATCAGACCGCCTATTTAAAGGCGCATTATCCCGTTTATTTTATGGCCTCGATGCTTACGGCAGTGATGGGCAATCATCGCAAAACGGCCGAATATATTGACGAATGCAGAAGAATGAACATCCCTGTTCTGCAGCCGGATGTCAATGAGAGCGGGATTCTGTTTACACCTGTTGCAGCGGATGAACAATATCCCTCCGGTGCAATCCGCTTCGGCATGGCGGCGATCAAAAATGTGGGCACGCTGGCTATGGAATCGATCATCCGCGAAAGGCAGAAGCAGCGCTATGCCGATTTTCCCGATTTGTGCCGACGCGTCGATTTGCGCGTGTGCAACAAGCGGGTACTGGAATCGCTGATCCAGGGCGGAGCGTTCGATTCACTGCCGGGGCACAGGGCCCAACTGGTGGCGATGCTGGACGACACGGTAGAATCGGCGGTGAAGTGGAAAAAGGAAAAGGAGGATTTCCAAATCCAGCTTTTCGGGATGACCGAGGAGATCAATTGGACCGTGGATTATCCCGAGATAAAGCCTTATTCCGAAGAACAGCAGCTGGAGCTGGAAAGAGAATTGCTCGGTCTGTTCATCAGCGGCCATCCGCTTGACCGCTTCGCCCAAACAATGGAAGAAATCGGCGTCGCTCCGCTTCATGAGCTGCAGAATTTACCCGAGCAGGCAGAGGTGCTGGCAGCGGGAATGATTGTATCCGTCAAAAAAATCGTCAGCAAAAAGGGACAGCAAATGGCTTTTGTCGAGCTGGAGGATCGCATCATGAAAGCGGAGGTCGTGGTTTTTCCGGAAGCCTGGCGCCGTCATGCGTTGAAGCTGCAGAAGGGACTTATCGTTTTGCTGCATGCGAGATTGCAGCACCAAGAGGAGGACATCAAGCTGATCGCGGAACAGGTGTTTCTGCTCGAGGAGCCCGGGGCTCATGAATTCGCCGTACGCTTTTCCAAACGAAAATCGGCGGCAGAGACAAAATCCGTGCGTAGAGAGCGGAGCATGGCGCCCAAGACGCCGGAAAAAGAGACGGGAAGGGCACACGGACAGCGGGTATTCGTTAAAATTTCCGCACAATACGAACATGCTTCCCTGCTGACCCGACTGCAGCAGCTTTTAAAAAACCACGGCGGCCCTCTGGATGTGGTATTATTTTATGAGAAAGACAAAAGGCTTCTGGCGTTAAACAAACAGTACAGAGTCAAACCGTCCAGCGAATTATTTCAGGCCATCGAAGCGATTATGGGGAAAGAATCCGTCATCGTGAAATAAGAGCCGGATTATCCGCAGAACAAGAGCGGACAAGGTTCTCATAGTTTTCGGCGGTCGAGCGTATGTATGATAGTAGGGATTGTCTGTACGTTTCCGGCAAATCGCTTTGTTGCGGGGAAAAGTGGACTTGTGATATCATTATTCCATTGTACCGGCTACAGGCAATTCAGGGAGGTTTTTATCATGTGGAAGGTCATCTATATTGCTCCTACCGCAAAAATCGCCGAACGAATCAAGCAAAAGCTATCGGATGAAGGATTCCTGGTCCAGACCCGGGCTATCAACCTATCGAAGCATCAATTTGAAATATTAGTCCCTGAAGGAGAGCTTGACGAAGTCCAGGAAGTGCTCAACTCGATTTTGCACGCTTGATCCGCGAACCCGCAGATCGTGCAGCGCCAAGTTGAACTGGCGTGTTTTGCCGTGTATGCATGAATTTGGAGTTAAGATGTTCCAACCACTGGATTTGAGAGGTGCCCAAGTGTTTAAAGATTTGTTTCAGAAAAAACGAAAATACGCAACGATAACGACCGGCCCCTCCAAAAGAGACATTCCCGAAGGGCTGATGAATAAATGCGTCAAATGCGGCAGCATCCAATTCAGTAAAGAGCTGGAGAAAAACTTGAAAATCTGCAGCTCATGCGGTTATCATTTCAGACTGAACGCGCTGGAACGGGTCCGCTATACTTTGGATGACGGGCGCCTTTTCGAATATGACGGGGACATGATTTCCGTCGATCCTTTGGGCTTTCCGAAATATGCGGAAAAGCTTGAGAAAGGCGTCGAGCTGTCCGGGATGAACGAAGCGGTGATTACCGGGGAAGGGACGATCGGCGGCTTTCCCGTTGTGTTGTGCGTCATGACTGCGGATTTTATTCAGGGCAGCATGGGCTCGGTAGTCGGGGAGAAGATTACCCGTGCAATCGAAAAAGCGATGCAGAAAAATTATCCGTTGATTATTTTCTCGACCTCCGGCGGCGCCAGAATGCAGGAAGGTATATTTTCCCTTATGCAGATG
>CAZESH010000272.1:0-5993 GCA_964514665.1 uncultured Caryophanales bacterium
ACAAAGAGGCATTGATCAAGGCCGCGGGTAACGACGAACATCGGACCGAGGGTATCGCGGAATTTGGCCGGGATAATGATGCGGCCTTTTTCATCGATGGCATGCTGATACTCTCCCATGAACATCGCCTCGTCACCCCTTCCACCCTAATCTACCACTTTGCCCCACTTTTCACCACTATTATTTGAATATTCGCCACCACAAAAAAAAATCCTGCTCCCATAAGCAGGAAATTTTATTTTTTTTATTTTTAAATCAGACAGAAATGTTGGTTTTTGTCAGTCGGATTTGCCCGAATCATCCGGATTAAGGGTATTATGTGTCGTGTAATGAGATTTTGTCCGGTATTTTCGGTAAATTGCGACAGCAAGGAAGGCGATGATCGCGATCGGAATCAAGATCGGAAGTGCGCCTGCGACAAACACGATAAAACCTGTTGCGAAGCCGTACATCCAGTTCATGCTCGTCTTCATTGCAAACAATGCTCGTTCAGCCAAGCTTTTCTTTGCAGAATCAGCGGTAAACGGTCCGTCGCCCACACGCTGATACACTCTCAACTCTACTGTGGAAAAAGCGACGTTTTGATCGAGATAGCGGATTTTTCCTTTGAGCTGTTCGATCTCTTCCTGAACCGAGGCCAGTTGATTGGAAAATTTAAGCAGATCGTCGACCTTCTGGGCCTTATCCATGAATGTCAGGAGCCTTTGCTCCACAACCTGCTTTGCCTTCAAACGGGCGGACAAATCCACATACTGCTCGGTCACGTCCTGCCCCTGCACGCTGCGCTGCAAGGAGACAGGCTTCATTTGCTCCAACTGCTGGATAAAGGAGAAGAAACCGGAGGAAGGAATTTTAAGCACAAAGGTGCCGCCTTCTTCGTGCAGCGTCTTGCTGTCGGAAAACTGCAGGACGTATCCGCCGGACAGCGCCGTTTTGTCGCGAATCTGTGTTTGCGCATCGGCATAATCCTTCACTTCCATCGTCAGATTGGCATGATAGATCAGCTTGCGATCGAATCCGTCCGCGATTTGCGACGTATTTCCGCTGCCATCGGACGATACCGATTCTGCCGGCGGCTGTACATTATTGTCGAGATTCATTCCGGTTGCGGCGGTAAATTTGCCGTATTGATCCGCGGCTTTCATCTCACTTGAAGAGCCGGAGCCCTGTGCCGAATCTGCCGTGCTGCCGCTGTCCGCGGACAGTGCGATCTCCGGCACGGCTTGCTTGGAATCCGTGGAAGCCGCATTGCGGGACGATTGCTTTGAAGACGAGCAAGCAGACAGCACAGTGACCGCAAGCAGCATCGTCACGACCAGCAATCCCCATTTTTTGCCCTTCTGCATAAATAATAACCCCCTTATATCTTGCGTCTTATCTACTAAACGCAAGCAAAGGGGGAAAAGTTACAATCTGCCATTCACTGATAGGAGCAAGTCCGACGAATGGGTTTAAGTGAATATTATTCAAAGTCATGTAGATAGCTCCCGAGGATATAGATTTAAGCGCGCGGATCTATCGGATTGCCATAAAAAGAGAGGTGAGGGTTGCGATTTTTTTACACATCCTTGCCGGAAAGTAACGGAACCTGAATCGGAACCCTCACCTCCCTTTTCGGCTAAATCAGAAAGCACGCAGCCCTATATCTTTGGGAGCACACCCAAACATAACGCAATTTGAATAAAAATTCACGATTTTAATTTCGTCGGACAGGCAACCTAGTGGGCCTGCCAGCTTTGCAAATAGATGCGCTGCTCCTCCGACAGTTTGTCGATCGACATGCCCAGCGATTCCAGCTTGTAGCGGGCGACCGTTTCATCGAGCTCATACGGCATATCCAGTACACGGCTGCCGATTTTTTCATACCGGTCGTTGACATATTTTAGCGCCATCGCCTGCAGCGCAAACGTCATATCCATAATTTCCGCGGGATGACCGTCTCCGGCAGCGAGATTGACCAGTCTGCCTTCGGCCAGCAAATAGATTTTCCGTCCGTCGTGCAATTGGTACTCTTCGATATTCCTGCGCACCGTTCGCTTGGAAACGGAGAGCGCTTCAAGCTCGGGTTTGTTCACTTCCACGTCGAAGTGGCCGGCGTTGGACAGCACAGCCCCGTCCTTCATCAGTTTGTAGTGCTCTCCACGAATGACATCGCGGTTGCCGGTGACGGTCACGAAAAAATCGCCATGCTTTGCCGCTTCACTCATCGGCATCACGCGGAAGCCGTCCATGTAGGCCTCAACCGCTTTGATCCCGTCAATTTCCACCACGATCACGTTTGCTCCGAACCCCTTGGCGCGCATCGCCACCCCTTTGCCGCACCAGCCGTATCCGCCGACGACGACAGTCTTGCCGGCCACGACCAGATTGGTCGTACGGTTGATCCCGTCCCAAACGGACTGCCCGGTGCCGTAGCGGTTGTCAAACAAGTATTTGCAGTAAGCATCGTTCACGGCGACCACCGGAAACTGCAAGCTGTCTTCCTTTTCCATCGACTTCAGCCGCAAAATGCCGGTTGTCGTTTCTTCCGCGCCTCCGCGCACCTGCGGAAGCAAATCGCGGCGCTCGGAATGAAGAATGGAAACGAGGTCTCCGCCATCGTCAATAATCAAATCCGGCTTTGTCTCCAGAGCTTTAATCAGCAATTCCTTATATTCGGTCTCGCCGGGATTGTATTTGGCATAAACGGTAATGCCGTCTTCGACCAAAGCGGCGCATACGTCATCCTGTGTGGAGAGCGGGTTGCTGCCGGTAATCGTCACTTCGGCGCCGCCTGCTTTGACGACTTTGGCCAAATAAGCGGTCTTCGCCTCCAAATGCAGCGAAATCGTGACCTTCAAGCCTTTAAACGGCTGTTCCTGCTCAAACTGCTCGCGAATGCGGTTTAACACCGGCATATGCGCTTTAACCCAATCAATTTTCAAATGTCCCTCGGGAGCAAGAGCAATATCCTTAATGATGCTTTTCTCGGCAGTATTCATAACGCATCTTCCTTTCTCTTACAAATACACGATTTTATGTTTTCCGTTTGGCTCCAAAGCCGCTTCCAGCAAAGCATTGAGCCAATCCAGACCGTAACGGTTTATATAAACAAGTACATTATACACTCGATCCTGCGGTTTTTCCATCGGCACAATCGTCGTTTTGACCCGATCAAGCTGCCGCAGCGAAGCTTCATATTGCGATTGGAAGGCATCGACTGCACGGTGCTGCAAAAAATCAACCTGTTCCAGCACCTTCTGCAGATTGGCGGCGCCCATTTTGCTCATACCGGGGTTGATTTCCCCAACCAACTTCAGCAATGGACTGTATAGATCAGCGAACTGGCGTTTAACCTCGGCAAAACGATCCTCCAAGTGATAGCTGTCCTGCGCCGCCAGCCATTGCTGCCTCCAATCCTCGAAACGCAGAGCGGCATCTTCAAAGGAAATTGCAAATTTGTTCATTTGCTTTTGCACGGTGCCTTCCACCAGCGTGATCTCCATCCGCGGCACAATGATCGGCTGCTTCAAGCCCAGCTGGGCAAACGCGCTTCTCGTTTGCGCCGAATAGGCAATTTCCCCTTGTCCCAGCACGGTGCACAACACCGGAAACACGTAATCCTGCATGAGCGGCCGGGTAAAAACATTATTGCTGAAACGGAGCGGATCGCTTTTCGCCATGCCGACAAGCTCATCTTTATCGAAGGAAAGCTCACCTTTTTTATCCGTAAACCGCTCTCCGTCGCTCCTCAGCAAAATCCGTTCTCCTTGGTCGATATAGAAAAGGTTGACATTCTGTTCGCCGACAGCCGCCTGCGGAGCGTAGCCTTGCCCGCTCAACGCTTGCGTAGCCTCCATGAGAGAACGATTCAGCTCCAAGTGTTCGTCGATCATGCGTTCGAACATCGCAGTCTCCAGCGCTCGCAGCCGGGGATCGTCGGCATCGATCATCACCAAACCGTAGCTTTCGAACAACCAATGCATCATCCTCGCGAAGAAATCCGACAAGCTTGCGGAACGCTCGGCAAAGCGGCGCAGCCGGGCCACAATGTCCGGCTTGAATTCCGTGTCGGCAAGCGTATCTTGCAAAGCGTCGATAATTTCCTTCCAAACCGCCGAGTCGACCTCGAGGCGGCTGATTGGGGAACGGCCCGACGGCTCAAGGGGAAGCGTCAGCTTTTCCAGCGTATTCTCCCTGGAAAGCACATGACAGTGGTTGACCTCGTCAAAATCGTGATCTTCACCGGCAATCCAAAAAACGGGAATCACCGGGCGGTTCCATCTCTTCTCCATGCGGGCGGCCGTTTGAATGATCGTTACAGCCTTATGTATGCAGTACAGCGGTCCAGTGAACAAGCCCGCCTGCTGGCCTCCGATGACAACGGAGGCTTGCGGGGAGCGAAGCCGCTCGATGTTATGGAGCGTCCGTTCAGGAGCTTCGGTACGATTATTATAATGAAGCAAAGCCGCGACGAGGCGATCCCTTTCGACCCGCGTCGAGCCGCTTTCATCCAGCCATTGCAGCCGACCCCCGAATTCCTCCTCCTGCCAAGGATTATATTCAAAAAAGCGGGAAACTCGTTCAAACTCCAATATGTAATGTTCGGACAGCTTTTGTCTGAACGGCCAAGCGAATTGTTCTATCCTTGCCATATTCCGCCGCCTCCTTTAACTTCACCTTTCAGCATACGCCAATCAACATTTTTCATTGTACACATCCACGGGAAAAACGTCAAAAGCAAAGACCGTTCGCGCCTGCGAACAGCCTTTGCCTGAAAACAGCAAGATGCTTTTTTATGCGTAATGACACGCCGCCCAGTGTCCCGGTCTGATTTCCGCAAATTCCGGTTCCACGCTTGCGCATTTCTCCGTTGCCGCCGGACAGCGGGTGCGAAAATGACAGCCGCTCGGCGGAGAGATCGGACTCGGAATATCCCCGCTCAGCACAATCCGCTCGCGGGCCGCCTCAATTTCCGGATCGGGAATCGGGATAGCCGACAGCAGCGCCTGTGTGTAAGGATGCAGCGGATTAGCGTATACCTCTTCACTGGGGGCAAGCTCGACCATCTTGCCCAAATACATCACCGCTACCCTGTCGCTGATATGCTTGACCATCGACAGATCATGAGCGATGAACAAATAGGTAAGTCCCAACTTCCGCTGCAGATCCTGCAGCAGGTTGACCACCTGCGCCTGGATGGAGACGTCCAAAGCGGAGATCGGTTCATCGCAAATAATAAATTTCGGATTCACCGCCAATGCCCTGGCGATGCCGATTCTTTGCCGCTGCCCTCCAGAAAACTCGTGGGGGTAGCGCGTCGCATGATCCGGGTTCAAGCCGACCAGATCAAGCAGCTCTTCGACGCGTTTTTTTCGCTCGGTCCTGCTTCCCGCCAAACTGTGAATATCCAATGCCTCGCCGATCGTGTCGGTGATTGTCATCCGCGGATTCAAGGAGGCGTAAGGGTCTTGGAAAATCATTTGGATTTCCCGGCGCAGTGCCTTCATCTTCGAGGAGGAAAGGGCGTATATGTTCGTTCCCTTATACTTCATCGTTCCCGCCGTCGGTTCATAAAGTCTCAGCATCGTACGGCCGGCTGTCGACTTTCCGCAGCCGGATTCGCCGACCATGCCGAGCGTCTCCCCCGCTTGAATACGTAAGCTGATATCATTAACCGCTTTTAGCGTGAGTCCATGTCCAACATGAAAAAACTTCTTCAGATGCTCCACTTCCACTAATGGTTGGCTCATGTTACCCCTCCCTTGATTGCCTCTTTGGCCATAGGATGATGCAGCCAGCATTTCGCTGCATGGGTCGGGCTAAACTCATACATTTCCGGATCATCACTCTCGCATATGCGCATCGCGCTTTCACAGCGGCTGCAAAATCCGCATCCGGCAGGCGGCCTGATCAGATCCGGAGGCGTTCCGTCAATCGGTACCAGCGCTTCATCCTTCTTCTGGTCCAAGCGCGGAACTGAACGCAGCAGTCCCTTCGTATAAGGATGCTGC
>CAZESH010000273.1:0-5978 GCA_964514665.1 uncultured Caryophanales bacterium
ATTCTGCACATTGCCGCCGACCCGCTCGAAAAACACAAGCAAAGCCAAAACAAACGAAACAAGGCCTGCAATAATGCCGACATATGCCCCGGATTCCTTCAGCTGTCTTCCGGCTGCGGTCAAGATCAGAAAAGCCAGAAGCGGCATCAGCGGGATGATCCAAGCAAGCTGTGAATATGCTGATTCCATGGAATTATCTTTCCTCCTTAGCGTTTCCTTATGAAAACCATCATTTTCATAGAAAACTTTCTTCAAAGACGCTGCTGCGCAGGTTTTTTCGTTATCGTTTCATTTCATCCATCTCAATGATATCGCTGGTGCCTTTGTTTCGATAGAGCGAAATTAGGATCGCAATTCCGACCGCAGCTTCCGCGGCAGCAACCGTAATGTTGAATAAGGAGAAGATTTGTCCGTTAAAGGACGGATGTTCGCCCAGCTTGGAGAATGCCACGAGATTCAGATTCACCGCGTTGAGCATTAATTCAATCGACAAAAGCACGATAACGGCACTTTTTTTGGACAATGCTCCGTACAAGCCTATACAGAACAATATCGCGGAAAGAATCAAATAAGAAGAAATCAGATTCCCCACCGTCAATCCCCCTCTCTTTTGGCAATAATAATCGCCCCGATAAATGCTACCGTCAAAAGTACTGAAACCAGTTCGAAAGGAATGACGTATTGGTTATAAAGCAGCTTTCCGATCTCCAGCGTATTGTTTTCCGCCAAGTGAACATCCTGCTGTGCCGGGAACGTCGTGCTGCGGATGGCGAAGAACAGAATGGCCAGCAAACCGACCGTTCCAAGCAGCAGCAAACCGTTATGCCATGGCCGCTTCGGCTGCTCTTCTTCATTCTTGTGATTGGTCATCATAATCCCGAAAATCATCAGAATGGTGATTGCGCCGCCGTAAATCAAAATTTGCACGACTGCGACGAATTCCGCTTCAAGCAGGATATAAAGTCCTGCCAGGCTGAGAAAGGTAAAGGCCAGGGAAATCACCATATGCACAACTTTGTTGTAATTGATCATAAAAATCGCGCCGCTGATGATGAAGATGGAGAAGACGGTGAAGGCCAGCGTTTCTCCGTGCGTGAAAAAATCAATGATCGTGCTCATCTTCTAGTTTGCGCCCCCTTTGGCTTTGGGAGAAGCGTTGAGATTGTTTTCTTTGCGTACAAGCGTGTTGTTCTCATTCAGCCACTGCATATTCTTATACAAATCATCCCGGCTGTAGGTCGACAGTTCAAAATTGTTCGTCATGACAATCGCCTCGGTCGGGCAAACTTCCGTACACAGGTCGCATAAGATGCAAATTTCGAAATTGATATCGTACGTATCCAGAACCTTCCCCTTCTTTTCCGGATCGGGATGCTTTTTACCCGTCAAGGTAATGCACTCTGTCGGACAAATTCTCGCGCATTGGTTGCAGACAATGCATTTTTCGATATCGAGATGCTGTATGCCGCGAAAACGGTCCGGCATTTCCATCGGGACGTCAGGATACTTATAAGTGATCTTCTTCTTGGTCAGGTTTTTAAGGGTGACACCCATCCCTTTTACAAGGCCCTTCATTCGTTTTCACCCCTTTGGAGTTAAGGTTGCATTACTTTACAATTTGCATGATGATCGCCGTCAGGAAAATATTCAAAATGGACAGCGGAAGCAGCCACTTCCAACCCATGCTCATCAATTGGTCGATCCGTATGCGCGGCATGGTCGCTCTCAGCCAGAACAGAAAGAAGACGACCGAGCTGAATTTCAATAAGAACCAGATAAGTCCCGGTATGAATTCCAGGAAAGGCGCGGGTGCATGCCAACCGCCAAAAAACAACGCGGTCGATAAAGCTGCAATGGCAAACATATATACATATTCCGAAAGCATGAAGAAGGCAAAGCGAAATCCGGTGTATTCAACAAAATACCCGGCTACTAGCTCCGACTCCGCTTCAGGAAGGTCAAACGGCGTGCGATTCAGTTCGGAAACAGCGGCAATGGCGAAAATGCAAAAGCCGAGAATTTGCGGGAACAAATTCCAATGCCAAAAATATCCCGATTGGCTCTCGATAATGGATTTCAGGCTCATGCTGCCGCTCATCAGCACTACGCCGACAACCGAAAGCACCAAAGGAATTTCATAGCTGATCATTTGTGCAGCAGAGCGCATCCCTCCGATCAAGGAATACTTATTATTGGAAGCCCATCCTCCAAGCACGATGCCGATCGTGGAAATGCCGGAGAGCGCAACGTAATACAACACCCCGATATTCAAATCGGCAAAATGAAGCGCGTTCGTATAAGGAATCGTAGCCAATACTACAAAGGAAGGTACAAATACAATGATCGGGGCCAAAATGAACAGGTCCCTTTCCGCCTTATCCGGAATCACGTCTTCCTTGATCAGCAGCTTCAAAACGTCCGCTACGGTTTGCAATAATCCGAAGGGGCCGACGCGGTTCGGTCCGATCCGCATCTGCATCCAGCCGATCACTTTGCGTTCAAAATAAATCGCATAGGTGACGAAGCCCAGAACCAGCATAAGCAGAACGACCGCGGCAAAGAAATAGATGAAAAAATGGTTCCACGTCAAGCTCCCGTTAAGCAGAGAATCCATTAGCAGTCCACCTCCCCGAGCACGATATCAATGCCGCCCAAAATGGTAACCAAATTGCTCATATATTCACCGACAAGCAGCTTCGGCAAAATTTGCAAATTGACGAATGAGGGCCTGCGGAATTTAAGCCTGTAAGGCTCTTGCTTTCCTTTGGAAATAATGTGACAGCCGATTTCACCGCGCGGCGATTCAACGCGGGAATACACTTCTCCTTCCGGCGGACGGATGACTCTCGGCGTTTTGCCCATGATCTCGCCTTCCGGAAACTGCTCGACAGCCTGTTCCAATATTCGCAGGCTTTGGCGGATTTCCTCAAAACGGAGCAAGTACCGATCATAGCAATCCCCGTTTTGGCCGACAGGAACGTCGAATTCGAAACGGTCATAAATGCTGTAAGGCTGGTCCTTGCGCAAATCCCATTTCACTCCGGTGCAGCGCAGGTTGGCGCCGCTCAATCCGTAATCGATTGCGGTCTGGGCATCATATGTACCCACCCCTTTGACCCGATGCAGAAAAATTTCATTCCCGCTGACCAGATTGGCGTATTCGTCCAGCCGATTGCGCAAATAAGGAACATAGTCGCGCACCTTGTCGATCCAGCCTTCCGGCGCATCCCACTTCACGCCGCCGACGCGCATATAGTTATAAGTCAATCTCGCTCCGCTAAGCTCGTTGAACAGATCGATGATTTTCTCGCGATCTTCAAAGGCAAAAAGGAACGGGCTCATCGCCCCGATATCCAATAAATAAGTGCCCCACCATACAAGGTGGCTTGCTATCCGCTGCAGTTCCATCACGATCAAGCGCAAAAACTCGGCTCTTTCGGGGATTTCCAGCTGCATCAGCTTTTCAACCGCATTCACCAGCACATAGTTATTGGTCATCGCCGATACATAGTCCATACGATCCGTATAAGGAATGATTTGCGTATAATTCAAATTCTCGGCCAGCTTCTCGGTGCCCCGATGCAAATAACCGATTACGGGAGTCGCTTCCGTGATCACTTCACCGTCAAGCTTGACTATGACCCGGAAGACACCATGTGTGCTGGGATGCTGCGGTCCCACATTCAATAAGAGTTCCTCGGTACGTATCAAATCTTACACCTCCGGGTCAATAGGTACATAATCTTTGCGCAAAGGATGCCCTACCCAATCGTCTGGCATCATGATTCTTCTCAAATCCGGATGACCCGGAAAGTCGATTCCCAGCAGGTCGTATATTTCCCGCTCGTTCCAATTCGCTGTGCTCCAAACCGGAGTCACAGACGGAATGGAAGGATGATCCCGGTCCGTCCTTATCTTAATGCAATATTCATGTTTGGAAACGAGTGAAAGCAGGTGATAAACATTTTCTAGATGCGTTTCTTGATCCACTCCAGATACATTGCGCAAATAATTCAGCTGCAGCTCGTCATGGTCCTTCAAGAGGCTTGCGCAAGCCGGCCAATGCTCAGCCTTTATGACCAAGCAGGGAAGGTGTCCGTCCAGTTCATTGATATAAGCCTCTTCCACACAATCCTCTGCGACGCCTTGCTGCAGCAATTGAACGGCACGGTCCAGCCTCGGCTGATGCGGCGACGGCTCCTTTGGAACTTCTTCTGCGGCTGCGTCTTCAGCTTCTTTTTTGGCGGCGCGAGCCTTTGCTCTCGCTTCGCGGGCGGCTTCCGCGCTTTCTTTCAATTCCTCATTTTTGTTCTCTTCACTCATGAATTTGTCACCCGCTTACCTGTTTTCGCTTCATATCGGATTTTTTCCTGAAGCTTGTTAATGCCGTAAATGAGTGCGGCAGGATTAGGCGGACAGCCGGGAATGTAAACATCCACCGGAACGATCTGATCCACGCCCTTTACTACGGAATAGGAGCGGACATACGGTCCTCCCGCGGTTGCGCAGGAGCCCATGGCAATGACCCATTTAGGCTCGGGCATTTGATCGTAAAGCCGCTTCAACAGCGGACCCATCTTTTTCGTTACGGTTCCGGCAACGATCATCACGTCCGATTGTCGCGGAGAAGCCCTGAAAATGACCCCGAACCGGTCCAAATCATAGTGTGCGCCCCCGGTTGCCATCATTTCAATGGCGCAGCAGGCCAAACCGAATGTCAACGGCCACAGCGAATTGCTTCTTGCCCAAGCTTTAAGCTGTTCCAGCGTACCAAAATACACATTGCGCTGAAGCTCCTCTTGCTCATCTGGTCTGATCGATTTCAAATCGAATTCCATTGCAGCACCTTCTTTTTCCAAGCGTAGATTAGTCCAACAATAAGCAGTAACACAAAAACAAGCATCTCGATAAGCGCGAACAATCCCAACTTATCGTATGCCACAGCCCAAGGATATAAAAATACAGTTTCCACATCGAACACTACAAACATCAGAGCAAACAAATAATAGCGGATATTAAAGCGGATGTGTCCTTCGCCAATTGGTTCATTGCCGCTTTCATAGGTCGTCGCTTTTTCCCGGCTTGGTTTAAACGGCCGCAAGATTCGTCCGGCCAGACTGATCGCCACTAACGGCAGCAGTATCCCCAAAGCAATGAAAATAGCCACGATCACATAGTTGTTCGTGTACAGATTCATCGTATCCCTCCCGATTTTATTGTTGCTCCATGATGCGTTCCTATAAATAAACACAAATAAAAACGGCTTCTATCGATGCATTCCGATTTCGGAAAACAGCACGAAAAAGGAGAATGCTGTCGATGCATTTTTTCTAACGAAAAAATAGGAGCCCATTTCAAAAGGATTATAAAATACCTTCATCATTATAACAAAAGGTTTTTCCTAAGTCTATGCGCATGTATGCATAAAACCTATGCTTTCCGGCGATGTGTTAACATTATGGACATAGATAAGGAGAGCTCTTTTGGGCGATGAAAAAAGTCACATTTTGCTATATTTTTTGCAGAATAAGAAGAACCTATTCCCATGACAGAATGTTTTCTTGTGAAAAAAAACAAGGGACTATCCCTCAGCCATTACGGACTTTCAGGATAACCCCTTATTCATTTTACTGCTTATCTTGACCGGCTTTCGCCGATTCTGATGCGGTTCAATGCTTTCTGCAGCGCTATCTCCGCCCTGCGAAAATCCACATCGTCCTGCTTGCTCTGCAAACGCCGTTCCGCACGTTCTTTTGCCGCAATAGCGCGGTCCAGATCAATTTCTCCGGGAAGCTCGGCAGATTCGGCCAGAATCACGACGCGGTCTTTGCGAACTTCAATAAATCCGCCATTTACCGCAATTAATTCTTCCGAATTCTCACGTTTCACTTTGACCGGAGCAATTTTCAACGGAGTGACTAATTGAAGATGCTGGGGAAGAATGCCCATTTCCCCTTCTACCCCTTTGACAACTACCA
>CAZESH010000274.1:0-5931 GCA_964514665.1 uncultured Caryophanales bacterium
ACCTTCCACGAAGGGGCGAGCGAACCTTCGTTGGAAATTCATATTTTTGATTTTGAACGAAATATTTACGGGAAATCGCTGCAGGTCCAATTCATCGATTTCATCCGAACCGAAAGAAAGTTTGATACTGTTGGGCAATTGGTTGAACAAATCCGCATGGATATGAAGCAAGCTCAGGAACGGTTAAAACGTCATTTACTTCAATCTTAGGGATGTGGTATACTATTTTCCGTTGTCGGTCTTACCGGCTGAACCTTGGCATGGAATGCCGCTGTCTCCGGCGCATTCTGGGCTGCAGGCGATTAATCGAGAAAAAGGAGGTGAACAGGATGGCAATTTCACAAGAAGAAAAACAACAACTGATCGAAACTTACAAGACGCATGAATCGGACACCGGATCTCCCGAGGTTCAAATCGCTATCCTTACCAAGAGTATTGTGACATTGACAGATCATTTGCGCGTGCACAAGAAAGATCATCATTCCCGCCGCGGATTGTTGAAGATGGTCGGACAGCGCCGCAAGCTTTTGACTTATTTGAAAAACAAAGACGTCAATAGGTATAGTACCCTGATTGAAAAATTGGGACTCAGAAGATAACAGCAAGACATTGCAGCCAGGTTGTCGAACGACGATTAGTCGGTTCCATAATCTGGTTGTTTTTTTTCGTTTATGCGCTTGTGATCTTATGAATTCTAAAAAGCAGGAAATACTATTCAATATGCAGAAAAAATGATATGTTATTTTTATGTGACTACATAAGTTCCAACAATTTCATGTGTATGTTGCAGACAAGGAGGGAATACATGCTAAACAAAGTTGAGATGAATTTGGCCGGCAGACCTTTAATCCTGGAATGCGGGAAGTTGGCCAAGCAAGCGAATGCAGCTGTAACCGTGCGCTATGGCGATACGGTTGTGCTTTGTACGGTGACTGCTTCTCCCGGTCCGAAAGACCTGGATTTTTTTCCTTTGACCGTCAACTATGAAGAACGTTTGTATGCGGTAGGGAAAATACCTGGGGGATTTATCAAAAGGGAAGGGCGTCCAAGCCAAAAAGCGATTTTGGCCAGCCGTTTGACGGACAGACCTATTCGTCCTTTATTTCCAGAGGGCTTTAGAAACGATGTGCAAATCGTCAATCTGGTGATGAGTGTGGATCAGGATTGTTCTCCGGAAATTTCCGCAATGATCGGAACCTCCGCAGCCCTGGCGATTTCCGATGTGCCTTTTGACGGTCCGATAGGCGGGGTAGTGGTAGGAAGGATAAACGATCAATTTATCATTAATCCTACCGTCGAACAAGCCAAAATCAGCGACATTTACCTGGTGGTCGCAGGAACGAAAGACGCCATCATGATGGTTGAAGCCGAAGCTAATGAAGTGCCGGAAGAACTTATGCTGGAAGCGATCATGTTCGGTCATGAAGAAATCAAAAAAATCGTGGCCATACAGGAGCAGTTGGTGGGAATGGCCGGAAAACCGAAGATGGAAGTCAAATTGCATCAGGTAGATGAGCAAGTCAACAAAGATGTGCGCGAATTTGCCAAGGAACGTCTGGTTGAAGCGATCCGCATTTCCGAGAAGCAAGCGAGACAGGATGCCATCGATGCCATCAATGCGGAAACGGTTGAGCATTTTACCGCTGTGTATGAAGAGACGCCCGGGCAAATGTCGGACGTGCATGAGGTGCTGCACGACATTGTCAAGGAGGAAGTACGCCGTCTGATCACACATGACAAAATTCGTCCCGACGGCCGTCAATTAACGGAAATCCGCCCGATCGACAGCGAAGTAGGCATCCTTCCGAGAACGCACGGTTCCGGATTGTTCACACGGGGGCAAACCCAGGCGCTTAGCATATGTACACTGGGTGCACTTGGAGATGTGCAAATTCTTGACGGTATCGACCTCGAGGAGTCCAAACGGTTCATGCATCACTATAATTTTCCTCCGTTTTCGGTCGGCGAGGCCAGACCGCTGCGACCGCCGGGAAGACGGGAAATCGGCCACGGTGCACTGGGCGAAAGGGCATTGGAGAAAGTCATACCGCCTGAATCCGAATTTCCGTATACGATTCGTCTCGTATCCGAAGTGCTGGAATCGAACGGTTCCACTTCGCAGGCCAGCATTTGTGCCAGTACGATGGCCATGATGGATGCCGGTGTTCCGATCAAAGCTCCGGTAGCGGGCGTTGCCATGGGCTTGATTAAAGACGGAGAGCATGTTTCGATTTTGACCGATATTCAGGGCATGGAAGACCATCTCGGCGATATGGATTTTAAAGTGGCCGGCACGGAACAAGGCGTCACCGCCATTCAGATGGATATTAAAATCGACGGCATTAACCGGGAGATTCTGGCTCAAGCACTGCAGCAAGCCAAAGAAGGAAGAATGTTCATTCTTGGAAAAATGCTGCAGTGCATTCAACAGCCGAGAAAAGAGCTTTCTCCTTATGCTCCGAAAATCCTCACGATGCAAATTAATCCCGATAAAATTCGCGATGTCATTGGTCCCGGCGGTAAAATCATCAACAAAATCATCGATGAAACCGGCGTGAAAATCGATATCGAGCAGGATGGCCGCGTATTCATCACCTCTGCCAACGAGGAAATGAACAATAAGGCCAGAACAACAATCGAGAATATCGTGAAGGAAGTTGTCGTCGGCGAAACCTATTTGGGCACAGTCAAACGAATCGAAAAGTTCGGCGCGTTTGTGGAAATTCTTCCAGGCAAGGAAGGGCTTGTCCATATTTCCCAGCTTTCGACTGAAAGAGTTGCCAAAGTAGAGGATGTGCTCTCGCTTGGAGATACGATTACTGTTAAAGTGACCGAAATCGACAATCAGGGCAGAATCAACCTTTCCAGAAAAGCGGCTCTTGCGGCACAGGTTCCAAGCAAGCAAGAATCATAAACAATCAATCGAATAGAAATATTTCAAAAGAGTCAGAATTGTTCTGTCTCTTTTTTAGTTTGTGTCCGATTGTTCTATTCCCTGACAAGCCATCATACATATTAGGACAAACTGTTGTCAAGGAGCAGATAGGAATGCCTAGGATGCCATTTAAAAAAACCGTCATATATTTCGCGCTGTTTGCCGTTTTGTATTGGGCGATCGGCCAACTGCGTCCGGTAAATGCTTTTGTGCATTTGGTCAGGGTCCAATCATCCGAACAGAGTTCCTTGAACGGTATCCGCTCGGATCCGGCCTTTTTGACGTTGAACCTGGATGAGACAGGAAAGCAGGCGCTGTATAACCGGATCAAGCAGAAAGCGGAAGAAACCAGAATTGCGCCCGTTAATGCCAAAATTGACCGCGTATGGAAGGCAATTCCCGGATATAACGGCTTGGAAATCGATGTGGATAAAACATATAAGGTTGCACTTAACAACGGCGATTTAAACCATCTTCATGCCGTTTACAGAGAAATTCCGCCAAGCGTAAATTTGGAGGATTTGCCCCCAAATCCGATTTACAAGGGTAATTCAAACAAGCCGATGGTTTCGCTCATGATCAATGTTGCTTGGGGGGATGCTTATCTGCCCTCCATTTTGAGTACGCTGAAAAAAGAAAACGTGCACGCCACATTTTTCCTCGATGGCACCTGGCTCAGTAAAAACATGGATGCTGCCAGAGAAATACTGGCACAAGGTCACGAAATATCCAATCACGCTTACACTCATAAAAACATGAGTACTTTAAGCGCCGCACAAGCTGAAGCGGAAATAAACAAAACCGAAACGCTGCTGCAGCAGCTGCATGTGGAAAATCATTTATTCGCTCCGCCTTCCGGAGATTACGACATGGATACCGTGCACATTGCTGCCAAACAGGGGCTGAAAACCGTGCTTTGGACGATTGATACCGTGGATTGGAAAAATCCGTCGCCGGAGTGGATTGTAGCCAAAATTTCAAGGAATCTCGAGCCCGGATCGATGATTCTGATGCATCCTACCTCCGCCTCAAGCAGAGCTCTTCCGCAACTCATCCGTACAATCAAGAGCAAAGATTTGACGATTGGTACCGTCAGCCAGCTGATTTCGCCAAAACGCGTTCCGAATATTGAGCCGCCATTGGATTTTTGATAGTATAGGATGGTATACAAACATTGAAGTAACTTGCTTAGGAGGATGACGGTGATTAAATTCCAGCTCGACAATGGGTTAAGAGTAGTTTACGAAAAAATTCCCGCTTCCAGGTCCGTATCTTTCGGCATCTGGGTAAAAACGGGTTCGCGTAATGAAAATGCCGAGAATAACGGGATTTCCCATTTTATTGAACATATGCTTTTCAAAGGAACGGATCGGTATTCCGCCAGAGAAATCGCCGAAATTTTCGATGGCATCGGCGGAAATGTCAATGCCTTTACCGCCAAAGAGTATACTTGCTATTATGCCAAGGTATTGGACCAGCATTTGCCGCTTGCGGTGGAAGTGCTGTCCGATATGTTTTTTCATTCGAAATTTGACAAGGATGAGTTGGCGAAAGAAAAAAACGTGATCATCGAAGAAATCTCCATGTATGAAGACACGCCGGATGATCTCGTGCATGATTTGGTCACGAAAGCCGCATACGGTTCACATTCGCTCGGTTATCCGATTTTGGGAAATGAACATAATCTCAGCAGTTTTTCCGAAGCTGATCTGCGCAATTATATGAACGATTACTATACCGTTGAAAATACTGTCATAAGCTTGGCCGGCAATATCGAAGAGGAATCCATAGTAGGGCTGCTCACCAAACATTTCTCTTCGTTTAGTGCCAGATCTGCCGAAAGGAAGAGCAGCCTCCCGGTATTTGAGGGAAAAGCGATCTATCACAAGAAACAAACCGAACAGCATCATCTATGTCTCTCATTGCCCGGATTTGCAGCAGGCGAAGATGGACTTTTTGCCATGATTTTATTGAATAACGCGTTGGGCGGCGGAATGAGCTCTCGCTTATTCCAGGAAATTCGTGAAAAGCGGGGCTTGGCCTATTCTATTTATTCCTACCACTCCTCCTTCTTAGACAGCGGACTATTTACGATATATGCAGGAACTGCTCCTCGTCAAACCGAAGAAGTAATGAAGGTAATATCGGAGGTTCTAAACGACATTCGCGTCAACGGCTTAACCGAGAAAGAGCTTCATCAAGGCAAGGAACAATTAAAGGGCAGCCTGATTCTCAGTTTGGAAAGCACAAGCAGCAGAATGAATCGTCTGGGGAAAAATGAACTGATCCTCGGTTCCCACTTTTCGCTCGATGAAATGCTCGATAAGATTCAACAGGTTTCCATGGAAGAAATCCGCGCATTAATTGAATTTATGTTTTCCGAACCGTTTTCGGCAGCACTTGTCGGCGGATCCGATAAAAGCTTGAATCAATTCAGGAGGGATCAATTTGTCGTATCAAATTCAAATTAAACGCATGCCCGGAAACGAAGACATTCCCTTGCCGGTCAAAATGTCGCAAGCGGCAAGCGGATTTGACCTGCATGCCGCCGTCACCGAAGCGGTTGAAGTGCAGCCCGGCGAAAGGGCTTTGATTCCCACCGGGATAGCCATCAGCATGCCGATTCGATTGGAAGCCCAGGTGCGTCCGCGCAGCGGTCTCGCTTTAAAACACGGAATAACGGCGCTCAATTCTCCAGGCACGATCGATGCCGATTACCGCGGGGAAATCAAAGTGATCCTGATTAATCATGGTCAGCAGCCGTTTACCATCCAACGCAACGAAAGAATTGCCCAACTGGTATTTCAAAAAATTCCCGAAGTTGATTTTATTGAAGTGCAGGAGCTGGATGCTTCAACCCGCGGCTCAGGCGGCTTCGGCCATACCGGCAAATAAATATCCGCATCATATCCACGAGGTTCGAAGGGGGATTCCCGTTTCGGGTTTCGATTGCTTCCCGGCGAAGATGTGGACATGACCAGTCCAAACCTGACAGA
>CAZESH010000275.1:0-5913 GCA_964514665.1 uncultured Caryophanales bacterium
CAGGAATCTACCGTACCCATCAATCGTGCCGTGCACGTTTCAACTATTCAAGAATGCCGATATTTCCTCCATCGAAGGCAATGCGCTGATTCCGCCGCGCTTGGTGGTCGTCAAAGCGCCTACCGCATTACCGAAACGAAGCGCTTCGGTCAGCTGTTCCACCGACAGTGCTTCCGTTTGATCCTCCGATTCCAGCAGCCGATACAGGACTCCGCCGAAGAAACCGTCGCCCGCTCCCGTCGTATCCACCGCCTTTACCGGAAAAGCGGGAACCGATCCGGTCAGCTCCGCTTTGCGAAAAAAGCTTCCGGCTTTCCCCATTGTGACAAAAATCAGCTTGATTCCAAAGCGCGTATACAAAAGCGCGGAGCCTTTGTCGAGATCATCCGTATCCGTCAAAAACTGCAGTTCTTCTTCGGATACCTTCAAAATGTCCGTGTGCTTCAAGGCCTCCAGAATGATTTTTCGGGCACGCTCCAAGCTGTCCCATAGCGGAACTCGCAAATTGACATCAAAGGATACGGTGATCCCCTGCTGCTTGGCGAATTCCGCAGCCCGCAGGGTGGCCGCGGCGGCGGGATTAGCCGTCAGCGATACGGAGCCGAAATGAAACAGTCTGGAGCTGGCTATCCGCTCGTAATCCACTTCTTCCGCGGATAACATCTGATCGGCCCCATGCTTGCGATAAAAGCTGAAGGAGCGGTCGCCGTCTTCATGCAGATGGACAAAAGCCAGTGTAGTGGGATATTCCCGCGAAGCCATCAACCCGCCGGTATCGATGCCATGAAGCTCCAGAACCTGCCGCAAAAAAACGCCGAACTCATCCTGCCCCACCTTGCCGATAAAAGCCGTCTTCTTCCCCAGCTTGGCAAGCGCCGCCAGCACATTGGCCGGCGCTCCCCCGGGGTTGCGTTCAAATAAAAGATTCCCTGTCTCCGAGCTTCCCGCCGGCGTAAAATCTATCAACAGCTCGCCCAATGCCGTAACCTCGATCTCCCCGATCATGATCATCACCTGATTTCGTTATCCTTTTACCGAGCCTCCCAACAGGCCTCTTACAAAATACTTTTGCAAAGCGAAAAATACGGCCAGCGGCATCAGCATCGAAACGAATGCGGCCGCCGTAAGCAGATGCCAGTCGTTGCCCCTGGAGCCGACCATATCGGCGATCCGCATGGAAAGCACCTGTACGTCCGGCTGACTGCCGATAAACACTAGCGCCACCAAGTAGTCGTTCCACACCCACAGGAATTGGAATATGCTGATCGATGCAATGGCGGGAACCGACAACGGCAGGATTAAACGCGTGAATATGGTAAAATTCGATGCTCCGTCGATAAAAGCCGATTCAAACAAATCGCGGGGCAGCTGGCTGATATAATTATACATAAAATACGTGGCCAGAGGCAGTCCAAATCCGGTATGAGCGATCCAAATCCCCAGAAAACTGCCGTTTAACCCGAGCGACGTATAATCTTTCAATACCGGTATGAGTGCAACCTGCAGCGGAACGACGAGCAGCGCCACCACCACCACAAAAAGTGTCTTTCTGCCGGGAAATCTCAGCCAGGCAAAAGCATATGCGGCGAAGGAAGATACCAAAATGGGAATGACGGTAGCCGGTACCGATACGGTCAAGGTGTTTAAAAAGGCCTGCTTCAGATCATCCCCTTTTTGAGTGTGCTTGCTTCCGTCCGAACCGATTATTTCATAATTTTTCCCTGTAAGAACCGCCTTGTAATTCTCGAACGTGAATTTGGTATTAATCGACCATGTCGGAGTTTGAACATTAATAATGCGTGCTCGCTTATTTTGCCAAATCAGATGCTCATTTCCCGATAATGTCACACCGTTTGTCAACTGTTCATTGGTAAAGCTCTTTCCATCCACTTCAATCGGTTTTCGCAAATCGGTGTCCTTTGACAGCGTAATATGGTCGGTAGTCACCCAGGATTTATGGGGAAACACGGTCCACCAACCGGTTTTCAATATTTCGGTAGCCGGCCTGAAGGAGGATATGAACAAGCCGATAGTGGGGATAAGCCAGATCAGGCAGATGATGCCAAGTACCGTGTTGACCAGCCATTTCTTCGATTTTTTCTTTTTTCCCTTCACCTCCTAGAACCCCCCTTGTCTGCTGATCTGGCGCAAGTTGAAGATAATCACGGGGATTACCGCAATCAACAGCACAATGGCCAGTGTCGATCCGTAACCGAAATTCCGGTACATGAAAAATTGACGATAAAATTCCGTCGCCACCACCTCGGTATCGTACTGTCCACCGGTCATGACGATGACAACATCAAATATTTTCAAGGTAAACACCACGATCGTGGTCGTTACTGCAAGAATCGTCGTGGAAATATACGGGATCATGATGCGGAAGAAGATTCTGACTTCACCCGCTCCGTCCATTCTTGCCGCTTCCAGAAGATCCTCCGGAATGCCCTTGATCGCAGCGGAGAAGATGACCATGGCAAACCCTGTCTGCATCCATATCAAAATGATAATCAGGAACAGGTTGTTCCACGGCTGAAACGAACTGGTCCAGGCCTGCGGCTCACCGCCAAAAGCGGTGACAATGGCATTCAACAAGCCGACCTGCTGGGATCCAGGTTGAAAATAATAAATAAATTTCCATATCACACCGGCAGCCACAAAAGAAATCGCCATCGGCATGAACACGATCGCTTTGGCGATTCGCTCATAGCTGCTGCGGTCAGCCAGAATCGCAACCAGCAAGCCGAATGATACACATGCCGCAGTTCCGAACATCACCCACATCAAATTGTTCCTGAGCGCGGTCAGCAGCAATCGGTTGGTGAAAACGGCGGCATAGTTGGCAAGCCCGATAAAATGCTGCGAGCCCGCGTCCAGAAAGCTTAAATAAAGCGTGCGAAGCGTCGGAATAAACAGCAGCCAGCCTAGCAGCAGAATAGCCGGACCGATAAAAACAAAAGGCTGCAGCGTCCTTTTCCATGCCGCAGGATACTGCTCTGCCACCCAGTTTAGCGACCAGTAGATGGTATAGATCCCGATAACGCCCCAAATAATGGCGATAATCGCATACAAAATGGGGTGCATGGAGGTGTCGCGCAAAAATCTGAATATTTCCGAGTGAATCCATAAATTCAACAAAGGAACCAGGATGGAAATCCCGATCAACCACGGTATGTTGGTTTTTTTGGTCGAGGCATTCATTATGAACCTCCTTGGAGAAACCCGTTAATCAAGCTTGCCGGGCTTATGTCATCCCGCAAAAATCGGCAGGGGACCGATAACTCCCGTCAAGGGCGGTCCCGCCGATTGATTATAAGTATATTTATTTCTTATTCCAGCCTGCCTGAATTTCCTTCATAGCTCCGTCCAGATTAACGGTGCCGCTGACATAGTCGGTCATGCCCTTCCAGAAAGTGCCCGCGCCGACAGCGCCCGGCATTTGATCGGAACCGTCAAAACGAAGCGTCGTTGCGTTTTTCACCAAGTCGCCCATCCTGCGTTCGAGATCGCTGGAATACCAATCCGAGCTTGCATCGTTCATCGGTGCAATCACTCCGCCGGACTGCATCCAGGTTTTGATCGATTCGCCGTGCGTGAAATATTCCTCAACAGCCCGTACTTCAGGGCGATCGTTAAACATTGCATAAAGGTCGCCTGCCACGAGAACCGGATTGCCATACTGCGGGTCGATCGGAGGCAGATAGAACCAATCGTAATCCACGCCAGCTTTCAAACCGCTCGGGAAGAAGCTCGTAATAAAGTTGCCTTGACGATGCAGCCAGCATTTTGGCGGATTGTCGAACATCGGCTTCGGCGCATCTCCGAAGGAGGTTGTGACGATCGATTTTCTTCCGCCATATACATAATTGTCGTTCATCCAGATTTCAGACATTTTCTTGACGGCGTTTTTGACCACATCATCCGTAAACTTGATATCGCCTTTTACCCATTTATCATAATTGGCGGGAGAGGTCGTGCGCAGCATGATATCCTCCACCCAGTCGGTAGCCGGCCAGCCTGTGGCTGCTCCGCTCTCGATGCCGATACACCATGCTTTGTCTCCGTCTTTGGCTATCTGGTCGGTCAAAGTCATCATTTCGTCCCATGTTTTCGGGATTTTATATCCGGCAGCATCAAATTGTTTCTTCGGATACCAGACCAAACTCTTGACGTTGCTGCGGTTCCAAATACCGGCCATGATATCGCCGTTTGGTCCGGCCATCGTCGCCATATCCAGCCAGCTTTTATTGTAATTTTGCTTCAGCTTGTTGACATCCAGAAACTTGGAAACGTCTACGACTTTGCCTTGCTTGACGAATGTGGACAGCAAACCCGGCTGCGGGAAGTCGGCAATGTCGGGAGCATTTCCGCCACCTACGCGGATCGAGATGGTGGCTTCAAATTCCTTGGAGCCTTCGTATTGAATTTTGATGCCCGTTTTGCTTTCAAAATCTTTGACGCTGTTTTCAAATTTGACTTGGTCGGCATCCGTGAACGGACCGAACATGGTCACTTTGGTGCCTTTGAACTTCCCTGCCATTGCCTGATCCAGTGCGTCGCTGCTTGCCGGCGCACTCTCCGTGGCCGAAGGCGACGGCGACACCGATGCAGCCGGAGAAGCCGACGGCGAAGGTGAGGGCGACGGCGAACTGCTGCTTCCATCTGCACTGTTATTGGCCCCGCAAGCGGAGAACAATAGGGTAAAAACCATCAATAAAATAACGGATAAAGCTGCTTTCTTGCTTCTGAATTTTTTCATGGACCCATCCCTTTCAGTGATGAATTTTGATTTTGGATTAAAGCCTGGACTAGGAAAACCTTTTCTTTCGCCTGCAGCAATCACCCCCCTTCAGCAAAAAAATTGGACACTTCATTTTATGCTTGAAATAACGGGATTTTGCATCCACAGAGTACATGATTTGAAAAGCTTTTCAAACTGATCGAAAATTAAATCGTCTTTGTCGACTCTCTAATAATCAGTTGATGTGGAAGGGTTTCACGCAAAACCTCAACTTTGCCGTCGCGAATTAACTCGTGCAGCTTTTCCACCGATTTGAAACCGATATCATATACCGGCTGGGCAACCGTAGTCAATTTAGGGATCGTCATGTGCGCCATTCTGATATTGTCAAAACCGATCACCGACACTTGGTCCGGAACCGAAATGCCTCTCTCGTGCAAATACGAAATCGTGCCCATCGCAAATTCATCGGAAGAAGCAAACACAGCCGTAAGCTTGGAGTACTTGGAAAACAGCTTGGCCGTAGCTTCATACGCCTCTTCAAACCAATGGTCGGCAAACTCCACGCAGGATGCGGAATGATTCAAGCCATGATCGTTCAGCGCCCGGATAAATCCCTGGTACCTGGGCAAACCGGAAATCGAGCTGTTGAAAGGGAAGCTGATCATGCCGATTTTTTCGTGTCCGGAATCTATCAGAAATTTTACGGCATCGTAAGCGGCCTGTTCATCGTTGATCTGCACCGAAGGAATCTCGAACTCGAGCGAATGGGTGGATGCCAGCACAAGAGGAAAACGAAAGCGCCGCATCGTCTCGTAATACGCCGGATACAGCGTGTCACTGGCAAACAAAATGCCGTCAACCTGCTTCTCATAGAAAGTTTCGAAATAGGAAATCAGCCGCTCGTGTTCACGGTCTGTATTGCAGATCATCAGGCTGTATCCCAATTCCTTGGATGCATCCTCCATGCCCCGGATCACCCCCCCGTAATAGGGATTGCGGATATCTGGAATCAAAACGCCGAGCGTGTTGGATTTCTTGTAAATCAATCCTCGGGCAAATGCATTCGGCTGATATTTCAAGGTTGAAATCGCTTCCAAAACACGCTTTCTCTTGTTCTCTACAACCGTTTCAGGAGCATTCATTACGCGGGATACCGTACTGATCGACAC
>CAZESH010000276.1:0-5844 GCA_964514665.1 uncultured Caryophanales bacterium
GGCGAAGTGCGTGTTTTGATCCAAAAGTTCAACGATATGAACGGGAAGATCCAAAAGCTGATAGAAGAAAATTACGAGATTGCGATCAAGGAGCAGGAGGCTGTCATTACCGCCTTGAATTTGCAGCTGGATCCCCATTTTATGTATAACACGCTTAACCTGATCAATTTGATTGCCGTGGAAAAAGGCGAGGATGAAATCAGCGAGATGATCGTCAGCCTTTCGGCGATGCTAAAGTACACGGTAAAATCCAATAGCGATCTGGTTCCCTTTCAAAAGGATTTCGAATATCTGAAAAGTTATATTTTCATCATGAGCAAACGGTTCGAAGGCAGATTTCAGGTGGAGTACGATATCGATCCGAAACTGTTCGCTTCCGGCGTACCCAAGTTTTTTATGCAGCCTTTTGTGGAAAACGTGTTTGTTCACGCCTTTCATTCCTCCGAGCATAAAGGAATGTTGAAAATAAGCTGCTGGATAGACGGTCATTCGCGCTTTTTTACGATTGAAGACAACGGCAAGGGAATGGATTCGCAGCGGATGGAAACGCTATTGCAGGAAGGGCAAAATTCGGTAGGGATGTACAATATCCACAAGCGCATCGCGATGATTTTCGGCAGCAGCTACGGTGTCCGTATTGAATCGGAGGTCGGCAAGGGGACGAAAGTGACCATTGAATTGCCGAAAGCATGAATGAACCAAAGATAATGACATTAAACAAAATAAGTATAATTTTTCGCGGGAGCATTCTCCTTATAATTTAAATTGCAAGTGAATACGCTTTCACATTATCTTAGGGAGGGTCAAAGAAATGAAAAAAGCTTCAAAGAGACTCAGTCTGTTTCTCAGCTTGATGCTCGTCCTCAGCTTCGTCCTGACGGCTTGCGGAGGCGCCAGTGACAAAGGCGGCACAAGCTCGAACGGGAACAAGGCACCTGCCGCAAGCGGCGAAGCAAAGAAAGAACCGGTGACATTAAAGTTCACTTATTGGGGAAGTCCTGACGAGAAGAAAGCCATTGAAGGCGCAGCAAAGAAATTCGAAGAAAAGTACCCATGGATTACGGTCAACACCGTACAGATTCCGAATTCCGACTATAATACGAAATTGACGGCGATGGCTGCCGGCAACGACATGCCGGATTCGGGCTACATGACCGGAGATCTTGGCGATACTTGGGCCAAGGAAGGCCGTTTCGTCAATCTGTTCGAAATGCTGGACAAAGATCCGGAGCTGAAAAAAGAAAATTATCTGGATTATATCTGGTTCAAGCAAAGTCCGGATAACGCTTGGGGCATCAGCACAGCGGGCGAAAACTTCGGATTGTTCTACAGAAAAGACCTGCTGGAAAAAGCCGGCGTACCGATGCCTCCCGCAAAAGCGGCAGACGCATGGACGTGGGATCAATTTGTTGAAGTGGCCAAGAAGCTGACGATCGACAAAAACGGCAAGAATGCTTCCGAAGCCGGATTTGATCCGAAGAGCATCAAGCAGTATGGCGTGACGTTCGAAACATGGGCAGGCCCGATGAACAACTTTATCTTCAGCAACGGTGGAGATTGGTTGTCCAAGGACGGCAAAGACTTTACGCTCAATTCGCCTGAAAGCGCCGAAGCGATTCAGAAGCTGGCCGATCTGATCAATGTTTATCATGTGGCTCCGTCACCGCTTGCCGCCAAATCCTTGCCGGCAATGAGCGTTGCCCTGCAGTCGGGAATCACGGCTATGGCAATCGGCGGTCAATGGATGAACCTTGACCTCGGCAATGCCAAAGTCAATTACGATATCGGCGTGCTGCCGAAATTGAAGAAAAGCCTGACCGTTGCCATCAGCGGCGCAACCGTAATGTTCAAAGGCTCGAAACACCCTGAAGAAGCATGGATGCTGTTCAAGTGGATGTCCGATCCGGCTGGAGCCATCGAATTGTATTCCGGCGGATTGTGGATGCCGACCTTGAAAGCATGGTACACGGATCCGGAACTGATCAAGAAATGGGTCGATGCCAACCCTGCGGCACATCCGCCAGGATTCAAGGACGCGATGATGAATCAACTGCTGCAAAACGGCGTGCCTGATTCGTCCTATTATCTGAAAAATCAAGCGAAAGTCGTTTCTACAACGCTGAGCGGATTGGACTCCGTATGGCTAGGGAAGAAAACAGCCCAACAAGCTTTGGACGATATTGCCAAGCAGGTTCAACCGGATGTTCAAGGAAGATACGATGCGCAATAATTAGCTAATGGTTCAGCTGAAAGCCGGGGATGATTCCTGGCTTTCAGCCAATCCAAAGAAAGAGGCTGTGATATGGAACACATCGAAAAGGTGAATACGGCGACAGCAACGATTTTGCCAAAATCGAAGAAGCATTTGAAAAACATCGGTATCGGCCTGCTTTTCACTTCACCTGTTTTGCTGGGATACGCCATTTTCATTTTGGGTCCTTTGATCATGTCGATCGTACTCAGTTTTATGGATTATTCAATCGGATCATCCGACAACAAATTTATCGGATGGCAGAATTATAAAGAAATGTTCAATGGACGGGATATTTTCTTCTTTCCGGCGGTCAAGGCCACGTTCTATTATGTATTCGTCAGTGTGCCGCTCAGCATCATTTTTTCTTTTCTGGTTGCGGTGTTGTTGAATCAACGCATCAAGTTCCGCGGATTTTTCAGAGGGGTTTTTTATTTGCCGGTGGTCATCCCGCTTGCGTCCGCTTCGATTATTTGGATGTGGATTCTGCAGCCGGATTTCGGCGTCGCCAACTATTTGCTCAGCTCCATGGGGCTGCCGACTTCGCCTTGGCTGGCATCGGACACAACGGTAATCCCGACCTTGATCTTGTTCAGTTTGTGGATCAGCGGCAATACGATCGTGATTTTCCTTGCCGGGCTGCAAACGATTCCTTCCCATTTGTATGAAGCGTTGGAAGTCGACGGCGGCAACAGCTGGCACAAACTGATTTATGTGATGATTCCGATGAGCTCGCCGATTATTTTCTTCAATACGGTAATCGGGTTCATCAATGCGATCCAAACGTTCGTGCAGCCGTTCATCATGTCCTCGGGAAGCTCGGGGAGCGGCGCGGCGATGATGGGGGGACCCGACAACGCAAGCTTGCTGTACGTTTTATATATTTTTCAAGACGCATTCCGCTTCTCGAAAATGGGTGCGGCCAGCGCTTCAGCCATGCTGTTGTTTGTTGTTACGCTGATCGTCACCTTTATATTTTTCAAGCTGTCCGGATACTGGGTCCACAGTGAAGGAGATGACAGAAAAGGATGAAAACACAAAGACGGATCGGAAAAACATTAACCTACATCATATTGATCATCGGTTCTGTCATCTGTTTGTTTCCCTTCTATTGGATGATTAGAACGGCTCTTGTGGGAACAGGGGAGCTATTTCAGGTAGAACCTACCTTTATACCGAAGGAGCTGCTGTTTTCCAATTTTTCGAACGCCTTATCTTCACAGCCGTTCGGCAGATTTTTCATAAATTCCACGATCATTACAGCGGCCAATATAGTCGGGGTGCTGTTATCCAGCTCGTTATGCGCATATGGTTTTACGAGGGTAAGCTGGCTGGGACGCGACAAAGTGTTCGGCTTCTTGATGACCGCTTTGATGCTGCCTTTTGCCGTAGTGATGATCCCCCACTTTATCGGCTGGAAATACCTTGGCTTGACCGATACATTCGCACCGCTGATCATTCCGGCGTTTTTTGGCGGAGGATTGTTTAATATTTTTCTGCTGCGGCAATTTTTCATGACCATTCCGAAAGAGTTGGATGAAGCGGCCTATATGGACGGCGCCGGTCACTTCAGGGTTTATTCCACGATCATTGTGCCGCTCAGCAAGCAAGTTTTGATTGTAGTTGGCCTGTTTACCTTTTTGACCAACTGGAACGACTATCTGGCTCCGATGATTTATATTTCGGATGAAAAGAACTACACCTTGATGCTGGGATTGACTTTGTTTCAGGGACAGTACGGCTCGCAGTGGAACTTTATGATGGCGGCGGTGACGATTGTTGTGATACCTTCGTTAATCCTCTTCTTCATCGCCCAAAAGCATTTGGTAGAAGGCATCGCGATGACGGGAATCAAGGGTTGATTGAGCTTTCACGCTGCAATTGCCCTAATTTATAAAAAAAGGGAGAAGAGGTTTCCATATGACACAAATTAAGAAAAATGCTCTGGTAGATTTAAAGAAAGTGCATGTAAGCGATCCTTTCTGGCAGCAAAAAATCAAGCTGATTTCGGAGAAAGTCATTCCCTATCAATGGGATGCCTTGAATGACCAAATCCCGGGAGCGGAGCCCAGCCATGCGATCGAGAATTTCCGCATTGCCGCAGGCGTTTCCTGCGGGGATTTTCACGGCATGGTATTTCAAGACAGCGATGTCGCCAAGTGGATCGAAGCGGCGAGCTTCAGTTTAAACGAGTATCCGAATCCGGATTTGGAGAACCTGATCGATTCGGTTGTGGAGCTGATCGCCAAAGCCCAGCAGCCCGACGGTTATCTCGACACGTATTTTACCGTTGCGAAGCCGGAAGAGCGCTGGAAGGATTTCAGCTTCGGCCATGAGCTTTACTGCGCGGGCCATTTGATGGAAGCGGCTGTAGCCTATTTGCAGGCAACCGGGAAAAAGCGGTTTGTGGAAGTGATGGCCAAATATGCCGATTACGTCGATGCGATCATGGGGCCGGAAGACAACAAGATGCACACCTATCCCGGTCATGAGGAAATCGAACTGGCTCTTGTCAAGCTTTATAAGGTGACGGGAGAAGAACGGTATCTCAAGCTCAGCCAATATTTTATTGACGAACGCGGCAAGCAGCCCAGCTTTCTGAAGAACGAACCGACATTCGGCGGTCATGAAAAAACAAAATGGTTCGATCTCGATTATCATCAGGCTCACGCACCGGTAAGGGAACAAGAAACGGCGGAAGGCCATTCCGTGCGCGCGATGTATCTTTATTCGGCGATGGCCGATCTCGCGGCCGAGAGCGGCGATGAAAGCTTGGTCCGTGCACTGCAAACCCTTTGGCAAAATGTTACCGCCTATCGCATGTACATTACCGGCGGACTGGGCTCGCAAGCGCACGGAGAAAGATTCACCTTTGACTATGATCTGCCGAACGATACGGCCTATACCGAAACTTGCGCATCCATCGGCTTGATCATGTGGGCGCAAAGGATGCTGCGCATCGAACCGGACAGCAAATATGCCAACGTGATGGAGCGCGCTTTATATAATGGCGCATTAAGCGGAATTTCCCTGGATGGCACGAAGTATTTTTATGTCAATCCGTTGGCGGTTGATCCGCAAGCGGTGAAAAATCGCTTCGATTTGCAGCATGTCAAAACCCAGAGGGTGCCATGGTTCGGATGCGCTTGCTGTCCGCCGAACATCGCCCGCCTGATTACTTCAATCGGCAGTTATATTTATACGCAAAACGAACAAAACATTTATGTCAATCTGTATATTGCCAATGAAACGGAAATGACGGTCGGCGGACAAGCGGTCAAGCTTGATCTGGTCACGGAATATCCGGCCAAGGACCATGTGGCGATCACGGTTTCCAGCGAGAAAGCTGCGGAGTATGCCATTTCCCTGCGCATTCCCGATTGGTGCAGAAATCCGCAGGTGAACATAAACGGTCAAGCTGTGGATTTGTCGACGATCGTAAATCATGGCTATGCCGAACTGAGACGAGTATGGAACGACGGCGATCAGATCGAGCTTGTCCTGCCGATGCCGGTTGAATTGATTCAAGCCAATCCGCACGTGCGCGAAAATGCGGGCAGAGTGGCGATTCAGCGCGGACCGGTCGTTTATTG
>CAZESH010000277.1:0-5833 GCA_964514665.1 uncultured Caryophanales bacterium
TGTCAAAACCGGTAGTCCCGTATATTTCAGGATTTGGGGATACGACTCCATACATGGAAGCCACATTGAGAATGACGCCTTTTTGTTGGGCGATCATATAAGGCAGCACATTTTTGGTGCATCTGAACACTCCGTTCAGCGTTCCGTCTATCCCTTGGTTCCATGCTTCCTCCGACATTTCCTCCAATTTGCCCGGGGAGGAAAACGATGAATTGTTCACCAGTATATCAATTGCACCAAATTTTTCATGGATTTCATGGAAACAGCTTTTGATCGACTGTTCATCACGGATATCCAAAAATCGGCCTTCCGCATCGCGATTATATTTTTCGTTCAATCTGCAAGCCCACGCTTTGCATTTCTCCAAGTTGCGGCTTGCCACAAAAACTTTGGCACCCGCTTCTGACAAGCTTTCGGATATGGCTTTGCCTAAATGGCCCGCACCACCGGTGACGACCGCATTTTTTCCGGTAAGATCGAATAATTCGTGCAGTCCCATCTCCCCAACCCCCATAGGCTAGACAGCGCGACAAAATAACTTCCACTAAATGGTTGGCAAAAATCATGAACCCATTGATATTTTGCCAACAAAAGTGGGAACTAATTTTGTCGCGCGTCCTTAATGTTCATCCAAAAATTTGGTTGCCACAATTGCATGCTGCTGCATTAGACACGGAATTTGGTCAATGATCGGATAAGCCAACAGACTTTCCGGGGAAAACAGCGCATTATTCTTTCTGATTAAATCCGTTTTGGTTATCGGGCAGCATAATGGGTCGGCGATCTTGTCGTGTTCTTTCTTTTCTATGATCAACAGCCCTGTCGGATTAAGCGGGTTGCTGACGACATCGAACAATCTATGCTCGGCAATGTCATACCCGAGCTCTTTGGCAGCTGAGTACAGTTGGGTTATATAGCCATGCTCGATCATTCTGTTTCTGGCTTGTTCGTTCGCAAATTCGTAGGACGGTTCCAACAAAATCAAATATTTATTTGTAATGCGATAGAGTTCCTCCAGCGCTTCACGCTCTTTTCCCCCATTCGGCTCGATAGAGTGATTCGTATAAACGATGTCGATGGAATTGTCTTTCAACGGAGTGCGGAATAAATCACCAACGAAGAGTTCTGCGTCGGTTAAATGGATTTCGTTCAGGAGGAATTTCCTTGCGTATTTTATTCTGGACCATGAAATATCGAATCCATAGCACTTGTCCGGGATTGTTGTCAGCTGTTTAATTGTTGGTCCCAAGGTTGTCGCTTCCCCGACGCCCGCTTCCAATAATGAAGAGCAATGACCGAGACTTTGAATGAGCTTAGCCAGGTAATAACCAATTTCATTTCGGACAGAAGGGTCTTTTTGATAAGATTCTGTATAAGCTCCGGCTTGAAAATCGTAGCTGATCGCAATATCTTCGATTGAATTGACAGTACTCGCATCCAAACTTCTCAAATACTTCATGATATTTTCATTGCGGTCATATAAGTCTTTGATTCTATTCAGAATGCTCATTTTTTTCATGATATTCCTCCTGCACGGGCCTATAATTTATTTCAAATAATAGCGAACGACTTTATTCACCGCCGCAATCACCGTCTCCACATCGTACCGGGTCATCTTCGGAAACAGCGGAAGCGTGATGGCCGTCTGATAATACGCCTCGGCTTGCGGACAAAGACCTTTGAGAAATCCGAGCTTTTCGTAATACGGATGCCAGTATACCGGAATATAATGGACATGAACCCCGATGTTTTCCGCACGGAGCGCTTCGAAAATTTCTTTTCTGCCCGCTTTGAGCTTCTCCTGCTCCAATCGGATGACGTACAAATGCCAGCCAGAACGGACATCATCCGGTTGATAGGGCGGAATAATCCCGTCCATATCTGAAAATGCCTGCTGATACAACTGTGCCCATTGATTTCGCAAGGATAAAAAGCGATCGATTTTTTTGATCTGGCTTATGCCCAAAGCCGCTTGAATATCCGTCATGCGATAGTTGTATCCCAAATCGGTCATTTCATAGTACCAAGGGCCCTCGGATCTGCCCATTTCATCCGGATTTTTCGTAATTCCATGAGAGCGGAATCTCTTCAATTTTTCATGAATTTCACGATTGTCGGTCGTAATGACGCCACCCTCGCCTGTTGTCATTAATTTAACCGGATGAAAACTGAACATGGTCATATCCGCCAAAGTGCCGACTCTCCGGTTGCGGTAAACAGCCCCCAGCGCATGGGCCGCGTCTTCGATCACCACCAGATCATGCTTTTCGGCAATCTTCATAATCGGCTCCAAATCGGCCGGTTGCCCGGAAAAATCAACCGGGATGATCGCCTTGGTCCGCTCGGTGATCATACTCTCTATCAAGGAAGGATCCATATTGTAAGTGCGGCGATCGATATCCGCAAACACCGGTCGTGCCCCGACATAAAGCGCGCAATTCGCACTGGCTGCAAAGGTGATGGGTGTGGTGAGAACCTCATCTTCCTTGCCAAGTCCTGCTGCATGGCATGCTCCGTGCAAAGCCGCTGTTCCGCTGGAGAAAGCTGCGGCAAACTTTGCCCCTGTATATTGGGCAACGGCCGCTTCAAATTGATCAACGGCGGGTCCTTGGGTAATGAATGGACTTTTTAACGTTTGGACGACCTGCCGAATGTCTTCTTCATCCAGCCACTGACGGCCGTAAGGAAGAAAACTGTCCCTCACGGGCTTGCCGCCGAATAATGCCAATGTCCCCATCACGCTTCACCCGAATCGGGGGAATTCCCTTGCCGCTTCAGCCATTCCTCAGTATTATTCAAGCCTTCAGACAACGACGTTGCGGCTTTCCAGCCTAATAATGCCTCGGCTTTCCGGCTATCGCACAGAAGCTTCATGATTTCGCTCCGCGGATGAATATGCGGGACATGCCGGATCCGGTTTTTATCCTCCACGATCATTTCCGCCAATTGCCGGATGCTCACATCCCGGCCCGTTCCGGCATTCAACACTTCTCCGTCGGCACGATCCGATTCCGCGGCCAGCACGATGAATTCGGCGCAATCCTGCACGTACAAAAAATCCCGGGTTTGTTTGCCTTCTCCGTATATCAGCAAGTCATCCGATGCAAGTTTCTTTTGGATAAAAATCGGAATGACGCCTCCTTCTCCTCCCGATTTCTGAAAAGGTCCGTATGTGTTAAAAGGCCGGAGAACGACCACCGGCAATTCATAAGTGTAATAATAGGACAAGACCATGTGTTCGCCTGCGAGTTTCGCGCCGGCGTAAGGCGATGCCGGTTTTACCGGATGTTCCTCCGCAATCCCCGTTTCATCATGGGAACGGTCATAAACCATGCAAGTGCTCATATATACCATTTTCACTTGATGCTTGCGGCATTCCTCCAACAGCAGAAAGGTTCCCAGCACGTCATTGGAAAAAGTCGTTTCCGGATCGTCGATGCTGTCCTGAACATTGATGGAAGCAGCGAGATGGATACAGATATCGAAGGATGCGAAGGGGAGGCTGCGAATCAGCGCCCGGTCCTTGATATCCCCGATGATCACTTCTTTCAGATGCGGATGGCCTTGAAACTCCTGCAAATTCTCCATTCTTCCATTGGACAAATCATCAAGCACCCAAACCTCGTATCCTTTGTTCAACAAAGCTTTGACTGTCCAGCGCCCGATAAACCCGGCGCCGCCGGTAACCAGAACTTTCATTCGACTTCCCTCTCTTCGCATCTATATCAAATCCCAGGTAACAGCCGTTCCCTTCTTCACATCCCGTTTCGTTTGTTTGCCCAACAACTTGTCAAAGTATTTTGGCGGCAAACCGTAACCGGGTCGGATCACCCGCAAATTATCCGGAGTAAAGACGTCTCCGGCTTTCATATCGCTGGCAACATAAAGGGAGCGGCGAAACCGTCGGGAAGCCTTCTCCTTTTCGGTCGGACCGTAATGAATCGTTCCAAGGGCCTGCCACGCCCTTTTGCTTTCGTCCACCAGCGCCGCCATTTCATCGGGCTCCAGGGAAAAAGCGGCATCCACTCCTCCGTCCTTGCGGGAAATCGTGAAATGTTTTTCAATCACCGTTGCACCTGCGGCGATACTGGCAATTGCCGCTCCGATACCCAAAGTATGGTCCGACAATCCGACTTGACACTGAAATAATCCGCTCATATGCGGAATCGTCACGATATTGCTGTCTTCCGGCGAAGCCGGGTACGAGCTGGTGCACTTAAGTAAAATCAAATCGCGGCAGCCCGACTCCCGCGCGGCTTGAACCGATTCTTCCAGTTCCGCCAGGGTTGCCAGGCCTGTGGAGATGATCATCGGCTTACCCGTAGCAGCCACCTTTCTTATCAGCGGAATATCCGTATTTTCGAACGACGCTATTTTGTAGCACGGAACATCAAGGGATTGCAAAAATGCCAATGCAGTTTCATCAAACGGCGTGCTGAATCCGATCATCCCCAGTTGTTTGCAGCGGTCGAAAATGGGTTTGTGCCATTCCCAAGGGGTATAAGCTTGCTGATATAATTGATAGAGAGACTTCTCTTTCCAAAGACTATCGGAATCATCAATATAGAAATCGCCTTGTTGAAGGTCCAACGTCATGGTATCCGCCGTATATGTTTGCAGCTTCAACGCGTGCGCCCCCGCTTTGGCCGCCGCTTCGACAAGCTCTAGGGCCCGTTCAAGGGATTGATTGTGATTTCCGGACATTTCCGCAATAATAAACGGCGGATGATCCCGTCCAATCTTCCTGCCTGCAATTTGAATCGTATCCATCGCAACTCCTTGCTAATCGGGAATATGAAAAACAGAACGCTCAAGCTGCGCTTTAAGACTCAACCACTTCTCATTATGCAGCCCAAAAAGGAGAACATCTTCGTATTGACCGTTTTTGCAGATATGTTTTGCCAATCGTCCTTCCTGAACAAATCCGAGTTTTTGGTGAAATTTGATGCTGGGCTGGTTAAAAGCAAAAGCTTCACCGTACAGTTTGCGGATTCTCATGGTTTCAAAGGCATATTCCAATCCCAAATAACCCATGATTGTTCCTGTACCTTTCGGCAGATCGGGTTCTCCCAAATAAAACCCCCACTCGCATTTTTGATTCCGTCTGTCTATGTTCGCAAAATTAATGATTCCTGCAGGCAATCCTTTGATCTCAAAAATCATGCAGGCCGCTGAGGGATCGTTGTTTATTTTTTGAAACCATTCTTTGTGTTCATGTGCAGTAATCCTATGATCGGTATACATATTTGCGCGAATACGTGCGGAATTCCGCCATATCAAAACTCTTCCCAGGTCTTTTTCCGCGATCGGCCTGAGCCGGTAATGTTCACGTTTCAGTTCATGCTTGCCGATAAGAAATTCGACTGCCGAGGATTCTTTGTCTGTTTCCGCATTTTCCATTAAACGGCTTGCATGACTCGCCATTTCTTTAATATCACCGGGGCTGTTTATCGCATTATGGATCGTTGAAGCCAATAGATCGGCACTGACATTTTCGTGCCAGCCCAAATTCCATATCGCTCCGGCTTTTGCAGCAGCGGCAGCGGCATCTGTCTGATTCCTGGCGGTAACCACAACGATTGACGGCAAGCCGAGAAAACAACGTTCCCACATGGAAATGCCTCCCGCACCGACAGCCAAATCAGCATTAGCCATGAAACCAGCCATATTTTCCGCTTGGCAGTGGAAAGTTGAATGTTGCATTTGCGAACTGATTTTTTTCACCTGTTCTTTGCCCGGACTGCCCTTGCCCACGATGACATCTACGGCAATATCCTTTCTGTCCAAAAGTCGAACGGCTTGCAGGGCCTTCAATGTTTCGTTTGTCGGGGCG
>CAZESH010000278.1:0-5779 GCA_964514665.1 uncultured Caryophanales bacterium
GGACTGAGAGGCTCGCTTTCAATTGCGCTTGCTCTAAGTCTCCCGCTTTCCTTTCCGGGAAGGGATGATATCCTGCTGCTGGCATTCGGCGTCGTATTGTTCTCCTTGGTAGCGCAAGGGCTTACCATCAAGCCCGTCGTAAGCTTGCTCGGATTAAGCAGACAGGAGAAGAGCATCGAAGACTACGAACGCGCGCTCTCCAGCGTTCAACGCTATATCGCCGCGCAGCACACGCTGGAAGAAATGCTGCACAACGGCACGATCTCCCCGATCATTCACCGGCAAATGATGGAAGAATACGCGGAAAAGCTGAGTAACGCCCATCAACGGCTGGCCGAGCTGTATGAAGAATACCCCAATCTGCAGAAGGAGCAGATGGATTACGCCTTTAAACGCATTCACTATGCCGAGCATGAGGCTGTGGACCGCTTGTCCAACCGGCAGCTGATCAGCAGCCGGATCGCCGACGAGGAACGCTCGAAAATTATCGACGACATCGAGAAAAGGGAGAGCGAGCAGGATTAGCCTCCCCCGGTTTGATCCCTCCATCGGGGCTGCACCCGACTTCGGCCCGCCAATCAGCGTTGCACAATAAAAAGGCGGGACTGCTCCCGCCTGAAATTGAACTCGTATACTGAACGGGGATTCCAGTTTGCTTACCCGTTTCCGACGATAGAGTCATAAGTAACGAAGAACGGAAAATATTTTCCCGTTATCACGAAACTCCCCAACTTCCCATTCTTATCCCGAAAAGTAACAATGTACGCTCCAAAATGAGGATCGAATTCGACCTCTTCGTACTGAAGGTGTTTATCATAATACTTCAGAGAGTAAAGGGTTGCAGTTAGTCTCGCTTCCGACAATCGCAAAACAGGAAAAAACTGTACCATCATGATCAGAACCATAAACCAAAGCACATATTTTCTTTTTGCTATAATGCTTCTAGTCATACTCGTCAATCGTCACACCGCCTTTATGGCCATTACGCTGCCCGCTGCCGGTCTTATGCATCAGTTAGGAGGACGCTGGTCACGCAATGCCGAAAAGTGGAATTGCAGCAAGCTTGAAGCTCAGCTCAGGCAACGCAATACCGAAAAGCGGAATTGCAGCAAGCTTGAAGCTCAGCTCAGGCAATGCAATGCCGAAAAGCGGAATTGCAGCAAGCTTGGAATCTGTCCGATGACTGATTTTAGTGAATGTTAATTCAAAATCACATATCTGCCTTGCAGATGCAAGGTCGGAAGGGGTTTTCTGTTTCCTTGCAAATGCTTCGATGGTTCTTGGTCTGTCAGGTTCGGACTGGTCATTCTAGCACATCCTCGCCGGAAAGCAATCGAAATGGGGAACAGAAAATCCCCTTCCAACCTCGATGCTTTTAATAACTGATCAGCGAGAAAACATCCGTCTCGCCAAGCTTTTCACGACCGTTCAAATACGAAAGCTCGATCATAAACGCCGCGCCGACGACTTCCCCTTGCAGCTGATTCACCAGATCGACGCAGGTGGAAATCGTGCCTCCTGTAGCCAATAGATCATCGGCGATCAGAATTTTCTCTCCTGGGAGAATGGCGTCCTTATGCAGCGCCAGCTTGTCTTTTCCGTACTCGAGATCGTACTCCGCTTCGATGCATTCACCCGGCAGCTTGCCGCTTTTGCGGATCGGCACGAAACCGATGCCGAGCGAGTAGGCAAGCGGTGCGCCGATTACAAAACCGCGCGCTTCGGGTCCGGCGATCTTGTCGATTTCCTTGTCTTTGATCAGCTGCGCCAGCTGATTGATCATTTCGCGGTAAGCCTTGCCGTCTTTGAGCAGGGTCGTGATGTCCTTGAAGCGGATCCCCTTTTGCGGGTAATCTTCGATCACGCGGATATAATCCTTCAAATTCATACAACTTCCTCCGTTTTCAATGGATTAAACTGTTCGCTGTCTTTCAGCTTCCAAAACCAATCCGCCAGTTCGGCCGCGGTAGAATATACAAAAACCTTCTCCACCTCTGCGCGCGCAAGGCTGTCCCGATACAGCGGGGATTCCTGAAGATCCTTCTTGCCGGGCTGTTCGACACATTGCATAAATGCTCCCTGACGCTCGATAAAGGCCAACTGCTCGAAAATCTCGAGCGACGTTTTAATCATCGCTGCCGACAGTCCTGTCTTCCGGCTTAACGCTTCAAGCGCTCCGTGCTGATCATGCCGCCAGCGTTTGAGCTGCAGCAGGGAGACATATATTTTTTTCAGCGTCTCCCGGCTCGGGGGATGCGCTGCTCCGCTGCCGGCCGCATCGGCAAACAGCGCATAAATGCCGCTGACGCGCGGCAGCTGCAGCAGGGCTTGCTCGATTTGGGACAAACTTCCCGGAAGCGTGTAGAGCAAAAGCGATGTGATCCGCCCCAATCCTGCATCCCGGGCCGCGCCATTGGCCGGATGAAACTCTCCCTGCCGGTCGATCGTCCACAACGCATGCTCCGAATCAACAAAGCTTTGCGGCAGCACGCGAATTGACGAATCGTCGAAAAGCAGCACGGCGTGTGCCCCTGCTTGTGCGTCGACCTCTTTTAATTTTTGCAAAAGCTGGCTGATTCGCTGAACGCCCGATTCCTTTATATTTCGCCAGTCGAAAACCTGCAGATGGGGAATGCTGATATCCTGAATAATGATTTGCGGCTTTCGCACGCCGTTCCATTCATTGACCGACATTTCTCCGACAATTTCCAACGTTGAGGTAGAAGAAATCAGGTCGGCCAAGTCACCCCGCCCAAAAGCGAGCGCTTCTTTGATTTGTCCGTTTTGAAAATCCTCCGTGCCGAGCGCCAGCTTAAGGTGCTGCTTTTCGCGCCCGATCGTTTTGAGCTCGTGTATTTTCGTTCCGCGGATGACAAAACGCGGCAATGGATTAGCCATTCCGAACGGGCCCAGACGCTCGATCTGCTCCACCGCCTCCAGCGTCACCTCATGCAGGCCACATTCAAGATCGATCTCCATTACCGGCATAAAATCGTCCTCGACCAACCATTGTGCGGCTAAAAGATTGAGCCGCTCCCGCAGCAGCTTGATGTTTTCCCGCTTTAACGTCATCCCGGCAGCCGCCTGATGGCCGCCGTAATGCTCCAACAGCTCGCGGGAATCCGTCAAGGCCCGGTATATATTGAATGCGGGAATCGATCTGGCCGAGCCCTTGGCCTCTCCCGTCTGCGGATCAATGCTCAGCACAATCACCGGCTTGAAATATTTGTCCATAATTCGTGATGCGACGATGCCTATGACACCGGAGTTCCAATTTTCCCCGGCGATAACGAGCACATGCTGTGCCTCGCTTCGATCCCGTTCAATCTGCGCAAACGCCTGTTTCGCCATATCTTCCACGATCCGCTGCCGTTCCTTGTTCAATTGATCCAGGTCAAAGCCAAGCTGTTCAGCTTCCTGCTCATTGTCAGTAGTCAACAGCTTCACGGCGATATCCGCGTTTTCCAAACGGCCGCCGGCATTGATTCTGGGTGCGACGGCAAATCCGACATGGGCCGCGTTCACGGCTTTGCCGTCGATCCCGGCAAGCCCGAATAAAGCACGCAGTCCGGGAAAAGCGCTGTTTCTCATCTGCAACAAGCCCTTGCTCACGATCAGACGATTTTCATCGGTCAGCGGCATCAGATCGGCGATCGTGCCGATTGCAGCAAGCTCATACCAAGATTCCGGCACATTGCCTATCAGCGCCTGAGCCAGCTTCAGAGCAACGCCTACGCCGGCAAGCCCTTTGAACGGGTATGCATCTCCCGGCTTTTTCGGGTTGATTACCGCATAAGCCGCGGGAAGCTGCTCGGAAGGCTCATGATGATCGGTCACGATCACATCGATTCCAAGCGAATTGGCAACCTCGATTTGCTCCAAGGCACTAATCCCTGTATCAACTGTAATGATCAGCGAAATTCCGCTTTTTGCCGCTTGTTCAAGCGCTGCCGCATGCAAGCCGTAGCCTTCATTTATTCGATGCGGAATGTAATAGTCAAAATCGGCTTTCAGGTGCCGCAGCAGGCAGATCATCAGCGAGGTGCTGCTCACCCCATCCGCATCATAATCCCCGTATATTCGAATCTTTTCTTGGTTGTCAAGCGAACCGCGGATACGTTCTACCGCCTCTGCCATGCCGCCCAGCAAAAAAGGATCATCGCTTTGATCCTGTTCGCAAGTGAGAAACCGCTCGGCCCGCTCTTTGCTGTCAATGCCTCTACCCGCCAGCAATTTGGCCAGGAGCAGAGGAATCTGAAGCTCTGTGGCGAGTCTTTCCGCTGTTTCCCCAATGTTCTGTTGAATTTTCCATCTGGCTTTGGATTGAAGCACCTTACTCCTCCCTCCGGACTAACTGGCTCCCATCGATCCCGGGCGGTTAGTGCAGAATCGTTGGAACGTCGTCTTCACTGCTGTCGACCAGATTTTTGTAGGGGTAACCCGGGTCGTAAGGATGAATATGTACAAACACGTCGGATACATGGGCAAATTTGGAGATCAAGCGGTTTTTGACCAGCTTTGCAATATCCTGCCCCTCCAACACGGTAATCCGCGGATTCACGCTCACCTTCACTTCGACGATTACATCATAACCGTACTCGCGGGCTCTTAGCTCATCCACCTGGATTACGCCGGGTACCTTTGAAGCCGCTTGGTGCAGCTCATGCGTCTGTTCACTGTGCAGCGCATGATCGAACGTGCTGTAGATCGCTTCTTTTACTTGGCGGTATCCTCTCCGCAGGATCAGCAGCGCCACAAAAACGCCGGCCGCCGGATCGAGCAGATACATCCATTGCAGTTGAAGCAGCTCGCCTGAGATCGCTCCTCCGACACCGATAAGCACAGCCAAGGAGGAATACAGATCGGAGCGGTGCTCCCGGGCGTTGGCTATGAGCGCTTGACTGGAGAGCTTCCTGCCCAATCTGTTCTTGTATTGAAACATCGCTTCCTTCACCACTATGGAAATGACGATCGCGGCAAAGGCCATTTTCCCAGGCGCCGCGGCTTTCCCCTGGATCAAGGATTGTGCAGAATGAAAACCGATTTCAACGCCGATAAACAGCAGCAGCACCGAAACGATAATAGCCGCAGCGGAATCCGCCTTTCCATGCCAGTGAGAATGCTCCTGATCGGGAGGAAGATGGGCCGAGCGCAAGCCAATTAATGTCGCGGCCGAACCTCCTATGCCGGAGGCGGAATGAGCCGCATCGGCAATCAAAGCTTTACTTCCCGAATAAAAACCGACTGTCCCTTTCAACAAGGCTAGCCCGGTATTTCCGATAATGCTTACCCAGGCTGCCCACTGCGCTTTGCTTAGTCGTTGTTCATTCAAAACCGCTACACCTCAATATGATTTAAGCGTTCTCCGGTACCGATCATTCCTTAGGAAGCTTTCGCCGCCGTTTTCTTCTTTGCTTTCAAATTAACATTTTTCAACAGCAGCCAAATCGGGCTGGCGATAAAAATGGAAGAGTAAGCGCCGCTCACCAAACCGAAAATCATCGCCAGAGAGAATAGGCGAATCGCCGGACTGCCGAATATAAACAAACATAGAGCCGCTACCAGCACGGTAAGCACGGTATTGATCGAACGGGTCATCGTTTGCCGAATGCTCTTGTTCACAACGTCTGCCAAATCGCTGAAGCTCTTCAGCTTGGCGAACCGCACATTTTCACGAATCCGGTCAAAAATAACGATCGTATCGTTGATCGAGTAACCGATGATCGTCAGCACGGCCGCCACAAAAGGCAGATTGACCTCCAAACGGAGGATGGAAAAC
>CAZESH010000279.1:0-5744 GCA_964514665.1 uncultured Caryophanales bacterium
CATCAATGTCGATTACCGTTTTGAATTCTCCCCGCCGCCGACCGGCCGATATTTTGCATTTTACCTTCATCCGGATCCTTCCTTTAACCATAGCCTATCCAAAACTTCTCTATTATCGTATGTCAAAAGAATTGAAAAAGTGAATCGCCCATCGGCATTATTCCCTCACCGCGGCCGCATCTAACGCACCGGCCTGAAGGACAAAATCCGATCGACGGCAAACAAACGCGGCCCTTTCTGCGAAAAGCAGTAGGCTTTGATTCTGGATGAATCGGCACTCAGCAATTTGATGTTTCGTTGGGTAATGCGATTTTTGCGGTCAAGGTATATGATTTCAAGGATTTGGCCATGGTATTTAGTAAATGAAAGGCTGGAGGCTTCCATTCTTTTCATCTCCTCAAAAAAGGGAACGTATGTTTGTTTTTTTATTATAAACAATCTCCCTGAATTTTGCAACGGATACTTTATAAGGAGGAAAAAATGGTGAAATCAGAAGAAAAAAATGCGGACATACAAGTCTTTTGGCTGGTTGTTTCGCTTTCCGTCATACTGCTCACCCTGCTTGGAATCGCAGCCTACTCGGTGATCTATAAATAACGCTTCTTGTTTCTTCGAAGCAGTCCGATAATAATGACAAAAACAGCCGCATCAATGGAAATAACATCCATCAGGTTGATGGAAGTCATGTTATGAAACGATTTCCGGATCAAATTCAAACGGTCTTTCAGGAGCGGATCCTTGGCCATTCCCAAAAAAGCAATCTGGGTCATAAATCCGGAAATCACGATCTGCAGCCAGGGAAAATAGTTCAGCCATCCGGCCAAAAGATGTATAAAGGAAAACACAACAGTCAAGGTTATGGCGATCGCCAGCGAAATCAAGATAATATTCGAGGAAAATTGCGAGATCACGATGATGTTATCCAGACAAATCACGAAATCGGTTATGACCACCACCGCCATCAAGCGAAACAAGGATAACAGGGAAGTCAGCACGTGTTCGCGGAATATATCGTTGTCAGGCCCGTTCCAAACCAGATGAAAAGCCATCGTGACGATCAACATTCCGGAAACCAAGGGAAGTCCGGGTAAATCGATCAGCCTTTGAATCGTAATTACATAAACCGTTCTCGTTGCTGTCAGCAGTAAAACCGTGGCGGCAATCAGTTTGACGAGCTCACGCGGCTTCGATTGATTGATTGTTTTTTTAGTATGGAAATAATGATCAGTACGTTGTCAATGTCATTAAACAAGCTAAACAGCAGGATTTTAATAAAACCGGTCACAGAGCCCTCCCCCGATTTTACAGCATATTAATCTTGTACATCATTTCGACGTTGGCGGACAAAAAACTCGCAGAACCGGCTTTATGGACCTGCGAGTTTTTCTTCATTCACCATTGCCATGCTCATGCTTATGTTTATGACAATGATGCTGTTTCATGTATTCGATATGTTTTTTCAGCATTTCCAAATGACGATCCTTTTGTTCGACGGATAGAATACCGGCTTGGGCTTTGCTTTCCACAAGTTCTTTTTTGACTTTGTAAAGCTTGTCGTACAGCTTGTCCAGTTTCTTCTCCTGTGCCTTGGTGAGTTTGACGTTCTCGCCGCAGCCATCATTTTCATAATGATCGTCAATCACAGCCGACTGCTGCCGCACTACTTGATCGCCGGGTATCGGCGCTGTTCCCGCGGCACCAAAGGAAACGCCGGAAAATAGGATTTGAAAGGCCAAAAAAACCCCCATGCTTGCCATCCTTTTTTTCATCTTTCCATCACCTCCCTCCATTTCATTCTGCTTATTTTTCCCACCGATTTTATTTTTATGCCGCTCCTAAAGCGAGTAGATTTCATGAAGAATGGAATGAATTTCGGACACGATCAATTTGGTTTGCAGCGCATCCTTTTCCTTGACGGCGGAGAGCAGCCGCATCTTCTGCTTATTCAGTCCCTCATATTCATTTTCATCACCCAGCAGCTGATGCATCCATTTCTTTTGGTCCAGCTTTCTATCCAAATGCCTCGCATGCAGCTCGGCAGCAATCCAATTATCGGCATCGACATTTTTAACGATCAGCTCAAGCTCGGCATAAAGCGGATTCTCCCCGGCATGGGCCATGGAAGTTGCGGAAACGGACATCAAGAACAGCAAGCTCAAAACGGACATGCTGATACGCAGCAGTTTCAACGCACTCCCCTCTTTCTTCTATAGCTTTTTCCGTATTATTCCCAAGCGCTTTTCAAATAATAAAAATTCTTAATGAAGCAGGCTTGCAAAAAAGCCGGTCCAGGGCGAATGCCCCGGACCGGCTGCTATGCAAAAGGCATAATTTACATTTTGTTCAACAGGTTGTAAACCGCCTGTGCGCTTTCCGCGCGAGTGGCCGTCTGTTTGGGTACAAACTGCTGCTGTGATCGTCCGTTCAGCAGGCCGTTAGCAGCGGCGGCTTCAATAGCTTGCAGCGCCCACGGGCTGATTTTGTCGGCATCGGCAAACGATGCGGATCCGGACAGCTTCTTGCCGGTTTTAACTTCATAAGCATGAACCAGCATCAGCGCCATTTCTTCGCGGGTAATGACCTCATTTGGAGCAAATTCAGTTTCGCTTCGTCCGGCGGCAATCCCCGCTTCCGAAGCTGCAGCTATTGCTGAAGCATACCATGCGTCCGCCTTCACATCCGAATAAGCGGACTTTCCGCTTGCTTCAAGACCAAGGGCGCGCACCAGCATCGAGACAAATTCGGCCCTTGTAGTTTCTTTTGAAGGAGCAAATTGTTGTGCGTTTATGCCCTCCGTCACGTGCTTCGCCGTCATCGACGCAATCGCTTTTTCAGCCCAATTGTCCACGGGTACGTCAATAAAGGTCTTCTTGTACTCGAGCGCCGCGTATTTGCTGAAATGCTTCACTTTTGCGATCAAGTATCCGTCTTTTACCGTCCCTCCGACAAATTCAAGCGAACCGTCATCGCCAATAAAATAAACTCCTGCCAAATCGGGATTGGAATCGGCATTCAGCTTGAATTTCAGTGTAAGCGGCTTATTGAATTTCTCCAGCTTTACGGTTTTTCCATCGGCCCCTTTGACGCCAAGACTGAAGTCAATGACCTCACCTGCAGCTTTCAGATTGATGCCCGTCTTATTTTTTGCCTTCTCCAAAACGGCCGTCACTTCGGGCTTATCCAAGGCATTAAAGGAAAATGAGATTTGTCCGTTTTCGATCTTGCTCTCCTTGGCAAGCTCTGCCAAATCGGCAAGCGTTTCAGGCTGCAGTGTAGCCGTAAAGTTGTCGCCGTCAAGCTCTACGTGATTGCCGGCGACAATGTTCGCCGCATGCAGCGGCAGCAGCACCGCTTTGTCGCCATGACCGATCTTCACGGCAACCTTGCCATCTTTGCCGTTTTTCAAACTGTCTTCATTGACGACATTCGTCCCTTCATCCGGAGCAGCCGGACTGACTCCGCCTGTATATCCCGACGAAGGAGTCGAAGAAGTCGATCCTGGCGAAGAATCGGAAGTTGACGGTTCCGTCGGATTGCCGATCACGAGATCATGGAAATATTGAACTTCTTTTCTGTAAAAATAAGGATTGGTTACCTCGGGAGGCATCTTGAATATGCCGACGTATACCGCAGCGTCGTATTTTCCGTCTCCGGGCAAACGAATCTCGTTCCCCGAGGCTGACGATGACAGCCTGACACCATATCGTTTTCCTGGCGTAAAGGTTGTCGAAGATGAAACCATCACATCTGCTCCTGTGGCCACACTGTTAAGATAAGATGTGCCCATAGAGAAACCGTTGAGCGGAAGGGATGTGCCGGTCGTCAAATCGACGAGCTCAAGATCGCTTAGCTGAAGCGCGCTCGTATTCAAGTACGTCGCTTCGGTAACGCTGGAGGGCAGCATGATTTTGGCCGCGCTCAAGCCGGAATCGGCCGGTGTAAAATCAAAAAGCGACGCGCCTGCCGGCAAATAAGCCCCAGGTGAATAGGTCGACAACGTGACTGTCGCAGGGATGCGGTAAACGTCAATCGTAACGGAAGGATCGCTAGCGTAAATGTACCAATCCCCTATCACCAAAGCGTTTCCTTTGAGCTGGCCATTTTCCTTGATCGCGATGGATGACGGTGCAGTATCCGACTGTACATTGACGTCCATGACGCTGTAATAGCGTTTGTTGTTGTCATCGTACAGCGGATTGCTGTCAATCGTTCCGTACTGCACATAGGTGACGCTTGTCACCGTGTTGTCGTGAGTGACGTCAAGCTCGACGGCAGCCGGATCGTCGGTGTAAATATACCCCTTGAGCTTGTTAGAACTCGCATCATAATAGAACGCAATCGAGGTGGCTGCGAATGCCAAAACAGGGACGAGCAGCGACAGCAGCAGCGTGGAAACCAGAACGACAGACAATTTTTGCAGCAATTTTTGTTTCATTTGAACCTCCTTATGTAATATTTTGATCTATCGTCAATCGAGGCTGGAAGGCTTCGAATCGACTTCAGCGGAGTGCGCTATCCAATTCGCGGTACAATGACGAGTAGAGCTTCTGTTCGGGAACGGTGCGAACGGCCGTCGCCACATATGCTTTTGCCTGTTCATAGGCATTGCGGTCATGCGTTTGATTGCCGAGCGCAACGTACGTCTTGGCCAGCTCGTAATCGACGGAGGACGCCCAGGGCAGCATTTCATCCGAGCGGCGCAAGGCCGTGATCGATGCCTGCAGTTCTCCCCGCGTGCGCTCAGCTATACCGGCCTGCTTGAGCTGATAGGCCGCGGAAAGCCACAGCTGAAATATCCCGACAGCCAACACGGTCAATGCCAGCGCTGCGGCAGTCAGCCGATTTCGCGAGCCGCTTCTGCCTCTGCTTACCTGTGCAGCATTGCTGCTTTGTTGAAAAGGAATGGACAGCAAAACGATAAGCAAGCCAAAAATGAGCGGGAAGCTGAGATCAATGTCAAAGCCGGCATGCAGGACGATCACCGCAGGCAGCGGCAGCAAAGCATGCTTCCAGCTGCCGGGGAGATTCATTTGTCGCGAGCGGGCCATAAACAAGGCGATTAAGACCAGAACCGGCAGAAGAGCCGGCAGTCCCGCGTCGAGCAGCAGCTGCATGTAATGATTATGTACAAACCTTACATAATACGCTTGCGATTTGGGCAGAACGACATTCCATCCCCCGCCGCCGAAGCCGTGGAGCCAGTGCCCCGTCATCGCCCGCAAGCCGTCCTGCCAATAAGCGAGACGAAGGCGGAACTCGGACGCTTTCGGTCCGATGCTTTGTATCCGGTGCAGAAAGAAGAGACTGTCCCGATTGATCAGCATGGCGGCTGCCAATGTGATTGCCGGCACGGATAAAATGTAGGCGAATCCTTTAAAGCTGTAACGCACCTTGATTCGGACAAACAGCCAAATCATGCCGAGTACCCCCAGTACCCATACCGTTCGCGAAAAAGTCAGCCATAGACCGGTGGCATGAATGGCAAACAGCAAAAGCTCGCCCCGCTTTCTTTCCCGTATATAGCGCAGAGCGGAAATCATCATCGCAACCAGCAAAAAAATGGCCAGCGCATTTGCATAATAAAAGGTCGATTCCAGCCGGCCGTTGCGAAACATTCCGAAGCCTGCACCGATTATCACCAGAACTGCCCCTACCCATGTCCAGTGGCGCAGGAATTTCTGCATCTGTTCATCCGTCAACTGGGAGGCAAGGATCGCCATGGGGAAAATGGAAGCCGTCCGGAA
>CAZESH010000280.1:0-5741 GCA_964514665.1 uncultured Caryophanales bacterium
GGCTTATGAACCGGCAGGAACTTTAATCCGTTCGGCAGGAAATGAAGATGTCTGGGTGGAAATCATCGGTGATTCGGGGATGACTCAAACTTCCTATTCGCTTTTTCATACCACCGACGGCGGCAAGCATTGGATCACCTCGATTGCGCATTCCACCGCTGGGGCCGGTCCCGCTCCCGGCTTTGCCGACGGATACAACGATGGTCCCGATATTGACGGCTCGGGCCCCGGGCCGTTCTATGCAGCAAGCACGAAAGTGGCTGCAGCCGCCGGTTATTGCGCTGCTTGCGACAAACCCAATACCGTCGCATGGACGACGGACGGCGGCAAGAGCTGGATCAAGGGAAAGCAAGCTTTTCCGGGCTACGGCCGCGCTCTGCTCGCTGTTGCCGATCAAAAGCATGCATGGTTGATTTGCACCGATTACAGCCTTCCGTCAAGCTTGTACATTACTTCCGACGGCGGTGAACATTGGCGGAGCGTATTCACTTTCGCCAAGCCCAAGCACCAGTAGCCCTGCTCCATTAAAAAAGGCAGCAGTCCGGAATAGGATGAAGCGTTCCGGACTGCTGCAAGATGTCGATACATTTGCGATTAAAAAATTTTCTTGTTTTTCTTTTTATTTTTGTACATTTCCTTATCTGCGTTTTTCATTAACGATTCCTCATCCGTACCGTTATCCGGAAAGATGCTGATGCCGATGCTGGAGGATACGGTAAGCACCGTTTCATTAAGAGAGAACGGTTCCCTAAGCATCCAGTCGATTTTTTCCGCGAAGGCAATGGCCTCTTCCTGCTGCTCGATTTTCGGAATCAGCACAGTGAATTCATCCCCGCCCAGCCTGGCGACGTCTCCTTCTTTGTCCACGCAGGAAATGATCCTTTCAGCTATAATGCGCAGCGCTTCGTCGCCGGCGTCGTGGCCGAATTGATCGTTGATCGGTTTAAAGCCGTCAAGGTCGATAAATAAAATGGCGAATTTATGTTGACCCTTCTCGGCTTCCTTTAATATTTGATTTAAACGATTATTAAAAAAGTAACGGTTATGAAGACCGGTCAGCACGTCATAATGCGCGATGAACTTCAAGTTTTCCTCGTTTTGCTTGCGGTCCGTAATATCCGAAAAAATCCCGAAGTAGTATACGACTTTCCCCTTCTCGTCTTTGACCGAACCGATGCTCAGCCATTCCGGATAAATTTCGCCGTTCTTGCGCTTGTTCCAAATCTCGCCCTGCCAAGAACCGGTATCAAAGATGGAACGCCACATCTCGCTGTAAAAAATTTCAGTGTGCACGCCGGAATGCAGCAGCTTGGGGGTTTGGCCGACCACCTCATCATGGGTATAGCCCGTCGTAAACGTAAAAGCTTGATTGACACTGATGATCATACCTTTGGCATCGGTGATCATGATGCCTTCGGAAGCGCGTTCATATACTTTTGCATATAGACGCAGCATCTTTTCATTTTGTTTTTTCAGGGAAATATCCATGAAAATGCCGGTATAATAATTTTTACCCGATTTGTTCCCGACCTCGCGCACGGAGAGCCATTCCGTATAAATACTCCCGTCTTTGTGCCGGTTAAAGATTTCCCCTTCCCAAAAACCGTTGCGGACAATCTGCTTCCACATGCTCACGTAAAACTCCCGGTTGTGCATGTCCGACTTTAAAATCCGCGGATTGCTGCCGATCAATTCTTCCCGTGAAAACCCTGTCATCTCACAGAGCGCCGAGTTGACGTCAAGGATCGTGGCAGCCTTGTCCGTCAGCATCAAGCCTTCGGAAGCGGATTCCCAAATTTGCCGATCCGCATTCATCCGGCTGTAATTGCCGTTAACCGTTTCTTGGGCTTCCTTCAATTGTCGGCGAAGCTTTATCAGAGTAAGTGTCAGAATCAAAACAACGGCCGTAAGCGCAATGACCGTTACCTGCATGAAAAAAATCTGTTGACTGATAAAGATCACCTCCGTTTGCCAGCAAATGAAATGTAACATATTTGCCCATCGAGAACAATAGGTCCGATTAATCTTAGAGCAGTTTTACTTGTCCATTCGACAAGACGGCAGCTACCGGAGAACCCGGTTTTGATGCGCGTAGATCCACGTTTTTTTCGTTTGCCGAAGCAAGCCCTGCGCATCGCCCAACACCGTTTCCGCATAGCTGTCGAACGATTCGAACCGTTCAGGCTCAAGCGAAAGCGGCTGAAGCGAGCTGCCCAAAAAAATCATTCCGCCGAATTGTGCCGCCAGGTTGTGAGCCAGCTTGACCAGCAGATAGTCCTCCCACGTCGTCGCCTCATACTCGCGAGAAAGCTGCCAGCCGTTTTGCTGCGGTAAAGCAAAAATGCCGTAAATCCGTTTCATGTATTCCGGAAGCAGCAGCAGTCCCGCCTCGAAAGGCTTTGCCTCACATTGCAGGTTTTCCGCATACTGTCCGATAAAGTCTTTTGTCTCCGGAAAAAATGCCGGATTAGCCAGCTTTTCTTCAGAAAAATGAACATCAATAAGCGACAAGGTTCCCCTCCCCTTTCCATCGATGCGCTTAAATCTCGGCCATATTGCAGCCGTCCTCTATCCTATATTAACCGATGCCTTCCGGCAAAACAAAAAGGAAGGACCCCGATTGGAGTCCCGAAAAGTTTTGAATTTTCAATGCTGCCGCTTTATCGGATCGTCAAAGCGCATATAGTCTTTGGAATTCTGCAGCTTCTCTTGCATTTTTAATTGATTCCACTTTTCTCCGTCTATGGAGAATACCCGCTCCGGAACGAAGGTTTCGCCGTTGAAGCCGTATTCAAGCGTTGCAGTGAACACATTTCGGCCTTTGTATCTTGCATATGCTCCCGCCGATAAATGGATTTTCCCGTCAGCAGGCGTTTGCTCAACTCCAAAAAAGTTTAATTCCATGACAAGATCGCTTGCGGGCGGCAGCTTATCCGCAGCCGGCAGCTTCACCGGTTCAAGGATGCCGTCAAGCCGGTCGGCAAAAAAATGATTGCCGTTTCCATCCGTTTGCAGCAGCAAATTGCCTTCTAAATACGTCTTGTAATTCGACAATGAAAAAACCGGCAGCAGACGGTCATCCTTCAATTCGAAAATAAACGTATCGCCATCCAGCTGCACCTGTACCAAATGAAGATTCCCCGAAAAATTTAAAGCTTCAATGAAGCCTGAAGCATAATAGCTTGAGCTGCCCGGATGCTGCGCATCGAACAGCGGAACCGTCCATTGCCGTACGCCGTCGTTTATCATCAGCCCGATGCTCTTATATTGAAAGCTTTGCAAGTCTTTGTATGCATAGACCAGCTTCAGATCCAAGCTTTTTCCGGATACGTTCAAGATGCGATGATCCAACAGCTTCCCTTTGATCCTCTCCTTGCCGCCGGCATCTACATAAAGGGTTGCGCCGACTTTCTTCACATTCAAATCCAAAGCCCTGAGCAGCGCTTCGGGATCAAGAATGTGCGGGTTTCTTCCCCGATTGGAGAACGCCTGCAGTGAAAGCTTTTTCCCGTTTCGGTATGCCTGATACGCAAGGTTGGCGGACTCGGGATATTGCATGTATTCCGGCTTCGTCCGGCTCGTATCCCCTTTAAATGTCAGGACGGTCTTTCCGCTGCTGAGCGTAAAATCAACGGGAACGACGGATTTTGCGAAAGCTGCCGGCTTCGACGCCTGAAAGCGGATGCCGAGCTCCCGGCATAAGCGAAAAACATCCCAGCCGTACTCATCCTCCCAAATGTTTTTCAGCACATAACCCCCCGCTGCAATCCCGTCCAACTCAAGCCCGCCGGCACCTGCATGTTCAGGCTGAATCACAGTATGCAGGGGAGAAGGCGTCAATCGAGTCGCGGAATGATCCGGAAAAGGAGAATCCGTCGTTTTTTCCGCACCCAGGGTTGAAGTACAACCGGCAATTGCCAGCATAACCGCAAGCATCAAGAGCAGCATGGCGCTGTGTCGCAACCTTCCATCCTCCTTAAACCATTTTTGCCTTTTCTAATAATAACGGCAAGAAAGCAGAGAAAGTTGCTGTAACATCAAGCCTTTATATACAGCGCCAACAGCGCGGCAGTGTGGAGGATCGCCTCGATATGCGTCCTTTCCATGCTGTGCGACGCCGAAACGCCGGGTCCGATCAAGGCCGCCTTGATGTTGTTTCCCCCTCTTAATGCCGCAGTCGCATCCGAACCGTAATGCGGATAGACGTCGACCGCATGGGCAATTCCGTCCGCAACGGCCAATTCGGTAAAACGGCCGACCATCTCATAGTCATACGGCCCGCCCGAATCCTTGGCACAGATTGAAACATCGCGCTCCGTGCAGCTCAAATCATCGCCGATCGCGCCCATGTCGACGGCAATCAACTCGGTGATGTCAGCTGGAATATAGGAAGCGCCATGGCCGACTTCCTCATAATTGGAAATGATGATTTTCACCGGATATTTCAACCGCAGTTCACCGCGCGATACCAGCTCCAACATGGCGAATATCGCAGCCACTCCGGCTTTGTCATCAAGATGGCGCGATTTGATAAAACCGTTGTCCAGCATTCTCACTCGAGGCTCAAAGGAAATGAAGTCGCCGACGGCGATGCCGAGCTCGCGCACCTCCCGCTCCGAGGATACCGGTTCATCGATCCGCACCTCCATCGCCGCTTCTTCTCTTTTCAGCTCCCTGGCCTGATCATGAACATGTACGGAAGGCTTTGTCGTCAAAATCGTGCCTTCGTACACCATCCCTCTCCGGGTATGAACCCGGCAGTACTCTCCTTCGATGCTGTTCATCATATATCCGCCCAAAGGAGTCAGTCTCAACGCACCCGAGGGCTTGATCGAACGAACCATCGCACCGAGCGTGTCGACATGACCGGAGATTCCGATAAGGGCTCCGCTTGATTCTCCAGGCAAATTGATCAGCAGTCCGCCCTTTTGCAGCATCTCATGCTGTAATCCGAGACGTTCCGCTTCTTCCCTCAGCATATCGATAATTTTGCGGCAATAGCCGGTTGGACTCGGAGTTTGCAAAAGCTGCGGCAAAAGTTTCTCGACGTAAGTTCTATTCACCTTTTCTTTCAATTCGTATTCCTCCTTGGGCTATTCTTTTTTTTCGCAGAAATATCCAGACGCCAAACAGCAAAATCGCCATGGCCAGAAGCTGTTTGAATGAAATGGGCTCACTAAGCAGCATAAAAGCCAAAATCGTGGAGCCGACCGGCTCTCCCAGCACCGTCATGGATACGGAAGCCGCACGCAAATATTTCAGCAGCCAATTGAACAAATAATGGCCGAACAGAGTCGGCACCGCGGCAAGCAGCACAAACACGCCCCATTCTCTAAGCCCGTAGCCGCCAAACGGAACGGAGCGGAAAAGGTTAAAAACGGCAAGCAAACAAGCCGCCAGAAAAAAAGAAAAGAAGCTGTACACATAAGCCGACATATGCTCCCGCAGCTGCTTGCCGATCAGCATATGCACGGCAACTGCGGCTGCACCCAGCAAGGAAAGCAGATCTCCTTGCAAGGAGCGCAGTGTCACGGAGAAATCATGCCAGCCGATCAGCATCGCCCCGATGACCGCTATCCCCATCCCGACAAGCTCGGAACGAAGCGGTTTTTGACGGAACATCCAAATTCCCGCAAGCATGACAAAAATAGGTTCCAATGTAAGTAACGAAGTGGAGCTTGAAACGGACGTGAAACGCAGTGATGCCATCCAGAACAGAAAATGAAGCCCCAGCGCCCCCC
>CAZESH010000281.1:0-5722 GCA_964514665.1 uncultured Caryophanales bacterium
GCCCATATCCCAGCCATAGGTATAAACGCGCCGCGTCATGCCCATGAATCCGAGCGCATACTGCGGCATGAAGGTCACGTAAAACCCGATGTTCCAGGTCCAGAAGGCCCACTTGCCAAGGCGGTCATTGAGCTGGAAGCCGAACATTTTCGGCCACCAATAATAAATCCCGGCCAAATATCCGAACACTACGCCGCCGATCAGCACCTGATGAAAATGCGCAATCAGAAAATAGCTGTTATGGTATTGGTAATCAGCCGGTGCAACGGCCAGCATGACCCCGGTGGCTCCGCCGATCACGAAGGTGGGAATAAAGGCCAGCGTCCACAGCATCGGCTGAGTCATGCGAATCCGTCCGCGAAACATCGTGAACAGCCAGTTAAATACCTTTACACCCGTAGGTATTCCGATCGCCATTGTGGAAATCGCGAAGAATGAGTTGACGTCCGCCCCGGCTCCCATCGTAAAGAAGTGATGCACCCAAGTGAAATAAGCAAGAATGGATATAATCATCATCGAGAAGACCATCGATTTATAGCCGAAAATTTTCTTCTTGGCAAACACGCTGACCACTTCGGAGAATATGCCGAACGCAGGCAGCACCACAATATAAACCTCTGGATGGCCCCACATCCAAATCAGGTTTACGTACATCATCGGATTGCCCCCTTGGAGCATCGTAAAGAAATGGGCGCCCAAGTAACGATCAATGAACAGTAAAGCCAGCGTGACGGTCAGAACCGGAAATGCGAAGATGATCATGATGCAGCTGCCGAATACCGACCAGGTAAACAGCGGCATCTTCATCAGCTTCATGCCCTTGGCGCGCATCTTCAGAATCGTCACGATAAAGTTGATGCCCGTAGCCAAGCTCCCGATCCCGGAAATCTGAATGCCCCAAATATAAAAGTTCTCACCGGGTCCGGGACTGAACGTGTTTTCCGACAACGGAGGATAGCTGAGCCATCCGGCATTCGGCGAGCCGCCGATCACAAAGGACAGATTGAACAGCATCGCGCCGAAGAAGAACAGCCAGAAGCTGACTGCGTTCAAATACGGATAGGCCACGTCGCGAGCCCCGATCTGCAGCGGGACGACAATATTGAACAAGGCGAACATCATCGGCATGGCCATGAACAGAATCATGATCGTGCCGTGCGTGGTAAAAATCTCGTTGTAATGCTCCGCAGCGAGAAATTTCATATCCGGCAGCGCCAACTGCGCCCGCATCAGCAGGGCGTCGACACCTCCGCGAAAGAGCATCAGCAGGGATGCGATCAAATACATGATGCCGATTTTTTTATGGTCGACGGTGGTCAGCCATTCCCGCCAAAGCCATCCCCATTTCTTGAAATAGCTTAATACAAAAACGATGGCGACCATGCTGAGCAGAATGGAAACGTCGGCTCCGTAAATCATCGGATCGCCGGTTACAAAAAAACCGGATTCTTTAATTTTTTGCAGCATCTTGAGTGCCTCCTCCCTCTTTGCTTATGCTGTCTGCTATTTTACATGCTGCATAGATTCCGCCGTTTTTAAATACCACCTCGTCAAACAGCTCTGTCGGATAGGACGAATAAGTCACTTGATCGGATATGCCGGGTTCGGCCAGTTTGGCGTATCCGTCTCTGGTCAGCGGTTTCCCCGTCTGTTTGACCTGATCGACCCATTCGTTGAATTTCTCCTGCGGCTCGGCCACCACCTCAAAGCGCATATGGGCAAAGCCCTCGCCTGTAAAATTGGCGCCGCTGCCGAAATAATTGCCCGGCTGATCGGCCTGCAGCCATAACCGCATCGCCATTCCCGGCATCGTGTATTCCATTCCGCCCAGTTGAGGAACCCAGAAGGAGTTCATCGGCGCGTCCGAGGTAAGCACGAATTGAATCGGAATGCCTGTGGGGATTTTGGCATAATTGACGGTTGCAATGTTCTGTTCAGGGTATTCGAACAGCCACTTCCAATCCAGGGAAGTCACTTGAATGGTCAAGGGTTTTACGTCGGAAACCGGCGGCTTGGTCAGCGCAAAAGTGGTTTTGACGGTAAAAGTGCCCAGGATCGCGATAATGATAACGGGAATGCCCCACCAGATGATTTCCAGCACTTTGCTGTCTTCCCAATCCGGTTTATAGGGTGCTTTGTTTCCGGGCTTGTCGCGGTACCTGATGATGATAAAGGCCAACAGGATCAATACCGGAATCACGACAATCGCGCTCAGCAGAATGGAGAGATTGATTAATTGCAGCTCGGTTCTGCCGACCGGTCCCTTCGGATTGAACACGAGATAGCGTTCATCGCATCCTGTCAACAGTATGGCGGCAGATGCTGCCGCAATGAAAAGCTTTATGCTGTTCAGCAGCCTTCGATTCTTCACCTTGATTTCCTCCTCGTTCATGTTGCTGCTTGCTTGGGCACCTTGGTCCCCTTTTGTTTGAAATCCTTGTTGTGATCTTTATCACGTTCTATAGATTAGCAAATTTTAAACGTTTTTGATTTAGCAAAATCACAAGTTCATAAAATGATCACGTTGTCTCCACAGTTTTGCAATTTTTTAGCCACAATCCGTTCAAGTTTGTGATGGTTTGCGAACATTAACCATTTCTATCGCCGAACAGCGGTTTTCTTAAATTTTTTGGGAAAAAGCGGAATTTAAAAAAACAAGCCCAAAAAGCAATTTTTAGTTACAAATTTTCGAATTTTTTGTTACAATATTGTTAAATCAGAAATCGCTTTCATCACGGATTTGTGCGAATCCGGTAAATAAGGGGATGGATTTTCATGGATATGCTGATCTTGTTTATGCTTTTTTGCAGTGCGACTCCGCTTGCCTTATGGTCCAGGCGCAGGGGATTGGCACTGCTGCAAATCCCGTTGATTGTGGGCATGTGGGCTTATGCAGCGGAAAACATGGTGTTTGCGGGCGGGAGCTCTGCCGTGCATACTGTATTGACCGTACTGTTTTACGCTAATTTGCTGTTTACCGAATTTGCCGTTATCCGCTATTGCCTGGACGTAGGCTGCGAGCTGCAAAAGCGCAAGGGTTCGGCCAACACAGCGGCGCTTTCCGAGGAATAAGTCTTATACAACAAAATTTCAAACAAAAAACCGTCAGCGAAATCTCTCTGATGGTTTTTTAGATGATACGATATTATTTGTTCGAATTGCGTTATGTGTGGTATGCTCCCGAGGATATAGGGCTGCGTACTTTCTGATTAATTGGAAAAGAGAGGTGAGGATCCGATTCGGGTGATTTTGCTTTCCGCTACCGTAAAGGGAAGAGCCTGAGAGACCTAGAACCATGAAAGTCGGAGTTCTTCGCATTTAAGCATATGCTTCGATGGTTCTCTCAGGCTCGGACTGGCTATTTCCACATCCTTGCCGAAAAGCAACGGAACCCGAATCGGATCCTCACCTCCTATTTATGGAAATTCGAAAGCTCTGCGCGCTTAACCCTATATCCTCGGGAGCTAACTGCATGACTTTTAAACTTTTAGGAGGGAGCATATGAACCATCAAGAGCTGATACATATAGGACTTGGTTACAAAGGATCCAGCCTGCGCTATCCGTTCGATCCGGATTTGCCGGTACTTTTCGTATGCGAGAAAATGTTCGCGCTGTTCGGCCATCGGGAAAACGCTGAAAGCGTAAATCTCAAGACGAATCCCGAGGAAGCTTGGCTGCAGCGGGAAATGTATCCAAAAGCCGTACTTCCCGGCTATCATATGAACAAGCGCCATTGGAACACAGTGCTGCTTAATCAAGGCGTACCGGATGAAAAAGTAAAAGAGATGCTTCTTGAATCCTACTTGCTTGTTGTCGCCAAGCTTACACGAGCTCAGCGAAAGGGACTTGCCTAACGGACAAACGCTGGCACAGGACGCTATTTAAGCTTCAATTTGGCGAGCGCATCGGCCAGCGCCGTGTTGATCGGCTCGTCGTTTTGTTTTTCCTGCAGACGAAGAAACTGCGATACTTCCTTTTTATTTACCTTGCCGCCCTCTTTGTTTCTTCTTTCGGTGAAAGCCGAAAGCTTCTCCCGATAGCCGCACGAACAGACGAAAATCTGCCCTTCCCCTTCCCCGCGCAGCTCCATTTTCTTGTGGCAGTTGGGACATCGGGCGTTGGTGGTGCGCGCCAGATTTTTGCGGTAGCCGCATTCGCGGTCCTGGCATACAAGCATCTTGCCTTTTTTGCCCTTTACCTCAAGCAGCGGCTTGCTGCATTCCGGACAGCGGCTTGTGGTCACATTGTCATGCTTGAACTGCTTGTCGTTGTTCTTGATTTGCCGAACCGCCGTTTGCGCATATGCCTTCATTTCCTCGATAAAGGTACGATAATTCAACTGTCCCTTGGCGATTGACTCCAGCTTGAGCTCCCATTCTGCGGTGAGCTCCGGAGATTTCAGCTCCTCCGGGACAAGCTCCAGCAGTTGGCGGCCCTTTGAGGCAAGGGCGATTTGCTTGCCGTTTCTTTCGATAAGGAAGCTGTTGAACAGCTTCTCGATGATGTCCGCACGGGTGGCTACCGTACCGAGTCCGCCGGTTTTTCCGATGGTGTTGATCAGCGTCTTATCTGAGGTAGCCATAAATCTCGAAGGGTTTTCCATCGCTTTTAGCAGGCTGCCTTCCGTAAACCGCTCCGGCGGCTTGGTTTCTCCCCTTGTTTGGGTCAGCGAGGCCACTTTCAGCTTGGCGCCTTTGTGAACATCCGGAAGCAGCTGATCGTCGTCCTCGCCGTTCTCGTCTTCTTCATAGCGCCCTTCGTACACCTCTTTCCAGCCTTGAGCGGAAACGATCTTGCCCCGCGCCGCAAAATGCTCTCCTCCGATTACCGCACGGACTGTCGTTTGCTCAAATTCGAAAGGAGGAAACAAAACGGCAAGGAAGCGTTTTACGACCAGGTCATAAATTTTTCTTTCCTTTTCGTCCAGCGCCCGCAAAAAGACGGTTTGCTCCGTAGGAATGATGGCATGATGATCGGACACCTTGCTGTCGTCGACAAAAGCTTTGCTTGCCTTGATCGGCTTGCTTAAAATTTTGCCCGCGAGCGGCGCATATGGCTGTACACTGCAGGCTTTCACCCGCTCCTTCAAAGTATCGACCAAGTCGCTAGATAAATACCGTGAATCGGTTCTCGGGTACGTTAGAACCTTATGGGTTTCATATAGCCGCTGCATCGCCGACAGCGTCTCTTTGGCGGAAAATCCGAAGCGGCTGTTGGCTTCCCGCTGCAGCTCCGTCAAATCGTACAGCTGCGGCGCATAGGTTTTCTTGAAGGTTTTGTCGACGGCGAGGATTTCCGCCGGTTTGCCGCCGATGGCCTGAAGGATCCTGTCGCACTCGGCCTTGGAAAAAGTGCGCGTTTCTTTGCTTTTGCCGTCCTGCCAAGTTAAGCTTAAGCCCTCCGCCTGAGCGGAAATACCGTAAAAGGGCTGCGGCTTGAAGCCGCGGATCTCCTCTTCTCTCTGGGCAATAATCGCCAGCGTAGGCGTCTGCACCCTGCCGCAGGACAGCTGGGCGTTATGCTTGCAGGTCAAGGCGCGGGTGGCATTGATCCCCACGTACCAATCGGCCTCCGCGCGGGATACCGCCGAGGCGTAGAGATTGTCGTATTCCTTGCCGTTTTTGAGCCGGGCGAAGCCTTCCTTGATCGCCTTATCGGTAACCGAAGAGATCCATAGCCGCTTGAGCGGTTTATGGATATGGGCCTTCTCCAGAATCCATC
>CAZESH010000282.1:0-5705 GCA_964514665.1 uncultured Caryophanales bacterium
ATATTGAACTGCTCAAGGATCTCGGCGTGGGCGTCTATCGTTTTTCCGTCTCCTGGCCGCGCATTTTTCCGAACGGGACAGGCGAGATGAACCAAAAAGGGCTTGATTTCTATACACGCTTTGTAGACAAGCTGCTGGAAAACGGCATTGAGCCGTTCTGCACGCTGTATCACTGGGATTTGCCCCAAGCGCTGCAGGACAAGGGGGGCTGGGCCAACCGCGAAACAATCGAAGCGTTCGCTGCCTATGCTGAAACGATGTTCAAGGCATTTTCCGGAAAAATCAAGAATTGGGTTACATTCAATGAGCCATGGTGCGTTTCCTTCCTTTCCAATTTTCTCGGCGAGCATGCACCGGGCAATCGCGATCTGCAGCTGGCCACGGACATTTCCCATCATCTGCTGGTGGCGCACGGCAAGGCGGTCAAGCGCTTCAGGGAACTGGGAATCGAAGGTGAAATCGGATATGTGCCGAATGTGACATGGAACGAGCCATACAGCAATAAACAAGAAGACATTGATGCCTGCAAAAGAAGCACCGGCTGGTTTGTGGAATGGTTTATGGATCCCGTTCTCAAAGGCGCTTATCCGCAGTTTCTCGTGGACTGGTTTGCCGGCAAAGGCGTCAGCCTGAATATCCTTCCGGGCGATATGGAGCTGATCGGCCAACCGATCGATTTTCTCGGCATCAACTACTATACCGGAAGCGTGTCGCGGTACAAGCAAGACGCCGGCCTGTTTGACATGGAAGAAGTGTACATCGGTTATGACAAGACCGACATCAAGTGGAACGTTTTCCCCGAGGGCTTTTATAAAGTGCTGACCTACATCAAGGAACTGTACGGCGATATCCCGATTTACATTACGGAAAACGGGGCCGCTTATAACGAGGAGCCGCAGGACGGCCGGGTGAAGGACGAAGGCAGAATCAAATACTTGTACGGGCATTTGATCGAGCTGAACCGGGCGATCGAGTCCGGCGTCAATATCCGCGGCTACATCATGTGGTCGTTGATGGACAATTTCGAGTGGGCGTTCGGTTATACGATGCGCTTCGGCATCGTGCATGTCGATTTCCGCACATTGCAGCGCACCAAAAAGGACAGCTACTATTGGTACCAAAAAGTGGCGGCAAACAATTGGTTTGAAGTTAAATAAGCGAAAACCATTTTTCGAGCACCCTTTACGGGTGCTTTTTTACATGATTTGCCGCAAAGAACTTGATACAAGTCAATTTCATTTGGCCGGCATTGAACTATGCTTGGCATAAATCAATGTTAGCCAATAAAAAATGGAGGGGATTGATTTGCTGGAGATTGAATACAAAAACAATCTTGCGGTGATTGATGTAAGGGGAGAATACTGCTTTCCCGGGAACATGGGAAATCGAAATTCGCATCATGGATGCAAATGATCAGGAAACGGTTTATCGCAAAAACAAATCATATTTTAACGATGCATGTCATCGAATAAGGGGAGAATAAGCATGGAAAAGAATATTGAATCCGTCCCCCCACCCGTAAAGAGCTGCCAACGTTCTCAATATGCAGGGGCTGGCCCTAGTCATTTATGACTTTAGGGACAGCCCCCGCTCTTTCCATGGAACTTGCAGGTTTAGAAGTAACCCAACTCCTCTTTAGCCCGCTGTGTCATCATTTCCGGATGCCACGCCGGTTCCCAGACGATTTCCACCTCCACGGAACGGACTCCGGGCTGCGGCTCCAAAGCCGAGTTTACGCCTCCGGCGATTGCATCATGGGCCGGACACCCGGGGGTTGTCAGCGTCATCGTCACTTTAATCTCGCCATTTATGTTTTCCACATCATAAACAAGGCCCAAATCGACAATGTTTACGCCAAGCTCCGGATCGTAAACACGCTCTCGCAGCAGCTCGCGGATTTGTTCAACGTCCAAAAAATCACTCATCGCTCATACACTCCTATTCAGGTACAATTTTCAGGCCGCCCGAGAAACCTTAAAATATAAATTTAGGTCGGTAGGGCTGGGGGTATCTTCTGTAGAGACCTGGCGGTCGCCTTTGAAACCGGGAAAATACCGCGACTTCCAATCCGATTTCCTGGTTTCAAGAGCGACGGAAGAAGATACCCCCAGTCCGGAAAATGACTTAATTTGATCTATAAGGCTTCTCGGGCAGCCTGAATTCATTTTAAGAAGACACGTACGATCAGCGCCATATAAAGAAAAGAAAAAAGACTGAATACCGTTCCGCCGAATTTCATCATTGCGGCCCAATTCAATCCAATGCCCAGTAAAATGGACAATATAGAGCATCCCAGCACGATTAAAAGCGTTCTCACATGCTTGTCATTGATCAAGTCGGCCAGCCTTGGCACCTGCCGCTTGCCGATCAGCGAACCGTATTTCCGGGTCCACCAGAGAAAGGGAACAATTTTCGACATATAGCCGAGAATCGTAGTTCCGACCCAACCGCCCAAATACGTCCAACCAATGAGAGCAGCGGTTCTTTCGCCGATACTTTGCCCGGTGAAGAAGGGGAAGTACAGCGCGAGCGCAATGGCAAACAAAGTCAAAGCGATGGTCAGATAAACAGACAAGACAACGCCGGAGCCCGGATTTGCCTTATGGCGGTGTTTGCGAATTTGCAGAACATGAATGCTGTATAAGATTAAAGCCGCAGTAACGAGCAGCCATGCCAAGTATTTGACGACAAGCGGTGCAGAACAAAGAAAGGCGGCCGCTCCGACAAGCACGCCTGCATTCCAGATGATCAGGATATACTTTTGCAGCTTGACCGGATAATGGTGGGACAAGTAAAACATGGGCAGCAATTTGTAGCTGAAGCCGGTGATCAGCATGCCCAACCATCCGACCGAGCCCAACCATAGATGTGCGCCAAATAAACGCTCATGCATAACGCCCAGATAGTTCCCGACAAAATCGAGTCCCATCAGCATGCCCAGAATGGCTGTCAGCAGCAGGTAGGCCACGGCCAATTGAGCGCTGATTGTAATCGCGTCCCATTTTTTTGCCTTTAGCAGCGTGAATGTCAGGTTGATCACAAAAAGCAAAAGCCCGGCAAAAGCCAATATCGCGAAGCAGGCAACCCGGTAAAAGTCGGGCCCGGAAAAGCCGTACAGAAGTCCCGCCACACCGATCACGGTAAGCGCATACTGCACATATCCCAATTTGATGCTGTAAATCTTTTGTTGAAGCACGACGCTGATCAGTTGATAGACGGCTCCCATTGCCACCAGCGTCCCCCAGCCGAGCACGAGCAAATGGGCTTGGGTCAACCCCTTGGGGGATCTGGGATAGTCGCCGATCCATCCGGCCAGAGAAAAAAGCGAAAGCAGGTGGAACAGGAGAAAAAAAACGATACCGGTTGCAACGAACGAGATGGAAAGCCAAAACGACGATTTGGAGTTATTCATGGACAAAGGTAACAATCCAATGCTCCGGATCCTGCTGCTCCGCATTCCCTGCAAAGCCTTTTGATTTCAGAACTTTGAGCAGAGGGTCGGGGCAAAAGGTGGCATGCAGGATCAAGGTGTCATCTTTTTCTTGCAGCTCTTTAACGCTTTCCATGATGATCGCAAACGGTTCCTCCTTTTTTCTGAGCTGCGGTCTGACGTCAAGCTCGATGACTTTCCCCTTTTTATCTTGATTTTCCATATGCATTTCCTCCTTCTTTTGTATAACGCGACAAGGCTTCGGCATTCAAAATGCGGATTTCCTTGCGGTTTTTAAGCGACAAGAAGTCCAAGCGTTCAAAATGAGCCAGCTTTCGGCTCAGCGTTTCGGGCGTGGTTCCCAATAAAGCCGCGAGCTCTTTTTTGGGGACGGGAAGCCGGGAAGCCGGGACGCTGCTGCGGTTGTGAAATGCCAGCAGGATTTTGGCAAAACGGCGTTCCACTTCCAGCAGGCTGATCATTCCACAATTTTAACAATCCCCCGGTTCAGTATAAAAAGCGAATCGGATTGTCCGCCTTCGCGAAAAATAAAATTCCCCTTTTCAAAGTTTCGTGAATACGTCACTTTGTGCAGGGCCTCGATTTCCTCGTCGCCCAACCCTTGAAATACCGGAACGCGGCGAATACAGGAAGATTCATTGCGGCAGGATTGTTTTTCGCACGTCATCTGCTTCCCATTCCTTTCTTCGGGCGGTACACTACACTTTGCTGATGGTTACCTTCGCCGAACCGTCCGGCCGCTCGTCAATGGCATAAGGATAACCAAGAGCATTCAGCTCCTCCAGCAGAAATAACGGAACGCGGTCGTTATGGATGATCACTTTGTCGCCGGGACGGCAGCTTTCCAGCCTGCCGAGCGTGCGCATCATCGGCTGTGGGGGCTCAAGTCCGCGATTGTCCAATTCATATGCCTTCGGCTCGCTGCCGTTGTCCGCCGCAGCCGGTTGAGTCGGATTCTGCGTTTCGCTCTCTTGAAATGTATCCTTTCTGCTTTTATGGACAAAGGTTACGATCCAATGATCCTTCTGTATACGCTCCATCTTGGCTGCAAATCCTTTGGTTTTCATGACTCCGATGAGCGGTGTCGGCTTGAAGGTTGCGTGCAGCACGAAGGTATCCTCTTTGTCCAGCTGCTTGACCGCATCCATAATCATCTGGAAAGGCTCAAGTTTTTTGCGCAGATAGGGACGAACATCCAGTTCGACAATATGCGCTTCGCTTTCCATAAAGATCGTCCTCCTTTCAAGCGCTGTCGGATTTGAGTATATAGACAATTTCAAAAAGAAATGTGACCTCAATCACAAAGCTCTGCAGGTTTAAATTTTAAACTGACAATAGAACAGTGAAACAGGAGGCGGTGCAAGATGTATCATGAAGTGGCGACTTTAAAGGAAAAGGACTGGTCGTTGAATTTGGAGGATTCTTACTATGAGGAGCATCCCGAAGAAATATTGCCGCAAAGTCTCAAAGCCGTTTGTCAAACCGCTCCCGGCAGCTATGTGAATGTTGTAACCCCTGGTAATTGCGGGGATCCGCGGGATTGGCTGATTCATCAGCTGGCTGAAGGTCTTCGTGAACTGGGAGTGCAGATCAGGGAAATCCGATATATCGATCAGTGCGGCTGCGGCGGGTATGTGCTCAGGGTATTTCGTTAAATGGGATAGTAACATTAACTTGAATAGGGGATGAGGCAGATGGCCATGTACACACGAGTGGATAAGGAAACCTGCATCTCCTGCGGAGCTTGCGGGGCGGCGGCTCCCGACATTTTCGGCTACGACGGCGAAGGTTTGGCGGAAAATATTGTGAGTGGAGATGGGAATCGTGGAATCGTGGAAATTCCCGGCGAACTGCTGGATGAACTTGATGACGCCTATACCGGATGTCCTACCGTTTCGATCCTGATTTCGCAAAAAGCTTTTGCCGACAAATGACTTGCAATTTCTTGGACAAAAAGAGGGAACAGAGGCGATTGCTTCCGTTCCCTTTATGATTTTTAGTTTTTGCCGATTTTAATGCGAAAAACCTCGGGCCCCTGCTCCAAATATTCCCAAGTAAATTGTTCGGGCCACATTGACTCGAATTGAAAGCGAAGCGGACGAGGATCATGATCGTTTATTAAAAGCAGGAATTCACCGTCTTTAATTTGGCTGAAGGTTTCAAAAATAACTTTGTGCTTCATGTGAGGCGGGTATTCTGTAACATTGATGGCTGCTGCAAAATCACTCATGGAATCGTCTCCTTTTATTTTATG
>CAZESH010000283.1:0-5675 GCA_964514665.1 uncultured Caryophanales bacterium
CCCCTCATCTATCCTTGCCACCTGCAAGGCGGCTCGGTCAACTGGCCGAACGGCTGCCGACATGGTCTCATTTTGTCATTACCCCGGCTAAAAATCTGGAAGCGCTGTTCGACCGCAAAGCCGACAAAAAAAGAAAGCTGTACAACGGACAAATCGAATGCACCTTATTCCAGTATTTCGGACCGATGCCTCCAAGATGAGGGCTGCATGGTAAGCCAAACTCCGGGGCCTGCAATTCCGATTTTCTAAATTGGAAACAGCAGCTTCGGCGCTCGCCCTTTCTCCAATTCCGGTTTTGCACATTGGAGTGTTCATTCGGCCCCGCCTCGCCTGAATCGCTGATCAAGCTTGCTGTAATTCGGGTATATTCACTTTATGCCGCTTGCCTGCCGAAGTCGACGCCATTACGCCTGTTCCCGGCGGCTTGCCTCGAAATTTGATCCGGATTTAGCAGCCCCCGATACTTCCGAAAGGATGCATCGGGGGCTTTTTTCGCATGTGCTCCCCCTCATTCAGATAACTTTAAGCTAACGGTCAAGTTCCTTTCAGCTTCAAAAACGATAATATACGTATTCCGAGAGCGAGATATGAGTCTAATATTGTTTAGGTACTACAACTATGAAAGGAAGTTTAAAAGAATGAAGCTGCAATTTTCGAATAAGAAGTGGATGGCTGCCTCTCTGGCATTATTGATCCTATTGGCCGTTTACGTCACGATGTATCCTCCCTTGCAAAAGAGTGGAGAAGCGGTGGCAAAGGTGAACGGAGTAAGCATCGGAAAGGATCAGTTATATCAGGCCATGTTGGATGGCAGCGGCGAGCAAGCGCTTGATAATTTGATAGACAAGGAGCTGATCCGTCAGGAAGCGGAGAAGGCGGGCATTAAAGTCACGTCGGACGATATCGATCAGCAATTGAAGTCGATTCAAAGCTCGTTCTCTTCCGAGGAAGAGTTTCAGCAAACTTTGGCGGCGTATAACATGACGGTGGAAGATTTGAAGAAGGATATGGAAGCCCAGGTTCAACTGCGCAAGCTGCTGGAGCCACAAATTAAAATCACCGATGACGAGATCAAACAATATTACGAGAGCAATCTGGAAGCGCTGAAAGAGCCGGAGCAAGTCAGAGCCTCTCATATTTTAGTGGCCAGCAAGGAAGAGGTTGAAACGATTTTGGCAGACTTGAACAGTGGGGCCGATTTCGCGGCAATCGCGAAAGAGAAGTCATTGGACACTGCATCCAAAGATAATGGCGGAGATCTGGGCTTTTTCGCCAAGGGGGATATGGAGGAAGCTTTTGCAAATGCTGCCTTCTCATTGAAGGTCGGAAGTGTAAGCGATCCCATAAAAACCGAAAGCGGTTATCACATCATTAAAGTTATGGAGCACAAAGAAGCGCATACCCCGACTTTGGAAGAGAAGAAAGATGAAATCCGCGAGCAGCTTGTGAACGAACAATTATCGACGTTATCCGCAACGTGGTTGGAAGAAAAAACGTCGGAAGCAACGATCGAAAAATCCCTGTAAGTCTTCAAGTAAGATTACATCCGGTCATGCAGTGGAGGCGAAGCCAACTGATGAAAGGCAACGAGGAACAATTCGCTGAGCTGATTCAGCGGTATGAGAAAAGCCTTTATAAATTTATTGTCAGCAAGGTTAAACATACGAAAATCGAATATATGGCCGAGGATATCTGTCAGGAATCCTTTTATAAGGCGTACCGTCACCTGAACCATTTCCGCGAAGAAGAAGCGTGCATGTCCACTTGGTTATTTACGATTGCCAGAAACACGGTGATCGATGAGCTGCGCAAAAGCAAAGACGCCATGTATCTCGAAGACAGTCCGCAAGAGCTTGCTGCAGGTTGCAAGGAGCTTCCGGAAGCCCTTCTGCTTCAATATGAAAGAGCCAGCATGGTAAAACAGGCGATCGGTCGTCTGCCTAATAATCAACGGAAGGCCGTCATGCTGAGAGAATATGAAGAAAAAAATTATGAAGAAATTGCAAAGATGTTAAATGTAACAGTATGCTCCGTGAAATCGCTGCTGTTTCGGGCAAGACACAGGATCAAGTTTATGTTAACGCCCTTCATGCAGGATATTTCTTGAAACAGCTCAATAAAAGGAGGGGAGAACATGCCGGATAAAAACAGATTGCACATCGATATTCCATTAATCTTGATTGCACTGCTTGCGGTTTTTCTGAATGGCTACAGCATCTGGACGGATCAATATGCCAATACGTATTACACTACAGCCGTAGGAAGCATGCTGCAAAATTTCCATAATTTTTTCTTCGCTTCTCTCGATTCTGCGGGCTCGGTCACGGTCGACAAACCGCCGCTCACATTTTGGATTCAAACGATCAGCGCCTATATTTTCGGCTTGCACGGCTGGAGTGTGATCCTGCCTCAGGCGCTGGCTGGAGTCGGGTCGGTGCTGATCATGTATCGCTTAATCAAGCCGACCTTCGGCTTGACGGCGGCCAGGTTTGCCGCATTGGTCATGGCCAGCACCCCGGTTGCCGCGGCTGTCAGCCGAACGAATAATATCGACAGCATGCTGGTTTTCGCGCTGCTGCTGGGAGCACTGCTGTTATTTAGAAGCGTCAAAAGAAACAGCGTTTGGAGCTTGCTCGGCGCCTTTGCCATGATCGGATTGGCGTTTAATATGAAGATGCTGCAGGCGTACATGGTTTTACCGGCTTTTTACTTGTTTTATTTGCTGGCTGCGAAAATAACCTGGAAGCGGAAAATCGGACTTTTGGCAGGCGCTACGGCAATTATGCTGGTCATTTCCTTATCATGGGCCGTTGTTGTCGATTCAATACCGCAGGACAAACGCCCCTATATCGGAAGCAGCCAGAGCAACTCTGTTTTGGAGCTTGCCTTCGGTTATAACGGGATTGCCCGGCTGACGGGGAATCAAGGGCATGGCGGCGCGGCTCCCTTAAGCGGCAGATCCGCAGATGCAGGAAATGGCGATGGCGGAGGGCAAGCGGGGCGTGACAGATTGGGTGACGGCGGTATGCCCGGCGGCGGGATGGGCGGCATGTTCGGCACCGGTCAGAAGGGAATTCTGCGCTTGTTTCAAGCTGAACTGTCAGGCCAAGCAAGCTGGCTTCTTCCCTTTGCCGCCTTTGGATGCATCGGGTTATTTGCCGGATGGAGGAGAAGGAATTTCACGCAAAAGCATAAAGAAGCATTATTCTGGATAGCCTGGCTCGTGCCCGGCATGGTTTTCTTTAGTATCGCCGGCTTTTTCCATCCTTATTATCTGATCAAGCTGGCACCTCCCATTGCAGGGCTGGTCGGTGCGGGTTGGGCCGAGCTGTGGCATTCGTACCGGGAGCGCATGAATTGGCAATCTTGGCTGCTGCCGCTGGCGATTGCGGCCACGTCACTGTTAGCATGGCACATTATCCGCCCTTACGATACCGTGATCGGCGGTTGGTCTTGGGCTATTGCCGCCGGAGGCATGACAGCCGCTTCCTTGCTGCCCGTGCTGAACAACAGGTCGGGCAAGCTTGCCCGTACCGCGATAGCTTTGGGGCTGCTGGCAATGTTTGCCGGCCCGCTGTATTGGGCGGCAACGCCCATCACTTACGGCCAGAGCAGCATGCTCCCGGAAGCCGGCCCCGGAACGCTCAACGGCCAAGGCGGGATGTTCCCCCCTTTGGCGGCAGAGGCGGAGGCACGATGCTGTATGAAGTGAATTTGGTACAAGGAGGAGAGTCGCAATGACAGCGAACGTGCAATACTCCGTCATTATTCCGATGTACAACGAGCAGGCGATCATTCAAGAGACTTACCGGCGGTTGAAAGAAGTCATGGAGATGACGGAAGAAAGCTATGAACTGCTGTTTATTAACGATGGCAGCAAAGACAGAAGCGCCGAGATCATCAAGCAGCTCGGTTTTTGGGATGAAACCGTGAAGCTGATCGATTTGTCCCGCAACTTCGGCCACCAAATCGCGATTACGGCCGGAATGGATTATGTGTCAGGGCGTGCGATCATTGTGATCGACGCGGACCTGCAGGATCCGCCTGAACTGATCCTGCAAATGATCGGGAAGTGGAAGGAAGGGTACGAAGTCGTCTATGCCAAGCGGGTAAAGCGAAGCGGGGAAACCTGGTTTAAAAAAACGTCGGCAAGCGTGTTCTATCGGGTGCTTCGGGCATCGACGGAAATTTCCATTCCTGTCGACACCGGCGATTTCCGTCTGATGGACCGGAAAGTGTGCGATGAGCTGAAACGTTTGCCGGAAACGAACCGTTTTGTACGCGGGCTGGTCAGTTGGGTCGGATTCCGCCAAACGGCGGTTGAGTATGTGCGTGATGAACGGTTGGCCGGAGAGACCAAATACCCGCTCAAACGCATGATCAAGCTAAGTTTGGACGGAATCACTTCGTTTTCCCATAAGCCGCTCAAGCTGGCGGGTTATGCAGGACTGCTCTTGTCGGGCTCGGGACTGATCTATCTGCTCTATGTGCTGTACCTTGCCGTTTTTACCGATGCGACGATGAAAGGATGGGCGTCTCTCATAAGCATCACACTGATCTTCAACGGATTTGTTCTGCTCATGCTGGGGATAATGGGCGAATATATCGGCCGCATTTATGACGAAACAAAGGGCCGTCCTTTATATATCGTTCGCGAATTTCAAGGATTAAACCATAAAGAGGAGGCGGTAAGCAAGGAGTGCGATTATTTGCCGTGGAAAATTTGGCCAAACAGCACGTTCCCCAAATAAATCATCGCTGCCCCGACGAGATTGCTGCTTAAAAAGTACAGCATGCCAAGCGATACTTTGCCGGCACGGAGCAAGTCATAAACCTCGCCTTCAAAGCCGGCAAATGTGGTGAATGAACCGATAAAGCCGATGGTAAGCGAGATTCGCCAGACAGGATAAGGCGAGGAGGCGCCGCTTTTTAACAAAAAGCCGAGAAACAGGCAGCCGATGATGTTAATGGTCCAGGTGCCCCAAGGAAAAGCATAGGCAAATCGACCACTGATAAATGCCGATAACAGATACCTGCAAACGGCACCTGCCGCTCCTCCAAGCGCAATCGCAAGCAAGATTGTCAATCGCATCCTTTTTCCCCTCCGTTATCTCAAATTAACCCGACAGCAAAAAAAGACTCCTACCAGCAGAAAACAAGCTGGTAGGAGTCATCGGCATTTTGGGCGGTTAATGGCGAACTCCATCGCCGATTTAATTGTGGTACTATAGCTTATGGCGCTCCTTGGATATTATGTATGAAATTCAGCCCAAGGCTCCGGAAATTCCATGGAGGGCAGCATACAGCAGAACTCCCCCGATAAAGAACACGGGGATTCGCCATCCGGACGCTTTATTGGCGGAGGGAAGCAAAGAAGTGCCTCCGAGATAAAGAAAGAATCCGGCGGTAATCGACAAAGCGATGGCCACGATCTTCTCGTGATCTCCCGACAGCAAAAGCGAGCTGCCGGCGCCGATCCAGGTAAAAACCGCTTGAACCGCCAGGAAAATTGCCGTTTTTCTGCGATCTCCCGATGCCGACAGCATGATGGAGGAATAAGTAAGCCCTTCGGGAATTTTATGGAGCACCAAAGCCAGTGTTACAAGCAGACCGAGGTGAACGTTTACTTCATAACTGACCCCGATTGACAATCCTTCAAAGAAATTGTGGAAAAG
>CAZESH010000284.1:0-5655 GCA_964514665.1 uncultured Caryophanales bacterium
TATATATTATGGTGCATCATGTTTTACGCAACACCCTGGGCCCTACTATGGTGGTTTTAAGCCTGTTGGCCAGTGAAGCGGTGTTGGTTGCGGCTGCCCTGGGATTTCTTGGGCTTGGGGTTCAACCTCCTGATCCGGAACTGGGTACCATGTTAAGCAGAAGCCGGTCTTATTTTACGTCTGCACCGCATCTCATGTTTTTTCCCGGCTTGGCCATTGCCATTCTAATTTTGGGCTTCAATTTACTTGGGGACGGTTTGAGGGACTTTATGGATTCGAAAAAACAATAAAATTGTCAACATAGATAAAAGGAGCGGAAAACCGGATGGATTTACAATTGAACGATAAATACAAACGCTTGGGCGACGTGATCGACGCCTTAATATCCAGTGATTTTACAGCAAGAGGAATTTCCCATGAACTTTACGAAGCCGAGCGCAAAAGAATAGGAAAGCCGTTGACGATGGCTGCAGCCGAGCTGTTAAAACAAAATGTGAAAAAGGGCGACCGGGTTCTGATTTTTACTGGATGGCCTTCTCGTTCATGGCTTCTTAAAGGCTTGACTGAGACTGATGGTCCGGTTGGCGCCGCCGTATTGGCCAGAGCGATCGAACAAGGACTTGGCGCAATACCGATTCTTGTCATGGAAAAATCCTTAATTCCTTTTGGAGAAACAGCCCTTCGCGCTGCCGGGCTAATCGTCAGCGATTTGGAAACAGCGCTCAAATCCAAACCGGGGCCGCCTTCTGCCTCCGTAGGAACCGTTGTTGATTTTCCGACCGATTGGCAAGAAGGTAAACTGGCAGCACATGGATTCATGGAGAAAATACGCCCTTCTGCTCTGATTTCCGTAGAACTGCCCGGTGCCAACAATGAGAACAAATACCATAATGTAACTGCCAGAGAAGTTCCGTCAGAATTGGTAATCAAGGCGGACCTCCTCTTCGTTGAAGCGAGAAAACGCGGTATTGCAACGATTGGAATCGGTGACGGTGGCAATGAGCTTGGCATGGCAAACGTTAAAGAAGCCATTATTCAGCATCTTGCCCATGGTCAGCAAGTTGTGCCGGCAACGGAGGTCGATGTGCTGGTTGCTTCGAGCATCTCGAACTGGGGTGCTTGCGGATTGGCGGCGGCTCTTTTATCGCTTGCAGGAAAACCGGAAGTGCTTCATGATATCGATGTCGTGAGGATTACCAATAGGCTGGCCGATGCAGGAGCCATTGACGGATTAACCGCTTATGTCGACCCCAAAAATGATGGGACCGTTCATGATATTAACAAAGGCTTAATGAATTTTCTTGCCTTGGCGCTAACAATGCATTTAAATGGATGGAATAAAGGCTAACAGGGTAAGGAGAGATGGATATGAACCCATATGAATCATTAAATTTGTCTAAGGTTATCAATGCAGCCGGGAAAATGACTTATTTAGGAAGCTCGGCCGTTTCTGAGCAAGTGGCGCTTATGATGGCAGAAGCCGCCAAAAGTTTTGTGGACATTGCTGCATTAAAGTCAAGAATTGGCGATAAAGTTGCAGAAATGACCAATACGGAAGCAGCATTCATCACTTCATGCGCAGCGTCAGGTATTGCCGTATCCGTTGCAGCATGCATCGCAGGCACAAATATGGATTGGGTGGAGTCGCTTCCTGAAATCAAAGGAATCAAAAGAGAAGTGATTATTCAGAAAGGTCATGTCATTCACTTTGGCGCCAATATGACACAAATGATTCGAATGTCAGGGGCTTCGGTAAAAGAAATCGGTACGGTAAATGGCGTCAAGGATTATCATCTGTCAAACGCCATATCGGATCATACGGCAGCTGTACTTTATGTAATTTCCCATCATGCCGTATCGAATGAAATGTTGACTTTAAAGCAGGCCGTGGAAGAGGTTCACCGTCATGGTGTACCAGTCATTGTGGACGCCGCAGCCGAAGTGGATTTGAAAAAATATGCCGAAATGGGTGCCGATCTTGTAGTTTACAGCGGTCATAAAGCTATTGGAGGGCCCACCTCGGGGGTGATTATCGGAAATAAAGAGTTGATAGAAGCTTGTCGATTGCAGGATAAAGGAATAGCCCGGGCAATGAAAATCGGCAAGGAAAACTTGATTGGCTTCTATTATGCTCTTCAGGAATATATGAAATTAGATGAACAGGTGCTGGAGAAATCTTATTTAGACGTCGTCGAAAAACTGCAGACGGAATGCTCCGGTATCGCACATATGCAGACGAAAATCACATGGGATGCAACACGTCCGATTCCGCGGCTCCAGGTCATTGTTGCCCAAGACAGTCCCGTAACCGCCAAGAAAGTAATCGCTAAAATGGAAAACCACAATCCTTCCATTCGCACGCGAAATCATTTGGCTGATGAAGGGATTATCCAGTTCGATCCCAGAGAATTGAGACCGGAAGAAACATCTGTTATTGCACAAGTACTGCGAGGGATACTAAGTTCGAGATAGAGAGGGCGATCATCAATGGAATGGTTTAAAGATGCGATTGGCGGCAAAGTACTTTTGAATATTCAGGCCGGATCGGTTGCAGCTTCGCTTTTGGCCAAACAGTTAATGGGAAATGCTGTTTTAGTGGGAGTCATGGCTAAAGATTTTTCCGATCTGAATCAAGGCATTCAATACATTCAATCTTTGCAGGAGCAAGGCGTTCAGGTTTCCGCTGGGCTGGGTGACGGAAGTGCAGACCAATGGGAGCGTGCGTTGAAACTGGCGGCCGAGACAAATCCGCTTCACCTTAATCAGGTATTCCCAGCCGCTGCTATTTCCCAGCATGCACTTAAAGAAAAAGGCTTGCGAACCTTGGTCAACGGATTGATCCGGCCGACGGGACAACCGGGAATGGTCAATATCGCAACCGGACCAATGAGTCAAAACACTCCTTCGGCAGATATTCCTGTGGAAACTGCTGCGGCTATGTTGAAAGAAACCGGTGTTTTGTCGATAAAATTTTTCCCGATTCAAGGTACCGAAAAACTTGATGAAGTTCGTTTGGTAGCAAGGATTGCTGCCAAAGAAGGGCTCATTCTTGAACCCACAGGCGGTATAACCCCCGATAATGTGGGAGACATTGTCAAGGTCTGCCTTGAAGAAGGCGTTCGTTGGATCATGCCGCATTTGTACGGTTCTTTAAAGGACAAATCGACGAATGATTTAAACTTGGATAAGTTGGAAAAAGCTTATTTACAAATAAGTTCTTTATTTTAAAGGATGAAAATGGAGAACGCGAAACTTTTTTTGGCGGTAGATATCGGGTCTACCTTCATCAAATCATCGATAATCGGTGAGGACGGATATCCCCTGAAGTCGTCACGTGCCAAGCTGCCCTTATCTTATACGGACGGAAGCGCGGAATTATATCCAGCAGATTTATGGCATGCTTTTGTTGATTCGGTTTCGCCGTTAAATTGCCGTTCGTTGGAAATCACAGGTATCGGCGTTGCCTCGCAAATGGCCGGGCTGATCTTATTAAATGAAAATAAAGAACCGGTAAGAAATGCCATACCGGGTATTGACGAAAGAGGCAAACCGTTTGTCGGGCACCTGAAGGAGTCGCTGGGGGAAGCATCAATTTACGATACAACAGGCTGTCCGCTAAGCGGCATTTATCCAGCACCGAAACTTCTGTGGATCCAGCGGCATGAACCGCAAAAGCTGCAGCAATCCGCTTATGTATTGGGGTTTAAAGAATATGTGTTATGGAAATTAATCGGCAAGATGGTGACGGATCCAGCTACAGCTTCATCCACACAATTGTATGATCAGCTAAATGCAGATTGGTGGGAAGACATGCTGGATACGGTCGGAATCAAACACAGCATGCTCCCGGAAATCAGACGACCCGATGAAACGGCAGGGACATTGCTTGAGGAGGCGGCAGAACAGCTCGGGCTGTCTGGGGGGATTCCGGTTATCGTAGGTACCGGTGATGGGCCGGCAGCCAATTTGTCAACCGGGGCCGTTACCCCGGAAGAAATGTGCATCTCTTTTGGCACAACTGCCGTCACCCGGTTTTTTACTACAAATCCTCTTCGTATTGAGAATGATCGCCGTTTTTATCGCCAACATTTTGGAGGCACTTTATATCTTCAGGGATTTCGCTTGGACAGAGCTGGATATTATATCGATCAATACATCCGGGATCTGGACTTCGGCAAGGATAGGCAAGGGGATCAGCAACGGCGGGATTTGTTTTTTATTCCCGGCTCCGGCAGTGAAAGTGCATTTTTCGGAGAAACCATCGGAGCAAGTTCTGAAGACCGTTTTCATGCCGTGCTTGAGCACGTGACCTTCGAATTGTTTGATGCAATGGTTCCCTTGATGGGTCTTCATCATTTTAAGTATATTCACCCCATCGGTGGAGGGAGTATGAACCGGATATGGATGCAAGAACTGGCTGATTTGTTCGAACTGCCTGTTGTTTTGACAAATGGAGGGGACTCAACAGTGGGAGTATCCATTCTTGCGGCAAAGGCAACGGGTATTTATTCCTCAACGAGCGAGGCAAAAAATCACATGGTGCATACTGAAACCGTTTTGTCGCCGACGAAAGGCAGCACGAAAGCAATTAGAAGCCGATATGAAAAATATGTGTGTTTTAGGAACGAATTATTAAGAAAGGAGTGAGTGATGATGATCGAATCGATGTCCCTTGAACAAAAAATCGGACAACTTCTCATGGTTGGTTTCCAAGGAACGGATCTAAATGAACAAATTGTATCGATGATTCGCGATTACCATGTCGGATCCGTCATCACCTTTCCGCGAAATATACGAACCCGAAAGCAAGTTAAGCGGTTTTTGGCCGATTTGCGACGGGAGGCGGAAATCGCCGGGCATTCTGTTCCCCTGATGATAGCCACGGATCAGGAGAACGGAAGAAACACGGCCAAGGCATTGGCTGCCGAGATGCGTGATATCGGATACAATATGGTTCTTTCCCCGTCACTGGATATCAACAGTAATCCGCTTAATCCGATCATCGGCGTACGCTCATTCGGGGGAACCCCCGAGATTGTTGCCAAGATGGGAGGTGCGTTTATTCACGGATCACATGAAGGGGGAATCGGCTCTGCCGCCAAACACTTTCCTGGACACGGAGATACAGACACCGATTCACACCGTGCTCTTCCCGTGGTTAATCACCCATTGGACAAGCTGCTGCAATTTGAACTCGTTCCTTTTATGGAGGCCATTAAGCAGGATGTTGATATGATGATGATTTCTCATATCTATTTCTCGGCCATAGAACAAGCAGTCCCATACGCATGAAGTGCAAAAAGCGGTATTCGAACGTCTCAGAAAAGCAGTCGTTGAGGGAGAGGTTACGCAAGTCCGGCTGAACGAATCCGTGGAACGGGTTCTCAAGATGAAATCCCGATTGGAAGAACGGGGGAAATCGGCTGTTTCTGCCAAAACGGACCCTAACGAGGGAACCATTGGAGCCAAGGGATTATGCGATGAGCTGCGGCGGTTCCATCCGGTCAGTCCTGACGCGGCAACGTATCTTGCCGCCTACGAACCTGGTGCGCTTTCTGCACAAGTGGTTTCGGAGATCCTGTTTGGAATGCGCAAGGCAGAAGGCAGACTCCCGGTATCCATTGCCGGACAATTTGATATTGGCGAGAACTGGGA
>CAZESH010000285.1:0-5631 GCA_964514665.1 uncultured Caryophanales bacterium
GGATGGGATGCATGCGCAATAAAACAAAGCGATCCCGGAGAACCCTTGCCATGAAGCTTAGGAGCAAGGGCCGCCAATCGGCAAAAAATAAACAACGGACAAAAACACGGAAAAAACCGGTACAGAAGCAATCCAAAACTTTGCAAGCAAAAAAACGGGCGTTGCGTTCCAATAGAAAAAACCGAAGAAAAACCGGAAGAAAAAAAAGAAGGGTGAACATTCGCAATCGTTCAGGATTATCAAAACCGGCAGGAGTTAATTTGGTCGGCTATATACGCGCCCCGAGCGGATTGGGCGAGTCTTCCCGGATGGCCGCCAGGGCGCTGGAATCGATCCGTCTGCCTTTCAACATTCTCAATGCCGGAACCGGCGAGGATCTCACTTGGAATCATAAGGAAAGCGACGTTCCTGCACACGCCGTCAACCTGTTCCATATCAATGCCGATTCGATGCCGGCAATCCGGGAACGATTTGGGGAACCGCTGTGGCAGAGCCGGTTTAACATCGGTTACTGGCACTGGGAGCTGCCCGAAATGCGCGAAGAGGATCTTCCGGCCTTCGGCCTGGTGCAGGAAGTGTGGGTACCCACTTCGTTTGTCCGCCAGGCGATAGAAAAATCGTCGCCCGGCGTTCCCGTCGTCGAAATCCCGCACGGCGTTCAGGTCGGTGTCGATTACGGCATCAATCGCGATTATTTCGGATTGCCCCGCGATCGGTATCTTTTCCTGATGATGTACGATTTGATGAGCCATGCGGAAAGAAAAAATCCGTCAGGCGCGATCGAAGCTTTCAAAATCGCCTTTGGCAAGCAGGATGCGGGGGCCGGACTTGTCGTCAAGCTGAATAACAGCGGCGGCGATCCGGCGGATACGGAAACCGGCATGGCGATGCTGCAGCAAGCGATCGAAGGCTTTGACCATATGTATCTGTTGGACCGGAATCTGTCCAAACTTGAGGTCAATTCATTGATTAATGTCACGGACAGCTATATTTCCCTGCATCGCGCGGAAGGGTTCGGGCTGGTACTGGCCGAGGCGATGTTTTTGGGCAAGCCGGTCATCGGCACGAACTGGTCGGGCAACACCGATTTTATGAATCCAACCAATTCCTGTCCGGTAAATTATGAGCTCGTGCAGCTGGGCAGGCAGATCGGCCCGCAGTATATGCCGCATCAGGTCTGGGCCGAACCCGATATGGAGCATGCGGCAAGCTTTATGCGGGAGCTTGTGCGCAATCCCGAATGGGGCCGACGTCTCGCACAGCACGGCCAATATGAAATTCGCAACCGTTATTCCCCCCGAATCTCTGGGGAAAAAATGATAGAGAGGCTGCGATTGCTAAATTTGTTGTGACGGATGACAGATTCCGATCATAATTGTTTGATTGTCTTGGGAGGTTAGTCCGAACAATTGTGGCCTGTACAGCATTTACTAATATAGATTACAGGAAAGGGGGTGAAACGAATGGCAGTATATTTGGATTCCACTGGCACAGTTCGAAAAACCTCTCCTTCTACTACTGGTGTCAATGTGAGTGTGGATAATCGGACGGGTTCGGATCAACAAGTGCGCCGCATCGTCTGGAACTTGGCAGCAACGCCAAAAGCTTCGCTTGTTGATACCACAATAACAGCAACAGCAAACAAAAATACGGATTTTTCTGCGTATACGGTATCAGCAGGGATTACCCGTTTTGAAGTCGAAGTCCGCTTCCCCGACCCTCACATGACATCAACAACCGTCATCACATCAACCAGCACTGCTGTTACGCCGCTGGCAAACTATGCACCCGGAAGCTACTTCACGGACAGCAGTCCTACCGGATCCATTTAATTCACCAAAGGCCGCCTCTGGGCGGTCTTTGCGTCCATTTTGCGCTATCGTCCACTCACGTAAAACGTGTGATTCATAGGATATAAAAACTAGGTAGCAAGGAGCGATCGCGATGGAGGCGGAGAATAAACAGAAGATTTTAATCAGCCTTATGATGCAGGCCAAACAGACTCTCCGGCATATTCAAATGCACACCAACGACTTGTCTAGTTATTTTTTGTCCGAACGGGACATCAACGAGATGCAAATTGCTCTGAATGAACTGGACGCTCAAACCCGCGGGCTTGTCCAAAATATCGAACAAGACCTGAAGCGGTACGAAAACGAAGCCTTAAAACAGTTCGGGAATCAAGTCGGAAAGGAAATGGATTCGGATGAAGCCGAATGAACCATCCGGTTTGGAACAAATCGATTTTGCGATTTCACGGCTGCTTCGGTTTTGGAAATTCGGCAGAGACATTGAGGGATTAGAGGAATTCAAGCGGATCCTTGCTTTGCTGCAAAGCACTCTCGATGTTATTATGCATAATCCTTCGCGAACAAAAACGAGCACGATAAACCGGCTGCTCTCCCTGCTCCAAGCCTTGCAGCTATACGTAAGCAGCAAGGACAAGATGGCGATTACGGACTTCATGGAGTTTAAGCTGCAGCCGTTTATCCGTATATGGCGGATGGAGAATCCAACCCCCCCGCAATTCGGTGCGAAAAAGCTTAAGCATACCTTTGAAAGCAACCTGTCACAGCTGCCCGATCCTTTAAGACGGCGTATTTTAGCTATTGACAAACAGCAATTGTGGAGCCGGATCAGAATATCTTATACACCTGAAGGGCATCCGGTCTGCAGCTATCATGACGGTCGGTCGGTTTTTCAAATTACCGGCGGCGAACCGCTGCAGCAGGCTGATGAGTGGTGCGAGCAAATCAGGGTCGGGGACATCAGCGCGCTGTATTTATACGGCTGCGGGTTCGGCTATCCGCTTTTCGGGCTGGCAGAGCAAATACGGCAGCAGCAGGCCATTACAACCGTGCTCGTTTTTGAACAGGACCTGTTTCTTTTTGCGGCCATGCTGCATTATTTCGATATACGCCTGCTTCTGCGGAAATTCCGGTTTTTTGCGGGAACCATCGAAGAAATCACAAATGAATTTACCCAATTGCTGTCTACAGACGAAACGTTTCTCGACATTCTCTCACCGACGGCCGTGTTTTCCCACGGCGCCAAAAGATTATGCCGGGAATCCTATCTGACCCTGCACCGCACAATCGTCAGGAAGCTTCAGAACAGCATATTTTCAATCGGAAACAGTTTCAGCGATACGCTGAGCGGCTTTCACAACATGATTTCCAATGTCGGAGCGGTACTGGAAAATCCGTATTTAAGCTGCATCAAAAATCAATTTGACGGGATTCCGGCCTATATTGTCGGCAACGGCCCTTCATTGGACAAAAATATACTCGAATTAAAAAAAGCGAAAGGAAAAGGTCTCGTCTTCTGCTGTGAATCCGCCATAAAGCCGCTCTTGAAAAACGGGATCATGCCGGATGTCATTTGCGTCATCGAACGCACGCCCGAAAGCTTTCATTACCACTTTGAGAATATCCGCTATGCGGAGGAGACCGCCCTGCTTGCTTTAAATGTCGCAGACCCCAAAATTTTCACTGCGTTTGCCGGAGCTAAAATTCCCGTTTTCCGGGGATCGGAGCTGATCAGCGAGTGGATGAATCATTTCATTGGAGATGGCAGCAGTCTGTCGGATCTGTCCAATGTTTCCCATCTTGCCTTCGCCGCCGCCGCATTGGCTGGAGCAAACCCGATTGTATTGGTGGGACTCGACTTCGCATTCGGCCGCGACCAAAATACGCACAGCCGAGATTCCATATACTCGGAAGCGGATTTGCAGGAAACCGTGCAAAAAATCAAATCCCGGCCCGTTGTTTATACGGAAAGCTATCGGGATGACGGATCCCGCATCCCTTCCACTGCCTTTTGGCTTGAATTCAAGTACGGGCTTGAGCGGCTGATCAGAAAAAATCCGGGGATAAAGGTCATCAATGCGACGGAAGGCGGCGCAAAAATCATCGGAACAACGTGCGCACCACTGGCCGACGTCATTGCCTCCAATCAGCATCCGAAGCTGCACAAGGGAATCCATTCGGTGATCCTTGACAGCAATAATGAGATAAACAAAGCGGAGAGGGAAGCGAAAAAAGCGGGGTTTATCAAGGAATTGGAGACTTATGCGGGGAACTACCAGGCACTCTGTCAAATTGCCGACCAAGGCATCGCACGATGCAAGGAGGTCATGGAATTGGCGGAAGCGGACGATTTAACACCGGTTCAAGAAGAAATATCGCAAGGCTATGAAAGCATTTTTGAACTGTATGATCAATTCCTGTACAGCCGAAAATACCAAATGACCTTTTTCCAGCAAATCGTGATTGCCCGGCATTTCCGGATCAATCAATCCGCAACGGTGAATTCCCCGGAAAAAATCAGAGAGGTTCTGAGAATCAATCTTGATTTCTTCGAGCAGTTGGCCATCATTTGCCGCAGTCTGGAAAGAAGCTTTCAAATCGCCATCGAACGCATTTCAGCGCAAAATTAATGTTCCTCCACTTGATGAACGCTTCAACCTGTCAAAGAAAGCTAGTGTTGGCTTTTTAACAGCCATTGCACTAGCTTACTCTGGATAAAGGTCCATTTTATTTTTTTGAAATGGAGGCGCATTGCTTTAGCCAAGGCTTTCCCGGCTTTCCCTCAATCAACCTACGCAGGCGAATGCCCGTAATTTTTTCCGCAAGCATCCTCTGATAGCGGCTCAGCGCCTCCATTTGCCTGATGATCTGCTCTCCCGACAATTCCGTACACGCCGTTTGCGCCGCAATATGCTCCGCCATCGAAGCCAGCGCATGTTGGCTGCGGGCAAGAGAGGCCAATATGTCCAGCTTGATTTCGTTCTCCCGCTGCCGCACGTTCACTTCATGTCTCCCCCGAAATCAAACATTCCGCCCAAACCGATGCCCGAATCTCCATCCAAGCCTCCGCCGCTTTCATCCTGCCCCACCAACAGCTTGAGATTGCGGGCCAGCCCGTTTTCCACCTTTGTAATACCGTCGATCACTTCGATCAGCTGCTCATGAACTTTCAACGATTCCTTTAACTGACTGTCATGATCCCCGAAGGCGGTATCAAGCATATGGCGACATGTCCAGTTGCGCGATTTCTCCAGTTCTTTGGCTTTTGACTCCAGAATATAGGAGACATGCATTTGAATTTTTGCGTTGGCTGCCAGAATACGCAAAAAGGAATGTTCCCTGCTCATGTCATCCACCTCTCTAATTCATGTTCTAATCGGGCCTTACTCCTCCGAAGAATCGCCTTTCAGCTCCTGCAGCACCGGAGAAAGATTTTCCGCCAAAGCATCCTGCAGCTCGGCAATGGTTCCCAGATAAGTTGTCACGTCGGCTGCAATACTCACAGCATGGCCGGTGATCGCTTCTCTGCCGGTATCCGGCATATTCATCCCTGCATCCGGTATGACTTCAATCAAATAGGACAAGTGCACGGCCATATCCCTTCCCGCCTCCAGTGCACGGGCCAGCTCTTCGTGCGATTTGGCCATATGTTCTATGATTTCGGAAATTTGCTGTTCCACTTAAACCACCTCTGAGGCATATTATGAAGATAAGCGGCTGAATGTTAATGCTATTCAAGCAAAGTTTTTTCCCGGAACAGAAGCCTCCAGTCCCATTGACTCAAGCTGACTCCAGATAGCCGGTTTCATGGCCTTCCTCGTAG
>CAZESH010000286.1:0-5609 GCA_964514665.1 uncultured Caryophanales bacterium
GGTAAAAGATACACATGGGGTTTCCATAAATATAAACCCTGAAAAAGTGGCTAAATTTGGTGGCGCTTATAGAATAGACTCTCTTCCCGATGGTTTAAAAATTATACCACGTGGAAATGGCCCCGGTCATTTTGAAATAGTGCCATCAAGACCAATGAGTGTAGAAGAATTTCAAAATCTGCTGTTTCAAATTAATACAACTAAAAAATAAATTCAGTTTAGCGTGATGTTTCCTCACAAGCATCAATAAAAAACCAACATGGAATTGGTGTCGCTTCGCCGTTACCCGCAAGTATTTCATGCACGCATTGATTTCATGTCAAGTTGGGAACAGCTATTACTACATTTACTGTGTGAAACTGCGATAAAAAAATATTGAAGGTGATTTGTTTGGGGAAAATAGATATTATTTATTTAGACGATTCTGACCTTGCGGAATACGAAGCAAATCAAAAAGGTTATAGAGTTGATGTAATAGTAAGAATAAATCAGGAACTTTATAATGTTCGAATCTATAGTTTGGATAGACTTGAACAAGACTTTAGATCTGAATGTGAAAGTTATGGGTATTACGCTGTAGAACCAAATTTAGTGTTGGTAAATTGTGTGAGTAAACATGAGGTGGAATTTACGCTTCAAAAATTATTTGAACAGAAATATTTTGGTCAAATAAAACCGATGAACAAACAAGAAATAGAGGAGTTCAAACGAAATTATCCCAGAACGTTTGACAATGAAGGAAACAATTTGTATTAACTAGAAGTATTGACGATGTTACAGCCACAATGCGACTAACCCTCGCTTGTGGTTTCTTTTTTTTGCCCGCTGATATACTTCACCTAATCGTAACGAACGATCTTCTTTCTTCAACCATTCAGACTATTGGAAGTGTCTTTGTTTTTCGAATTGCATATTGCATAGCCCAAGGAATCTTCCAGATCATTCTCGAGACATCGCGAAAGTAATCCGCATTAGCAGGAGCAGACAAAATCAGCGCTGTTTCGATCTTAATCGGCCACGTTCGGGCGTAATGTTGAGTGCCGTCCAATCATAAGCTAATAAGAAAAAGAAACGTCGAAAAGAGCAAAATCCCATTCGAAAAATTATCTGCACAATCAGACAAAACTTATGGGAATTTGCCGTCACGATTAGACAGACTTTGAAAAACGGTTGCGCTATACTGTTCTCATTGACGGGAACGACGGCATAAGGCACTTGGTTGAAGAGGTTCCAGGCAACAAAGGTTCTGCCGCTGCAGGAGGAGAGAATGTGGTCGTTTACGCAGATGTCATTTTCATGACTAATTTTGTAATAGACGCTGCGGTGCTGACTTCGACCGCATGGACCCGCAAGCTGCGAGTGAAAAAATGGCGGGTGGCGCTATCCGCGGCTGTCGGTTCCTCTTACGTGCTGATGATGTTTGTTCCGGCTTTGTCGCCATTGTACACTGTTTTCGTCAAATTCTTGATTTCCGTTCTGATGATTTATGCTGCTTTTGGCTTTGTCAGTCTTCAATACTTTATCCGAAACCTGGCGGTTTTTTATTTGGTCAATTTTGTCGCAGCGGGCGGCATTTTTGCTTTAAGATATTTGCTGCTGAGCTCCAGCGATGTGATGAACGGGATATTGTTCTTTCGCACAGGAGGGGCTTTCGGACCGGTTTCATTTTCCCTGGTTTTCGTGCTGGTTGTATTCTTTGCCGTGATCTATTTTTTTCGCGGGGTTTTCATCAGCGCCAGAAAACGCGACCAGTTGACCCGCTTTCTTGCTGATCTGGAGGTGACCATTCTCGGGCAAAGCCGGTCATGCACAGGTCTTGTCGATACCGGAAACCACCTGGTCGACCCTCTGACACGCACGCCCGTGCTAGTGATGGAGGCCGGATTGTGGAAGGATCATTTACCGGAAAAGTGGACAAAAATGCTTAAAGCTTCACAGGTAGAACAAATTTTAATGGATGATGACAATCAGGATCATCCTTGGCGCGAGTTATTCAGGATTGTCCCTTTTCGCGGTGTAAATCAGGGAATGAAGTTCATGCTGGCGGTCAAGCCGGAGAAGGTTGTCATACGTCAATCGGATCAAGTAATGGAAGTTCGCAAGGTTTTGATTGGTCTGGATGCCGGGGAACTCAGTTCCGACGGAAGTTATCGGGCGATCATACATCCGCAGTTGATGGAATCGGATTGAAAACACGATCGGGAGGTAGCCCAAATGCTGTTGAAGTGGAAACTATCTGTACAAATTTATTTCTATAAGCTGATGTTTTTGCTCGGACTGAAATCGGAAGAAATCTATTATATCGGTGGCAGTGAAGCGCTCCCGCCGCCCTTATCCAGAGAAGAAGAAGAGTATTTGCTAGGGAAATTGCCGTCCGGCGACTCTGCAATACGCGCGGTGCTGATCGAAAGAAATTTGCGCTTGGTCGTGTATATTGCCAGGAAATTTGAAAACACAGGCATTCATATCGAGGATTTGGTTTCGATCGGCGCGATTGGGTTAATCAAGGCCGTCAACACCTTCGACCCGGAAAAAAAGATCAAGCTGGCCACATATGCCTCCAGATGCATTGAAAATGAAATTTTGATGTACTTGAGGCGCAACAGTAAAATCCGTTCGGAAGTATCCTTTGACGAACCGTTAAATATTGACTGGGACGGCAACGAACTGCTGCTGTCGGATGTGCTCGGCACGGAAAACGATACGATTTACCGCAATATCGAGGAGGAAGTGGACCGCAAGCTGCTGCATAAAGCGCTCGACAAATTGAGCGAGAGGGAAAGAGTGATCATGGAGCTTCGTTTCGGACTGCGCGGCGGAGAGGAAAAAACGCAGAAGGACGTGGCCGATATGCTGGGCATCTCGCAATCGTACATTTCCCGGTTGGAAAAGCGGATCATCAAAAGATTGCGCAAGGAATTCAATAAAATGGTCTGAACCTGGGCGAATAAAAATATTAAATTTTTTTGCCGGTAAAATAACGGTTCAAGCGTTGCCGACATTCGTTTTCCGTCTTTTTTGCCCGCTTTTGAGGGCGCATTTACAGCCGAATAAAAACGGGACTCTCGGGGATAATTAACATTAATGTTTCTCCTTGGGAGGTAATCACGTGACGCGAAATAAAGTCGAGATCTGTGGTGTCGATACGTCGAAACTGCCCGTTCTAACGAATACAGAAATGCGTGAATTGTTTGTGCAGCTGCAAACATTGAATGAACAAGCAGCGAGAGAGAAGTTGGTAAACGGAAATCTTCGCTTGGTGCTGAGCGTGATCCAACGCTTTAACAATCGGGGCGAGTATGTCGATGATCTTTTTCAAGTAGGCTGCATCGGCCTGATGAAGGCGATCGATAATTTTGACCTCGGGCAGAATGTGCGCTTTTCCACTTATGCGGTCCCGATGATTATCGGCGAGATTCGCCGATATTTACGCGATAATAATCCGATCCGCGTATCGAGATCGCTGCGCGATATTGCCTATAAGGCGCTGCAGGTAAGAGACAATCTTACGAACAAGCACAGCCGCGAACCGACAATCCATGAAATTTCCAAGGAACTGAATGTTCCCAAGGAGGATGTGGTTTTCGCATTGGATGCGATTCAGGATCCTGTCTCGCTGTTTGAACCGATTTATCATGACGGCGGTGATCCGATTTATGTAATGGATCAGATCAGCGACGACAAGAACAAGGATACGTCCTGGATTGAGGAAATCGCTCTGCGTGAAGCGCTGCGAAAGCTTAACGAAAGGGAAAAGATGATCTTGTCAATGCGTTTTTTTGAAGGAAAAACACAGATGGAAGTCGCCGATGAAATCGGGATTTCCCAAGCTCAGGTAAGCCGTTTGGAGAAATCGGCGATCAATCAAATGCAAAAGCATGTCAAAATGTAATTCCAAAGAGCCGCTTGAAAAAGCTGGCCACTGAAAAAGTCTCCATGACAAAAAAGGTACAGACTCTCAAAATATTTGAGAGGGCTGTACCTTTTTTCTGTATAATTAAAGCATCAAAATAGAACGGGTGAGGCCAATTGATCCAGCAACAACAAACGCTTGTGTTTAGCCCCTATATGGAACTGTATAATTTAGTCGTCCCTAAAGATAACATGCTGCGTCAGATCAATGAACTGGTTGACTTCTCGTTTATATACGATGAACTGAAAGCTCACTATTGCCTGGACAACGGTCGTAACGCCATTGATCCGGTGCGTATGTTTAAATATTTGCTTCTCAAGACCATCTTTGAACTATCGGATGTAGACATCGTCGAACGGTCACGGTACGACCTGTCGTTCAAGTATTTTCTTCACATGGCGCCGGAAGACCCGGTCATCGACCCCAGCTCCCTGACCAAGTTCCGCAAGCAACGGTTGAAAGACCTAAATCTCCTGGACATGCTCATCGGGAAGACGGTTGAACTGGCGGTCGAGAGAAACATTATCAAAAGCACGGCCATCATCGTCGATGCCACGCATACGAAAGCCCGCTATAACCAGAAATCCCCCCGAGAAATCTTGCAGGACCGTTCCCGAAAATTGCGAAAAGCAATCTACTCCGTGGACGAGTCCCTCAAAGTAAAGTTTCCAGCCAAGAACACCATTGATACACTCGAAGACGAGATTGTCTATTGCCAAAAACTTATTCATGTCATTGAGACGCAGACCCGAATGGCCCAATTGCCCAAAATCATGGAACCGCTGAACCTGCTCAAGGAAACGGTGGAGGATGACGTGGAGCAGCTGCGAATCTCGGAAGATCAGGACGCGCGTGTAGGCCACAAGAGCGCGGATTCCTCGTTCTTTGGATATAAGACTCATATCGCGATGTCCGAAGAAAGAATTATTACAGCAGCGACGGTTACCACAGGCGAAAAGAGTGACGGCAAACAACTTCGGACGCTGATTGAGAAAAGCAAAGCAGCCGGAATGGAAGTCAAAACGGTTATTGGAGATACCGCCTACTCTGAGAAAGATAACATTGCGTACAGTAAAGCGAACGAAATTGAACTGGTTGCAAAGCTGAATCCACTAATCACCCAAGGGGCACGTAAGAAAGAGGACGAATTTCAGTTTAATAAAGATGCAGGCATGTATGTGTGTAAGGCCGGCCACATGGCGATTCGGAAAGCACGAAATGGTAAGAAAGGTGTTGGAGCAAACCAGGTCGATACATACTACTTTGATGTGGAGAAGTGTAAGAGATGTCCATTTAAGGAAGGGTGCTACACCGACGGAGCAAAAAGCAAAACCTACTCGGTGAGTATTAAGTCCGACGAACACCGAACAAATAGCGTTTCAAGAAAGCGAGTACTTCAAAGCAAAAGCGAAGCAACGCTACAAAATTGAGGCGAAGAACAGTGAACTGAAACACCGACACGGATACGACGTAGCCTCGTCCTCGGGTTTATTGGGCATGGAGATGCAAGGTGCCATGACGATATTCGCGGTCAATCTAAAGCGAATATTGAAACTGAAACAGTAGAATACACCCTCAAAACAAGCCCCAACAACATGGAAAAGACGACCCTTATCCCATAAAATGGAACAAAGGGTCGTCTTTTCGTTCGATCATGTTCTTTACACCGAAAAACCATTAGTTCTTCAGTGGCCTC
>CAZESH010000287.1:0-5575 GCA_964514665.1 uncultured Caryophanales bacterium
ATTTGACTGTGGCCGGACGATGATGGACACGGGCAAGCACCTGATCGACCACCACGGGCGCCTGCTTGCGGATCGCCGCCCCTGTTTTGGAGGTTGGCAGGTTCGAAGCATCCCCCAAAGCGAAAATATTATCATAACGCTTGTGCTGCAAAGTGTAAGGATCTACGTCAATCCATCCGCCCGCATCGGCCAACGGGCTGTTTTTGGTGAAATCGGGAGGTCCCATCGGCGGCGTAACATGAATCATGTCGTAATGCACAGTCTCAAGATCCTCACCGTCCATTTTCTTGAACACGGCTTCCTTGCTGTCCGGGCGAATTTCCACCAGATCGCGGTTATAGTGGGTTTGGATTTGTTTGCGTTCAATCACCTTGTTCAATGTGCGGGCATACTTTTCCACTGCGAAAATGCTGCCTGCAGCAGAGTAGAAATGAACGTTCACGCTGCTGCGCACTCCCGATTTGGCAAAGTGATCCTCGGCCAAATACATGATTTTCTGCGGAGCTCCGCCGCATTTGATCGGTGTGCTCGGCTGGGTGAAAATCGCGTTTCCACTTTTAAGATCCCGAATCGCTTCCCAGGTTTTGTCCGTATGCTCGTATGCATAGTTGCTGACCACGCCATCGCGGCTGATCGCTTCTTTCAATCCTTTCACGCCGTCCCAATGCACCTTGATTCCCGGAGCGACAACCAAATAATCATAGCTCACCTTGGTACCTTGGGAAGTAGTGACATAATGCTCCTCCGGATGAAAACGCTCTACGGCCTCTTCAATGAAATGTACACCGCGGGGGATCAAGGACCGTTCATCGCGTACAGACACGGATTTCGGTACAACACCCGCTCCGACCAAAGTCCAGATCGGCTGATAATAATGTTCTTTGGCAGGGTCCAGTACGGCAATATCAGATGCCGGCATCTTCTTCGCCAATTGCGCGGCCACCGTAATTCCCGCTGTCCCTCCTCCGACAATGACAACCTTGTAGCCCACTTCCCGCATAACTCAATTCCTCCTTTATAATAGCAAGCGCTTTCAATAAATTTAGAAGTCTATAATGATGTGAATAAAACAATAATTCTAGTATGAGTTTTATTATACCCCCATGGGTATATATACACAAGCAAAAAAATTGCCGCGCAGCATGCAGCAAAAGCAAACAACAGGGTTAGAGAAACCCTCAGAGTATAATCCCTGAGGGTTCTCCATCGAATACCCGACGACAATCATAAGGACGTTCTTAACGGAAACGGCGGAAGAATGCCCGCAGGTCTTCAGTTAACAAGTCGGGAGCCTCCAGCGCCGCGAAGTGACCGCCACGGTCAAACTCGGTCCAGTGAATGATTGTGTACTGTCTCTCAGCGAGGCGACGTACGGGTAGGAACAAGTCGTATGGAAAAACGGCTATTCCTAATGGCACAGGACATGGTTTCTTTTGTCTCTTAATAGCAGCGGACTCATAGTGAAGTCGAGAGGAGGAGGCAGCCGTTCCCGTGAGCCAGTAGAACATCACATTAGTGAGTAGTTGATCAATATGAATAGGACAAGCTGGATCGGACCACTCGGAGAACTTCTCGGCAATCCAAGCCAATTGTCCAACCGGCGAGTCGGTGAGTCCATAGGCCAGGGTTTGCGGTCGCGTCGACAGGATCACCTTGTGGCCTGCAGGAGTTGCTAAATAACTCTCCAATTTTGCAATCCTAGTCTTATCTTCCTCGGATAGGTCGCTTAGATCTCCGGACGGTGCCATTGGCAGAAAATTCAAGTGAATGCCACAGATGTGCTCGGGGGCTAGTTGACCCATGTTGAGTGAGATTACGGAACCAAAGTCACCACCTTGTACAGCGTATTTGTCATACCCCAATCGGTTCATTAACTGGGCCCATGCGCGAGCAATACGATGTACATCCCATCCGGTTTCGCTTGTGGGACCAGAGAAGCCATAACCAGGCATAGACGGAATCACTAGATGAAAAGCGTCGGCTGGGTTGCCGCCATAGGCTCGCGGGTTGGTGAGCGGACCGATCACGTCCAGGAACTCTATAATAGAACCGGGCCATCCGTGGTTGAGAATTAGGGGCAGCGCGTCCGGTTCAGGTGAACGAACATGCAAGAAATGTACATTTGCACCATCAATTGTTGTGGTAAATTGAGGAAACTCATTCAGCCGATCCTCCTGCTTGCGCCAGTCATACGAGGTACACCAGTACTCCGCTAACTCCTTCATAACCCCAAGCTCTGCACCGTAGTCTCCACCTACCCCAGGCAGCTCGTCAGGCCAACGGGTACGGGTCAGGCGAGCTTGCAGATCATCAAGATCATTTTGAGGGATCGCGACGCGAAATGGTCGGATCGAAGTATCAGTGAGTTCAGCGTTGTTTGATGCAAAAGGTTTTGAAGATTCCATTTTTATGACAGCCTCCAGCCACTAGATAATCACACTATGAGTTGATCACGCAGCGTTTTGGAAAGAGCAATCGACCAGATGATTGCCATGCAGATGTCCAATTTCTTTTCCGTTAAATAGAAACTCAATTCCGCCGAAACGGTGGGGCTGCTCCATCGAAAATCCATCGTTCGCCGGTGTATACGTACCAGTTGCAAATTGACTATCATCGCTCGCTAAGAATGCAATTACTCCAGCAATGTCTGCCTTGAATCAGAATTCATAGCCAATCACTCCTCAATAGATGCACGCAAGTACATGCTTTCATTATGCTTTATAAAAAAGCTAGGGGGTTAATGCCCTAGCGAATAATCGCACGCTTTCCCCGATGAATTCGTCCAACGGGTTTTCCGAAACAGTCTCTTTTATGTTCAATCTGCTGATGAACGCGCCATAATTCATCCACATGAAAGACAATGCCTGCAGTTCTGGTTTCGACGTGATGACCTTCCCTTTTTCCGCCATGTCGGTCAAATATTGCGATAAAAGGTTTTTAAGATGCTGAGGATGGCGCCCGGCCTCTTGATACACCTCATCAGGGAGAGTGCCGCTTCCTTTTTGAGCGATGAAAATTAATTTTCTGTTCCGATTCATGATCTTATGATACGTTCGACTGATTAGAAGAAGGTCCGCATGTAGATCCCCTGTCAGTTGTTCATTAAAAAGCTTTGTCATCTCTTCTGCGTAATGATAGCGGTTGAATGCGGCCTCAAGCAGCTTCTGTTTCGTTCCGAAGTGGCGAAATAACGTGACTTCGTTCACTCCGGCAGCAGCGGCAATTTCCTTGGTTGTCGTACCATCATATCCCTTTTCGGCCATGAGATCGATGGAGGCTAACAGAAGCTTGTCACTAGTACTTGGCTTGTTGCTCATTTGTCTACCCCTTTAATGCATGTGCTTGCTTGCATTATTTATTTTATTCGGATCTTGATGCAATGTCAAGAACTGTTTGCACCGCAATTTTGTACATTGATCCTTTTCAATGGTTCACACCCCAAGCTTGCTGCGCAAAAACTCGCGGCTGATTTTGGCCACCCCAGAGCGCTTCTTCCCAGGCACAATCCGCTGTCCCATTCTGTTCGACGGTAATCCAGCCTGCATATCCACGCTCTCGCATCAATGTGAAAATACGGTCGTAATCACAATAACCCTCGCCAAGAGGGATATTCAGGAGAGCCGCTTTCGACATCGTGTAGCCGTATTGGTTTACTCTTGTAACAGAGCCGATGCTTTCGGCCAGTGAAGAAATATTGACCAAGATTTTGGGTTCACCCCGAAGCAGCAGATCAAGTACGGATTGGGTCACCCTGAGCGGGCCCGATGTATTGGTCTCAAACATGGCGCGAATGTCTTCAAAATAGGATTTGTCCATGATCGTTCCCAACCTGTCCCGGGCGATTCCTGCATTGTTGATCAATACATGGAGATAATCCGTCTTTTGCATTCAGCTACTCCTTTCCCGCAACCTTTTCGCAAATTCAAGAAAATCATCCATTTAAAAACCCCCCGCAAGCGAGAGGTTTCTAGTCCGTCGAAAAACCTTGAGCCGTTTTTGTCACCTAATCATCATAACGGTCATCCATGTCCTCTTTTTCATATTTGTCGTCATCATATTTGTCATCATCGTACTTGTCGTCATCATGCCTATTGTCTTTGTCATGTTTGTCGTCTTTGCGATGCTTGTCATCCCCGTATTTTCTCTCTTTTTCGTGGGCATCGTCATTTTTTTCGGGCTTGAGTGCATGGGAGCTTTCATTTCCGCTCTTTGCATGGGTCGAGTCGGGAATCAGCTGCTGTGCGAAAGCCGCATTCGGAAGCAGAAAAACCATGGCGGCAATCAAAATGAGAATGGCTGATTGGATCTTGTTCATACAGCTCTCGTTCATCTCCTTGTTCTATTGGATGTTTACCGAATGTGGTTATAGTTTGTCCTGCTTAAAAGGAATTTATCTAGGCTGCCGGCCAACCTTATAAACAGCCTCCCCCCAAAAAATCAGCAAGACGTGCGAAAACTTAATTAGGAGGTGGAGAAAATGAAGAAAAAATTCAGTTATGCCCTTTTGGCTCTTGTAAGTGTATCGCTATTGCTCTATGGAGCCGGAGTTTTTGCAGCTTCGCCGTCCTCATCGGACGCGATCAATGGAACTCTGAAAGCGATAGCTGCGGATCATGCTTCGCTGACGATAACAACGGCACAAGGGGAGCAAACCGTTTCCTTGGCTGATTCCGTCTGGGTCTATCGCAACGAAGCGAAAGCCGATCTTTCGATGTTGAAGCCCGGTGATCGGGTGGATGTCGTCCTGAACAACAAAGCTCAAGCCGCTTATATTAAAGCGCAATCAGCTCAGTATACGGCTCCGGCTCCCCAAACCGCGATGCCGACGCCTTCCCCGAAACCCGCGCCGACGGCGACCGCGCCAGCCTCTTCGCCGTTGCCTGGAAAACAAGCACCGGCAATGGGCGGAGAGCAATTTGCAGGAATCGATTTGAGAATAAACGGCCCCCATTTCAAGCTTGTTATTCATCAAGTTCCGGGCAATGGACAAACGCAGTACGAGTTGAACCTGAAAGCGGAGCATGGCGGTGTAGTGCATTTAAAAGGGCAAGAGGCCGCTGACTGGATCGGTCTGCTGCTGAATCCGCTTGATCTGCAAGCTCCCGACGCCCGGCAAAAGCTGCTCGCCGAATTTGCCTCGCAATACGGGCTGGATGCCGGCAAGCTGCACGTTCAAATGAAAATGGACGGCATGGCCGTGAAACATGAGGCGGAAAAAACGAAAAAAGCAAAGCTCAAGGACGATACCGAGAAAAACGGCTCGTCAGATGCAGCAGGCACAGCGGAGCCAAACGGCACATCTGCCGATATCGGCCTGCAGGGAACACTTCTGCAGGGTATCCATTTAAAGGCGGACACCGGGTATAAGATGCAAAGATACGAAAACCGGCAAAACCATGAAAAGCATCCCAAGGATGGAAAAAAAGACGACTAACGACTATAGAATTACCTGCTAAAAAATATGCGCTCCAAAGTTGAGCTTTGGTTTATCTAAAAAAAAGGTTGAGCAGGAGGTCATATTAATCTGGACCCCTTGTCAAGGACACTTAAAAAGAGAGTGGGTTCATACCATTAG
>CAZESH010000288.1:0-5569 GCA_964514665.1 uncultured Caryophanales bacterium
GCTGGCGATATTATTGGCCTTGATCCTGTATCGGCCATTGAAGCTCAGGAATTTGCTTCGCACGGTATTCTTCATGCCCAATGTGATCGGCGGCATTCTCTTGGGTTTTATTTGGCAGTTCATCTTTACCAAGGGCTTTCTCACAGTCGGTCAGCTGAGCGGATTGGATTTTTTCAAGCTGCCTTGGCTGGGCACGCCGCATACCGGCTTCTGGGGGCTTGTGATCGTGTTTGTTTGGCAGACGGCGGGGTATATGATGGTGATCTATATTGCCGCGCTGGCCGGCTTGCCCAAGGAACTGCTGGAGGCGGCCCGCATTGACGGCGCAGGATATTGGCAGGTTTTGCGCACCATCGTCATTCCGCTGATCATGCCGGCGATCACCATTTGTCTTTTTCTGACGATCTCCAATGCATTCAAAATGTTCGATCTCAATCTTTCCCTGACAAACGGCGGGCCGGGAACCTCGACCCAGTCTCTGGCCTTCAACATCTATGCGGAATCGCTTAGAAACAACCGTTACGGCTTGGGAACCGCCAAAGCGATGCTCTTCTTCTTTATCGTATCCTTGATTACGGTGACGCAAGTATGGGTGACCAAGCGCAAGGAGGTGGAGGCCTGATGGAAGAAAGGTACAATTCGAGAGTTTTGCTGCTTGAATTTTTGGCAGTCGCTTTGGGGCTGCTGTTCCTGTCGCCGTTTTACTTTATGCTGGCTAATTCTTTGAAAACGCTGGGGGAAATTCTGCTCGATGCGGCGTCTTTGCCTTCCCGATACCATTTCACCAATTACGCCAAGGTTTGGCAGATCATCGATTTTCCCAAAGTGCTGTGGAACTCTTTTTCCATTACGGCACTCAGCGTGGGCGGGCTGGTGATACTGAGCTCGATGGCGGCTTACCGCATTGTGCGCAGGCCGACGATGTTTAACCGCCTGCTGTTTACGCTGTTCATCTCCTCGATGGTGATCCCTTTTCAATCGGTGATGCTGCAGCTCGTGAGAATGACCAGCCTTCTGGAATTAAGAGGCCATTTGTTCGGCATTGTCGCCTGTTATTACGGATTCGGCATTTCTCTCTCGATGTTTCTGTTTCACGGCTTTATCAAAACCGTTCCGCTGGAAATCGAAGAAGCGGCGGTTGTCGACGGCTGCTCCCCTTACCGGGTATTCTCGCACATCGTATTTCCGCTGCTGCGTCCGATTACCGTCACCGTGATCATCCTCAATTGCCTGTGGATTTGGAACGATTATCTGCTGCCTGTGCTGGTCATCGGCGGGAATAAGGATTTAACCACGATTCCGCTCTCGATCACAAGGTTTTTCGGCCAATATACGAAGCAGTGGGATCTGGCGCTTGCCGGACTGACGATCGGCATCGCTCCGATTATCGCCTTCTTCCTGCTGCTGCAAAGACATATCGTGGAAGGGATTACCGCCGGATCGATCAAAGGCTGACGCAAGGCACATCAACATCTTCCACCTATCTGTTCAACATCGTCAGTGTAAATGCAAGCTGAAAGAAACTTATAATGCAAGAGAAAAATAAAACAACCATTATGGGAGGTCAAAAGATGAAAAGATTTGCGCTTCTGTCACTGATAGTGGCGATGACGTTTGCGATTGTTACCGGCTGCGGCTCCAAAAACAGCAGCAGCGCTGCGGACTCGGCATCACCTGCTGCTGATTCTGCATCGCCTTCTGCGCCGGCGAAAAAAGCGGTTTCGATCAAGGTGTTCCAATTCAAGGTTGAAATTGCCGATGCGCTGCAGAAAATGGCCCAGGATTATGAAAAGGAAACCGGCGTGCATGTCGACGTCGAAACACATGGCGGCGGAGAGGATTACAGCGCCCTGCTGAAAGCAGAGCTCGCTGCCGGCTCCGAACCGGAAATTTACAACAACGGCGGATTTTCCGGACTGGTGCCTTATATGGACAGAGCAACAGACCTCTCCGATCAGCCTTGGGTGGCGAACGTGCTGAATGCGGCTAAAGCGCCTACAACGGTGGACGGCAAGCTGTACGGCATGCCAATGAACATTGAAGGCTACGGTTTGGTTTACAACAAGGATTTATTCGCAAAAGCGGGGATTGGCGAGGATCAATTGCCGCAAACCCTGCCGCAACTGACGGAAGCGGTGATGAAGCTGAAAGCGAAGGGCATAACCCCGTTTGAGGCAACCAATGAATGGTGGTCGCTCGGCATTCATCTGGTCAATGTAGGGCTGGCCTACCAACCGGATCCGGTAAAATTCATTGAAGATGTCAAGGCCGGCAAGGCAACGTTTAATGACAACGCCGTGTTCAAGGATTGGTTGAATCTGGTCGATTTGATCTTCAGCAATGCCCAGCCGGAAATGCTGACTACGGACTATGCCACGCAGGTAGCCAATTTTGCTGCCGGCAAAGCGGCTATGATTCAGCAGGGCAACTGGATTCAGGGCGATGTAGACAAAGTCAACCCCAACCTCAAGCTGGGCGTACTGCCGATGCCGATCAACGATCAGCCGGGCCATGTGTTTGTCGGTGTTCCGAACAACTGGATCGTCAACAGCAAGTCGAAAAATCCGGATGAAGCGAAAAAATTCCTCAACTGGATGGCGACTTCGGATACCGGAAAAAATTATATGGTGAAGCAATTCAAATTTATGCCTGCATTCAAAAATATCGACGCAACCGCCGCAGACATCGGTCAAATCGCAGTCGGCGTGAAAGCGCAAAGCGATACGGCGCTGCAGTGGAATTGGGACCACTTCCCGGATGGCGTAACTCAGGGCTTCGGTGCGGCCATGCAAGAATACCAAGGCAAACAGATCAATCAAAAGCAGCTGCTTGAAAAGCTGGATAAAGCGGTTCAAGATATCGTAAAAAAATAAAAATACCGGTCATGGGTGCTGTCCCGGCTGAATGCAATTTGCATGAGGCCGGAGATTACGCCCATTTTTATTGTAAAAGTCTTTACAATGACGCACAAAATACATATAATCCTATATAAATACTCGGAATTAAATGGGGCGTGGGATTGTGGATACTGGGATCGTCATTTTGGGATTTGGCGTCGGCATATTGATTGGCCTTACGGGCGTAGGAGGCGCTTCTTTGTTGACCCCTGTGCTGGTTTTGCTGGGCATTCATCCGTCCGTGGCAGTCGGTACCGACCTGTTCTGCAATGCGATCACAAAAGGATTCGGCGTGATTCAGCATTTCCGTCAAAAGACAATCCGCCTTCAGGCGGTGCTTTACTTGGCTGCGGGCAGCATTCCCGGTGCGGTGCTGGCCATCGGGTTGTTGGTCCGCTTTGATGCTTTCTTTCACAATCAGGAGACGATCATCAAGCATGCGCTTGGTTTTATGCTGGTCATTGTAGCGGTGATTACAATATGGCGTCAGTTTTTTACGGCAAAAGCCGATAACCGCAGTGAGGATTTGCAGCCTTCCGGCAGAAAAAAGCTCGCCACGGCGGGAATCGGCTTTATTCTCGGGATGCTCGTCGGCTTGACCTCGATAGGCTCCGGTTCATTGTTTGCCATCGCCCTCATTTATTTGTACCGGATGAAAGCATCGGAAACGGTCGGCACCGATATTGCCCATGCCCTGCTTCTGGTCACGGTGGCCGGCGCTCTTCATGCCGGTTTGGGCAATATCGACTATGCGTTGGCTTTCAACCTGCTGGCCGGCTCCGTTCCCGGCGTGCTGATCGGCAGCAGCTTGTCGGCAAGAGTCCCCTCTAAAGCGCTGCGGACGGTGATGGCTGCGCTGATTTTGATCAGCGGGATCAAATTGATTTGACGGCGGGTGACATTTTGAGGCTGTCCGGAGGGAAATTTTTGTAACCGGGAGAAAAGTGTTACGATTCGGATTCCCTTGTTTCCCGGCCGCTGAAATTCCCGTCCGGACTTCACACCCCGGCATATTTTTCCCTGTCGGCAGGACAAACTAGAAAAAAGGATAAGATCGCGGGGGATCATTCATGCTAACGGCGGATTGCGTCATCGTAGGCGGCGGCATTGCCGGGCTTCAGGCAGCTGTCCAGTTGGGGAGATATCATCATTCGGTGCTCGTCGTCGACGCCGGTACGGGGAGATCGGCATTATGCCGCAGCTATCACAACATTCTGGGTTGGCCGGATGGCGTATCGGGACAAACGCTGCGGGAATTGGGCCGGCTGCAGGCAGAAAGGACAGGCGTGCGCTTTGTCGAGGACGAGGTAGTGGAGATTATCCGTCATGAAGCCGATGGAGAGGATGAAGAGGGCTTTGAATTGGTGCTCAAGAAGCGGAGCGATCCGATTGCAGCGAGACGGCTGCTGCTGTCCACAGGTGTCAGAGACAGGCTGCCCGAGTTGCCCGGATTGACGCCTTGCCTTGGCCTTACCGTTTATGTATGTCCGGATTGTGATGGGCATGAGGTGACGGGGAAGAAGACAATCGTGCTCGGCTCCGGCGATGCAGGTGCCGAGATGGCGCTGGCGCTGCATTATTGGACGGAGGATATTGTCTATATCAACCACGAGCAAGCGGAAATCGCAGAGGAGAGAATGGAGCGGCTGAAGGAGCATGCCATCGATGTGATTTTTCAACAGGCGGTGGAAGTCGACGCGGTTGAAGGCGCAATTCGCGGCATCCGTCTGGCTGATGGACGATTTATAGAAGGCGAAAGGGGATTTGTCGCATTCGGAGGCAATCAGGTCAAATCCGAGCTAGCCGCCCAGCTTGGTGTGGAGCGTCTGGAAAACCGGCACATCGTAACCGATCCGCGGACGAAAAGGACCAGCGTTCCCCATGTTTGGGCGGCAGGCGATGTAGGCGCCCATGCCGAGCAGGTGACGATTGCTTTGGGGGAAGGCTCGCAAGCGGCGATCTGGATTCATAAGTCGCTGCTGCAATAATGGAACACCGGCGGGTTTCGCCCCCCATCCCGGGCTCAAGCTTTAAACAATTGTGCCAACACCTCTTCATATTCGTTCAGCGCCCTTTTTCCGGCTTCGGTAAGGGCATAGCTGCCCCTTTCTATGCGTTGAAACCAGCCGTAGACGTTTCTTTGCAGAATCGAAGGGGTTTTCTCCACGCCTGTAAGCAGCTTGAGTTTTTTTGGCGACGTTTCCCCCTGTTGATGAAGCAGATAAGCACAACGCAGCGCTTGCTCGCGGTAAACCGTGACCAGTTTCCTGGCGCTTATTCCCCCTGGATTGTAATCGCCTGAACGTTCGTGGAATTCGCTCAGCAATCCTTTTGTTTTCTTCTCGATCTGCTTGGTTGAATAAGGTCCGGGCTCGCAGTGAACCGAAACCGCTGCTTCCCCTGAGGAAGCAAAACGAACGGTAAGCAGTCCGAGTCCGAGCATCCGGCAGAGCTTGACGATTTGGCTCCATTCGCGCCGGGAAGCTTTTCTTCCGCTCTTGCCCGGCTCCTCTACCGCGACATAAACCCGATCGCTCAGCTTTAACCTTTCGACGCCCTGAAGCACAAGCTGCAGGTTGAAATTTTTTTTTAATTCCACGATCAACGGATTTTCGCCTGCCCGGGCCGCCACCACGTCGCAGTGCTGAACCTCCCCCTTCACCTCGTAACCG
>CAZESH010000289.1:0-5568 GCA_964514665.1 uncultured Caryophanales bacterium
CCATACAATCTCGCCCAGATTCCCAAGCTCTTCAAGAGCAGATCGGTCGAGAAATTGGTTTACCCCTTTTCGCGGAATCTGTACGACAATTTTTCTGCCCATTTCATGTTTCCTCCTCTGTCGAATGATTGTCGAGTCCCTTGATTTGCAAACCAACCCTTAGGTCAATTGCACAAGCTTATTTTCTTTCATTGAAGAGAAGCAAGCGTCAATGACCTTCATAACGCGCAGCACCTCCCGCCCGGATGCTAACGGTTCTCTACCTTCATTGATGGATTTGCTGAATTCGTCCAGCTGCCAGGCAAAGTTGGATGGATGGAGTTCACGACAATCCGTTTTTTCGCCATTCAAAAACAATTCATGTTCGTCATGAAGATGAAGCATACCGTTGGTGCCAATCACATATCTGTCGTAGATACTGTTTTGCGTTGACCAGATCCGTTTTCCTGTCAAGCCTTCTTCATCGGTCGGTCTGGCTCCCGCATTGAAAGACATAAGTATATTGGCCATTCTTCCTTTGCTAAAACGCAGCGATATGGAGACCTCATCTTCGCCGTCCCAGTTCGGATTATTAGACAACCCCTGCGCATATACGGTTTCCGGCAATTCGTCATATGCCCACAGGATATAATCGAGAACATGGCTACCCCACAGCGGAATAATGAAGCCGCCGATTTTCGTTTTGTCTTTCCACCATTGTGTTGCTGGCTTATTCATTTGTGCTAACAGGAGAGCATTAATATTGATTAGCTCGCCGATTTCATTCGCTCTCAACTTACGGATGGATTCCATAACCGGCGTGAAAAATCTCCTGCTTTGCCCAATCATCAGTACCCGATTGTTTCGCTCGGCCGACTCCACCATCTGTACAGCTTCCGATTCATTCAGTGCCATCGGCTTTTCAATTAACACATGCTTTCCTGCACGGAGTGCGCGAATCGTATAGTCCGCATGAAGATGATGTGGCAGCAAAAGCAGAACTGCGTCAATCTCGTCATCCTTCAACGCCTCATCGTATGACGTATATGTTTTTCGGCACATTCCACCTAATTGCTTCTTCCTGAAGCTTCTGTTCGTCCCTTGTTACAAAAGCGGTCAGTTCGATGCGATCAGACAAAGCCTTGGCTGCAGGAATATGGGATTTGGATACACGTCCCAAGCCGACCAAACCCAACTGCAACTTATTCGTCATCTCGTTCCCTCCGGTTCATAATCGTTACTTTTCTAACAAACTTTTCGCATAAGCAAGATCCTGCGGAATATAACGATCAACCAAATACTGGAGCTTGTATTCTGCAGTCAGGCAGATCGTTCCCTCATACTGCCTTTTCTTCAAATAGTTGATCACTCTTGGCCAAGAGGCCAAACCATGCGGCCCAGTAGTAAAATAGCGCTCCCACTCGGCGATCTCCGATTCCGGTCCATTCGTTCTGCGGTAATAAGCATTCTTCAAATTAACCATTAGCAAATGCGACCATACGATATCCAGTCCGAACTCGGGCTGCTGGCCTGCCAATGCATCGTGTGCAGCGTCCCATACCGCACCGATATAAGTAGGGTCAAACGGCCTTAATAGATGCAGCAAACCGGATGAATCCACTACACAGTTCCCATAATGCTGCTGGATGCCAACCTTTACGCCGTATTTTTCGCATAGCGGAATGAGTTTTTCCAACTGCTGTTGAGCGCTGTTGACAGAGGCCAAGTACCCATCTGCAGGATTGATATCGATCATAATGCGAATTAACCCTACTCCAGCTGCAGCACAACCGGAAAAAATGCGTTCATCTGTACCGCTGGCCACACTGTATACCTTGAGTCCATATTCCGCTAACTGATTTACCAATAAGGGAAGCCCTTTTTCTGCATTCTCGGGTTCCACTTGATAGCCCGGCCTCAATGGAAATTCTATGCCGTCAAAGCCAAAACCGCTAACAAGTTGGCCTAATTGGTTCACGGAGAGATTCATCCATGGCTTTGTAAAAACAGAAAATGAAATAGTTTTGTCCATTACTCCCATTCCCCTCGTATATCTAAACGTCCTTAATCGTACGGCTGGCTGGATGCCAATGGGAAGTCCCTCTCATGCTAGATAATCACGTTTGCGGTATTCCCCGGGAGAAAGGCCGGTTAACTTTTTGAATATTCTAGAAAATGATATGACATTCTCATAACCGACTTCTACAGAAATCTCCTGTACTTGCTTATCGGTTTCCATCAGCAACTTTTTCGCATGATCCAATCTTAGCGAAATGACAAAATCAATAAAGCGTTCGCCAAACTCATCCTTAAACAATTGACTTAAGTATTTTGGGTTAATGCCAAACTCGCTGCTCAGGTGATCCAACGATAATTCCGAATTGGTATAGTTCAACTGGATATATTCTCTTACCTTTCGAATCATTTGGTGGTGGGTTTTCTTTTCCCGGGTTACGTACATTAATTCAAATATTTGAGAGAGCTGCTGCTCAAAAACTTGTTGAATTTCATCTAAGGTTTCCAAATGATCCAAAGCGTGAATCAATGGAGCAAAACCTTGCGTTTTCCATATCTCTAATAATTCTGGTGTATATTCGGTCACATTGCGATCCAATTGATAAATGAAATAATTCAATAAGCTGACAATATCATCTATGGGCAGCACTTGTTTGCGTAATTGATCAAACAGATTATGGCAGAGATTTCGCCAATCCTCATCAAAAGTTCTGAAAGCATAGACAATTCCGCGAACCCTCTCCAAGTGTTGAAACAACATATCCGAGGTATAGTCCTCAACCTCGGCAGAATCAAGTATTCGGCCAATCCCGAGTACAGATTTAAACTTAAGTACTGTTTGCGCCCCTTTATAAGACAAAGGAATATCCGCGATATCAAAAACCTCTTTACCGATTCCAACTGTAACGGACATGTGAAAATGATCACGTATCCATTGAATGAGATCCTGGCATGAATCACGCATTCTATTCTGTCTATCCACCGATAAGGAATCCATTAGCAAGATACAGGTATAATGTTTCGCCGAAGTCCATTCGCCCAGCAAAAAGAACAAATTACTGTTTAAAATTTCATTGATTACATTCACAAAAGCATACTTTATCAAGTATTGGTCATTTGCACTATAATCGTTGCAAAAGGAAACATAATGATCAATTTCCACAGACAAAACGATAGATTCTCTATATATAACGGGAACCCCATATTTTTTTATTTCATCCTGCCATTCTTTATCCGAAATATGGCGAATTCCCTCGATCACTTCATAAAAAAAATGACTTTTCCGAAGCTGTGTATCTTCTTTTATCTGCTTCTGGTATTGGGAATTTTTATTCATTATATTGGAAATAGCCGATTCAATCATGCGAAACTCGCTAAATTTCTTAAAGTCCTTTTCCTGTTTATGTAAGGACAGAGTACCGATGCGGGCAACAATTTCTTCCAAGGGCGAATAATTTTTTCGAGTTAAATAAATAATCGATAAAATCCCCAAAAAGGAAACAATGATTCCCAATTTGACCCAAATGCTTGAGGCAAACGAAATAACCGTAAATAGATCCCCGTTGGAAAATCCACCTTCATAATTCCATTTTGTATAGCTCGATTCGAACTTCGTAATAATCATTTGATCAGAATCTTTATTTGGGTAATCGACCACAGCCATTTTTTGCGAATCGTATATACGGATAAAGCTTACTTTCGGGTTATATAACGTTTTGAGCATGTTTTCTATCGCTTTTGTTTGCACATTTATTACAACATATCCTTTCTTTCCGTCTTTTGGATAAACCGTTCTGACCAATGATACGACATTCTTACTGGCTTTAAAGGAAAATTCCTTGTAAGGTCTGACATTGGACCATTTGAATAATTGTTGATGGCTAAAGGTTGAAATATAACCCCGGTCCGGAAATTGATCCAGATTGAAAAGCGCTTTTTCACTTAGGACCTTTGAATCGTTCGTCCGGACAAGATAAATGGAATCGACCAACGGATTTTGCTGCTTAAAGTTATTCATTTCTTTTAAAACTAAATAATTGAGATAAGGATTTAGGGAGGTGTCATTGAAAAAACCGGGCAAGATCTTATTCTCTATGGAAAAATGAGTGAATGATAAATCAATATTGAAAAAAATCGTATCAATTTTATCCATCACTTGATGCACCAGCATATAATTGGCGTTGACGGCTTCCTTTTTTGTCCGTTCATTGAGATATTGGAAGAAAATAAAAAACAAAAAAGAAGTCACAATAAAAAAAATGGGGAGATAAGAGAGCAATAATCGGTAAAACCACGTCCTTCTCAATCTTCATCCCTCCATTCCCATTTTTTTGAGTATACGTTTCTTTCGACATGAGGAGGAAAACTCCTTGTTGAAATACCTCGCATTTAAATTCAGAATCGGACCCTTGATCACGGCCCGATTCTGAATCAGTTTTTGTTACTTTTTATAAGTTTGTTCGTAAGCGGTTTGATAATCCTTCAAGTATTCGTCCAGCCCAAAACCGTCAAATCCCTTGACATAAGAATCCCAATCCGAATTCAGATTCAACTGTCCGGTAATAAACTGCAGCGTGCTTTGTTTGACGTAGTTATTGATATCCGTCCGCATTTGTGCAAGCTTCTGTGCCTTGTCCGGATCGATCCATACCGCGAACGGGAAGGTTTCCTTAGGTGCATAGGGAACCAACGGATCGGTCATTTTTACCAATCGGACTTCGTATCCATCCGGGGCATTGATGTCCTGATTTTGAACTCGTCCGTTAAAGACAGCAGTCGGCGTATATTTTAAATCGTTGTCCCACGTCACGCTTCTCTTGTCATCGCGCTGATAAGGTTCAATGGCTTCATATAATGCCGGCTTTCCGTCAATTCCCAATTCTCCCGGTTTCGGATCAAAGGTACCGATCCCCTTTGGCCCATACATTTCGGTAATGGAGCCTTCCTGAGAATAAAAGTAATCTACAATCTTGATAGCGGCGATCTGCTGCTCTTTCGACGCTTTATTCGTGATCGCGAATTTTCCATTATCCACGCTACCGCCGTAATACGCGATTGTCGGCTGCGAACTTCCGCCTTTTAAAGGCGGAACCGTAACCCAATGGTTATTACGGGGATCATCCGCTTTTACTGTAGGTACGCAGCATCCCCCGGTGAAGGCGCCTAATATTTCGACATCCGGATTATCGGCCAGTTTCTGCAATCCTTCAAACTGTTGCGTATAGGCTTGCGGATCGATCAAACCTTCGTCATACAGTTTTTTCAAATACGTCAAGCCTGCCTGCCATTCCGGTTTATTGGCGACAAAGTCGACCTTCCCGTCCATCATTCTGAAATAGTCCTGTTCATTATCGTAGATGAAAGAGTTCATGATAAAGCCGGTCGGTTCGCCATGCCACCATTGGGTAGCACCTGATAATGCAATCTCGTCATGCTTGCCGTTGCCGTTCGGATCCTTTTCCTTAAAAGCCTTCAGTACTTGCTCAAATTCGTCAAGTGTTGCAGGCGTTTTCAGTTCCAGCTTATCCAACCAAGACTGATTGATCCACAGTTTTTGTGCATAATCACAGTGGT
>CAZESH010000290.1:0-5557 GCA_964514665.1 uncultured Caryophanales bacterium
CAATAGGGGCATATCCGCAAATTCGAAAACGAGGTGCGCCATGCTTTCTTTTTACAAAAAATATTGGAAGACGGCTTTTGACATCGGCATGATTATTGTGACCATTTATTTAATTATGTGGCTGTTCAGCTCCCTGTATAAAATCGCCGCCCCGATCTTCCTGTCTCTTGTCGTATTTATGATTATTGAGCCGCTGGCTAAATTTTTGCACCGCAGACGGATCAAAAAATCGATTGCGACGGGTATTTCCATGCTGCTGTTCATTCTCGTCGTGCTGGGAGTGATGACCTTCGCCGGAGTGATTTTCATAAAGCAGGTCAACGATCTGGCCAGCAAAATTCCGCAGTACACTACCCAGCTGCAAACCGAGATCGCCCTGCAAATCGACTTCATCCAGCAGAAATTCAATGCGCTTCCGCCGGGACTTGCCGAGAAGATCAACACTTACGGCTCCTCCATCGCCACACAAGCGACCAATCTTGCGGAGACGGCCTTGTACGGACTGCTCGGTTTTCTCACTTCATTCTCCAATTTCGTGGTGAAATTTTCCATTGCCGTTATTCTCGCTTATTTTCTGAGCGTTGAAATCGAAACGTGGAAAAAGCTGGCGCACGAGAAGACACCCAGAACGTTCAAGCACGCATTCTTTTTCCTTAAAGAAAACGTGATCAAAGGCATTGTCGGATACATAAAAGCGCAGCTGAAGCTGATCAGCATCACCTTTGCCCTCGTTTTTATCGGGCTGCTTGTGATCGGTGTAAGCAATTCGTTTGCCCTCTCCCTGCTCTCGGGATTTTTCGATATTTTGCCGCTGCTCGGGGTTTCGACCTTATTTATCCCCTGGATCATCTATTTGTTCATTGTCGGCAGCACCCATCTGGCCGTTTCGTTGACCGTGCTGCTCTCCATCGTGCTGATCACCAGACAGATCATGGAGCCGAAAATCACCGGAGATACGCTTGGCGTTTCCGCTTTCACGATGTTTTCATTCATGATTATCTCGCTTTCGATTTTCGGGGTGGCGGGACTCATCCTGTCTCCGATTTTAATCATTCTGATCAAGGCGCTGTATGAGCAGGGATATTTAAAACGCTGGGTTCGCTTGCCAGAGGAGGAATACGACAAGGCGGATTGAGCGGTGGCGGAAATCTCCCGGCCTCGGCGGCCATTTCCGGACAAAAAAAACGCTCCGTCTTTTACGGAGCGCCTAATGCATAATGGAATGTCTTTTGTGAGGATAGACGGAACTACAGCGACAGTCTGAACCTGCAAAAATGCAGGTATTCAAGCCGCAAGCCGCCATTTGGCGAAGATCGGGCCGATTTACCTGCAGATTTTGCAGGTAATAGCGGCCAAATCCGCCGCAGAAGGCGATTTACCTGCATTTTTGCAGCTTTGGAAGACTAGGTCGATTGCAGAAAAAAATAAGTAAATCCAATTCCTTGCCTGCTTTTTCTGTGTTTAAGCTCCGCATGATCTAACATTCAAGGCCAACCCGCCAAACCGGGCAGACAGGTGCATCACTGCCCGCCATTCATTTTGTTCCATTTGGCCTTCATCGCGGCTTCAATATCGGAAAACAGCTTCTGCGGGGTTTTGCCGCTGCTGTCGATGCCCAGCTTGGCGGCCAGCTTCTTCAGTTTGTCCGCCTTTTTCTGTTCGGCAGACTGCTTGATCGCCTGGCGAATCTGCTGATCTGTCATGCCGTTCGTATCAATCCCCAGCTTCTGCGCCTTGCTTTGCAGCCGTTCTTCTATTTTCGCTTTGATTTCCGCCTTGAGCTCTTCCGCAGTTTTCCCTTCCGTGGCGATGCCCAGCTTCTCGGCGGCTTTTGTCAGCCTTTCCATGCGCTTTTGCTGTTCGGCCTGCTTCACCGCATCGCGGATCTGGGCGTTGCTCAAGCCCGACGTTTGAATGCCCAGCCACTGCGCTTTATCCTGCAAAAGCTGCTTCCACGGGTGAAAACCTTCGCTTGCAGACGAGGCAGGTTGATCCCCCCCCTGCGCACTTTCGGCGAACGCCAGCGGAACGGATAATGCCAATGTGCCTGCCAGCGCAAGCCCCAACAATTTTTTATACATGCTTACCACTCCTCCAACCCAAAATTGACCTGCAACCTTAGGTTAGCGGATAAATATGTCATAAGTTTGTCACCCGCGTGTTCGGAAATGCAATCGTGAACATCGTGCCTTTTCCCGGCTGCGAAGCCGCACGGATCGAGCCGCCGTGCGCTTCGACAATATGTCTGCTGATCGTCAGACCAAGTCCGGCCCCGGCTTTGTTGCGGCTTTCGTCTACTTTATAAAAGCGCTCGAAAATATGCGGCAGCTTGTCGGGCGCAATGCCCGTCCCGTTATCGCCGATCTCGATGCGGATTTCGTTTTTGTCCGAGACCAGGCGGCAAGTCACCTTGGAGCCAGGCGGGCAGTGGTTGAGCGCGTTATCCACTAAATTCATCACCGCCTGCTTGAGCTTGCCGGGATCGGCCATCAGACGCACCTTATCGCCGCTTGCGAGGAAAACGCCGATCCCTTTTTCCTTCGCCTTCATCGTCAGCTGGGTCACCGTCTGCTGCAGCAATTCGTGCAGGTCGGTCGATTCGAGCTTTAAATCGGCGTTTTTCTCCTCGAAGGAAGAAAGCTGCAGCAGATCATCAACCAGCTGGCTGAGCCGTTTCGTTTCATTCAGCGAAATGCGTATGTATTCATGCGCATCCTTGTCATCCACTACTCCCTCGTCGATACCTTGCAGAGAAGCACGGATCGTGGTCAGCGGCGTGCGCAGCTCGTGCGAGATTTCGGAGATCAATTGTTTTCGGCCGGCCTCGATCCGCTGCAGCTTGCCTGCCATATGGTTGAGCGATATGGCAAGCCACGCAAGCTCGTCCTTGCCGCGCACCGGCACTCTTTTGCCGAAATCGCCCACCGCCAAAGCCTCTGCAGTCCGGCTCATGTCGATAATCGGCCGGGTGAAATGGCGGGAAACGAAGTAGAGCACGGCAACCGCCAGCACGGCAACGCATAAAGCGGAAAACAGGATGCTCCTGTAGATTTGCGTCACCAGTCCTTGAATATTGCGGATCGGCGTATACAAAAAAATGCCGCCTATCACCTTGTCGCCCAAGACAGCGGGGAGTCCGACAATCAGCATGCGCACCTGATTGTTGCGGGCAAACGAGCTGATCACCGTTACCTTTTCCCCGTTCAGCACCCGGTCCACCCACTCCTTGCGTTCCGGAGCTTCACCCACGGGAAGCAGATTCGCTCTAACCGTTCCGGGATGCTTGCCGATCAAGGAAACCCGGACGTCGGAGTTTTTCTCCAGCAGATTGACCTGCCTATGGAAATCCTTCGCCGCAATCGTTCCATCCAGCATCTCCATGGCCAGCTCCAGCACCTGATCCGCATTTTTCTGCAGCAGCTTTTCACTGTTGTTGTAGGTTCTTCGCTGCATCGTATAGCCGATCATGGCCGATATGGCCAAGATCGAAACCATCGCAATGGAAATATAAACGACCAGGAACTTGCGATAGAAGGAGTTCAGCATAGCGCGGTTACCTCAAATTTATAGCCGGTGCCCCAAACGGTCACAATGCCCCATTCGTTTGCTTCCTCCGCAGAGGCGAGCAGCTTTTGGCGAATTCTTTTGATGTAAAGATCCACCACCCGGTCTTCTCCCTCAAAATCCCAACCCCAGATGCCGGTGATCAGCTCTTCCCTCGTAAACACCCGGTTCGGATTGCGGATCAGAAAGAGCAGCAGCTCGAATTCTTTTCTCGGCAGCGTTACAGCTTGTCCCTTCACCGTCACCTGGCGGGAAGCGGCATCCACCCGCAAGCTTCCGGCAACATACAACTCCGATCGGTCAGCCGCCTCCGCAGTTCCCCCGGAACGCCGCAAAATCGCCTTTATGCGGGCCACAAGCTCATTCGGATCAAACGGTTTGACCATATAATCGTCGGCTCCCATTGCCAAGCCATCGATCCGCTCGTCCACCTCGCCTTTGGCCGTCAGCATGATAATCGGCACATCGCTCATCGCCCTGATTTTGCGGCATACCGTCCAGCCGTCCATTCCCGGCAGCATCAAATCGAGCACAAGCAGATCGGGCCGCAGCCTCCTGCAGGCTTCGACTGCTTCGATTCCATCATGACAAACCTCCGTCTTGTATCCGTTTTTCTCCAAATACAATTTGGTGATCCGGCAAATATTGACGTCGTCGTCGATCATCAAAACCGTCTTCAAATCCTCTCCCCCTCAACTGAAAAAGGCGTACAAAGGAATCGCAAACAAAGAAGTCAAAATCGCATTCAAACCCATGCAAAACGCGGAAACACCGCCTTGGAGCTGGGAATCGCGAATGATTCTTGCCGTACCGATCCCATGTGCGGCTGTGCCGATCGCCGTACCCACGGCAAAATCGCCGGAAAGCCCGACAGCTCTCAGCAATCCGGGTCCCACCATACTGCCGAGCAGCCCCGTCAGCACCGTCAGCACCGCCCCAAGCTCGGGAATCCCTCCAAAATGGCGCACAATATCCATGGAAACGGGCGTCGTCGCCGACTTCGGCAGCATGGAAAGCATCAATGGCTTGGATCCATGCAAAAACCACACCAACAGTCCCGAGCTCAACATCCCGGACAGCGATCCGACAGCCACGCCCGACACAATCACAGGCAATTGGCGGCGAATCATTCCCGCATGCTTATACAAAGGAACGGCAAGCGCAACGGTGGCCGGACCGAGAAAGAATTCGACGATCCTTCCTCCTTGCGCATAAGTCTCATATGGAATACCGGTAACAAGCAGCAAGACAATGATTGCCGCGGAAAGGAAAAAAAGCGGATGCGCCCATTTCCATTTATGCTGCAGCAATAAGGCAAGCCAATACAAAGCTACCGTCAAGGCTACCGAGAACAATACGACGGCTTCATTCCCTGCCAAATTCACGCGACTCATCCTCCCTCCTGTTCGACAGAACCTGTACAGTCGCGCCCGCTGCCAGCAATACTGCAAGCGTGCTGCCGATCAATCCCAGACCGAGCGGAAGCCACTGCCGGCCGATCAGAGGAAAAAACACCATCACCCCAACAACAACAGGGGCAAAGAACAAGAGCATATGCCTAAGCATTAACTCCCCCGTTTTCTCCACCCATTCCAGTTTTATCAGCTTCAAATACATGGCAGCCGTCAACAGGACCAAGCCGATGACATTGCCCGGCAGGGGAATGTCCAGCCAATGGTTAAGCAAGACGCCTGCATAGTAAAAAAGTACGAATACAAGAAATCCAAGCATAGTTTCCTCCTGCGAAAAATAGTTCGACGGATGATTCAATCAATTTTGGATTGGCATCTTTTGAATCTATGATATAGTTAATTTTGGGTGCGTGAATGCGCACGATAGCATCATTATAGCACCGAACCCTCCATTCTTCTATTGGAAAGGCAGAGCATGCAGCATGGACGATCTTAGCTTTCAGATCCTGTTATTTATTATGATTGCCGGCTTTTTGGCCGCCTATATCGAATCTATCGTCGGCGGAGGAGGGCTGATCACG
>CAZESH010000291.1:0-5554 GCA_964514665.1 uncultured Caryophanales bacterium
ATATCAAACTAGGAAATTTCTCTGTTTGGGTTGTCCTATGAAAATTCTAGCACCAGTTCTCTTGAGTCTGGCATCGTACAGAATTACATAATTAGCTACGATGAAGCCACGCGTCTCTTCTTGCACGAATGTAAAATGAAGAATTTGACCAGTGAGACCATTCGTCGATATGCTAAAGGGCTGGAAAAATTCCGTCAACACCTCGAAACTAGAAAATTTATTTTAGACAAACTGACTGCCTTTGATCTGACACACTACATCATCTCCGGTATGCTGACGAGGGTTTGGCACTACGAACGATAAACTGTAACATTTGCATTCTCAAAGAATTTTTTAAATTCCTTGCCAGCGAAGGTTGGATGGAAACTAATATTGCCGTTGATATCAAAGTCAAAGACCAGGCGTCCCGGCACGCCGCCGATCCGGTGAAAGATATCCCGCAGACCGTGCACTACGCACTCGGCCGTCTCGCCGCGGAACAGCTGTTTGTATCCCGCGTTGCTGTAGGGGAAGGTGACGCATAGGAACTTGCAGGCTTTCTTCTCGCCGTCCGCATCGTAGACATCTGTCTCACCGAAGTCGACTTGCGCTTCGCCCGGCGGCCATTCCAGCTCCAGCGTTCCTTCCTGGTGCCGCGCTTCGCGCAGACTGCGCACATACCGCTGGACCAACGGATAGGAGGCGTCATACTCGGGGCACTCCGCCACAAGCCGGTTATGTATGCGTTGAGCCGTGTGCCGCTGCTTGTAGCGATTCTTGCAAAGCGCTTCCACAAAACTTTAAGATTAGTAATATGTTTCATTATTGTCCTCCTTTAGGGGGTCCCTGCTCTTCGAGAGATGTTAGTTTCCGATACAACCATTCCACCGATTTTCTCCCCGAAATTTCGTGACTTCCCAGATGAATGTCAGAGTCAAACTGCTGAGGAGCCCTTGATACGTTGTACAACGCTTTTAGGTAAGAAATGGCCTTCCGGGCGTGCCCTACCGGGAAAATCATGTCCCTTTCCCCTGATTCTACGAAAAGCGCTCGAGGTGCAATCAGGCCAATCAACTCCGGTTGCTCCGTATCCAACAAGATTCCCGGCAGGTAATTATCAATGCAGTGGTGCATAGCAAGAATGCTGCCCTCAAAAGTGTTGGTCCATCCACAGAGAACAGCAGCTTTTACGCGCTCATCCAAAACAGAAGTGTAAGCGCCTACCAAGCCTCCTCCTGAAAATCCGAATACCCCAATCCGACAGTGAATGACATCCGCGTGTGACTGAATATAATCGATAGCTCTTATTGCTTCATATACTCTCATGCCAGCAAGTGTCCTGCCATACATGAGGAGCTGCGAAGATAATGTGCCGCAGGAGCTGTATTGAGGGTTGCTCTTTAGCTCTTCGGCCATCCGCCGCACACCGAAGCCCATGATTTCAGGAATGACGACCAGCATTCCTTTTCGGACCAGTTGGACGGCAAATCGGTTGTGTATCCCGGGGTCTTCCAGCTCATTTCCTTCGACATCCAATCCCACAGCGTCCCGATGCCCGTCCCCATGCCCATGGCAGGCCAATACTGCTGGCCAGGGCCCGTGCCCTCCCTTCGGAACCAAGACTAGAACCGGCACATGAACGGATTCCATGGTAGAGTATGCAACCCGTTCAAGTATATAATCCCTGTACTCCACCCGCTCCAACACTTCAGCAGAAAGCGGATACTCTTGAACGGGGAATTCCCCCAATGCTTGCCTGAGCTTATCTAGCATCCAACCCCTATCCATAACCGACGTGTCATGATTCCGGTTCCGTTCTCTCATCTCACTTGTACGCTCATAAAGCTGTCTCAGAAAAGCATCCGTTGTCCAGTCCATCAAGTCCCACCCTCGCTAATTAGTTACCCCTGAAAAATTCCAGGGTTTGTCGCAAAAATAAAAGGAATTCAAAGCCTCAAAATGGAAATGGTTATTGTCGAAGTAACCTTACCAAAAGAGGGGCCGAATTCCTATATTCATGAATTCAACAAAGCCCCTCCAAATTCCTTTTGAGGTGAGTCAAAATGTTGAAACTTCGTGAAGAACAAATAACTATATGGGATGCCATCATTCTAGAATCGGTCTGGTCACTGCCTGACGAACTGGCGAAAGTCGATGCACTACTGGATGATGAACGGTTCATGCAACCTTTCTTGGATAAGCATCAAACGACTCGAGGCCGTCCAACGAAGGCCATTGAAACTTTCTTACGTTTAATGTACCTCAAACGCAGATACAACTTTGGCTATGAATCGCTCGTTCAAGAAGTCGGAGACAGCTTGACATGGCGCCGGTTTTGTCGGATCTCCATCGATGAGAAAAGCCTGATTCCACCACCCTGATCAAATCCCGAAAGCGGTATGGCGACGATTGGGTAGAGCAATTAAATGACATTCTTCTCCATAAGCTGGACGAGGAGCACATCTTAAAACGCCGCAAGCTTCGTACAGACACGACGGTCGTAGAATCGGATGTGCATCATCCGACCGATGCGACCTTGCTGCAAGATGGTGTCAAAGTCATCACGCGTCTGGTTCAAAAAGTTCGCAAAGTTGCCTCCAGGCAACGAAAGACTTTCATGACCGTTCGCATGAGATCAAGGCACATATTCTGTCGATCGCCAAGTTACTCCGCAGGCGGACGGCACAATCGTGGGACGATTTGAATGCGATCACCGCAGAGGTGACAGCGATTACCGAAGACGTGTGTGTACAAGCGACAAACGTCCTGACCCAAACACAAGATAAAGGCAGGGCCGCCATCCAAGGATTGAAAGAACAACTGAGTGACGCCGTCACGTTGACTCAGAAACTCATCGAGCAAGCCAAGCAAGTCGTGTCCGGAAACCGAAGGATTCCCGATCGCATGGTCAGTTTCTTTGATCCTGAGGCTCGCCCCATCAAAAAAGGCAAGCTCTCCAAGACGGCCGAGTTCGGTTACAAGGCTCGCATTGACGAAACCGAAAACGGCTTTGTGACCGGGTATGAAGTCTACCAAGGGAATCCGGGCGATGATGAACTCCTTGTTTCTGCTGTGAAGCAACATCAAGAACGGTTTGGTTCGGTTCCCCGAGCCGTCGCCACGGATCGAGGCTTTAGCAGCAAGAAAAATGAAATGAAACTGCATGAACTGGGCGTAGTTCGGTCGAGTCTACCTTTCAAGGGAAAGAAGAGTAAGACGGCCAGGTAGAGCAGTCCCCGCCCCCGGATTGCAACGTCCCGCACATGGTCGCAAACCAGCGAGCCAACAACAACAGCCCCGCCAGCAATATAGACTGTCATACCGGAAGGAATAGGCATAACCGTCTCCTCCACATAATGCATGCCCGGCGCGAACACATCCGGTACAGCGTCGTTATCATCCGTAGCGGTTACTCGGCGCAAAATGTTCGGCACGCGATGAATGCCCGGCAGCAGAACCATCACATTCGAATCGCTTGTGTCAGGAGCATCCGTCTCGATGGGATTCGCGAACAAATGAAGATTGCCGAACCGGTCGCCATTGCACTCGATGGACAGCTTACGAGGCCTGTCCAGCGTGAACTGGATCGTATTGCCTTCAACCGCCCAAGGAATCGCATAGGAAAGTGGCCGGATGACAGTCTCCTTTAGCACCCGGCGACGAAGCGTGACTGCTACTTCAACGGTACCCTCCATATCAAAATAGGCCATGGATGATTCGCGAACGTCATGCATATCGACACGCACTTCATAGACGGAAACGTCTTGCCAGACACTGCCCGGTGTCCGGACCTTGACCTTATATTCGTCGCGCATCACTGCGCCCTCCGGCGCATTATAGGTTATGACCCGATTGAACATACAGCACCTCGCAACAAGTGTGCCAATGATAATAACCTTTGTAGTGGTCCGTATTGTGCAGTCGATAGTCCCAGAACAGCTTGGAGCCCTCGAATACGACCGCCTCAAACATGCGCTTCATTAACTATTCCTCTAGAACCGAATGTTCGACGTATCTCCATTCTGCTCAGGCCCGCTGAAATCACAAGCTTGATGACTCGGATGTCACCAAAGGTAGAGATCGTTGTTCTTGAGCTTGAAGGCAGCTTCAATGAAAAAATAATCACCGTAAATGATTGGATGATGATGCGATGCCGCATGATAGGCTGCGGATCCGTTTTGCACGATGGCGTCGGAATCTTCGGACCAGTCGCTCCGCTGCTCTAGCACCTTCAACAACTTTAAAGCCGCATCGATATAAATCCGCTTCTCGTACGTTCCGGCGGCTCTGGCAATCTCGATCATGCCGCAAGCGGCGATCGCGGCCGCCGTATCGTCCTTCAGCCGCGGCTCCGGCGGCTGAAGGAAATCAACCGGGATCACCCCGTCATCCGGAATGTTGGCCATAAAGTAATTCGCGATCCGTTTGGCGGTTTCCATGTAGTCAGATTTGCCGGTATGAATGTGACTCATCATGTAGCCATAGAGCGCCCAGGCTTGTCCCCGCGTCCAGGAAGAACCTTCCCCGTAACCTTGACCGCCGTGGGTTCGAACGACTCCGCCGTTGAACGGGTCGAACTCCACTATATGGTTCACCGAACCATCCGGCCGGATGAAAGTCGTCATGGCCGTATCCGCATGGGTCATAGCGATCAGTTTGAACCTTGGATCGCCGGTCTCCTCGGTCGCCCAATAGAGGAGCGGGAGATTGAGCATGCAGTCGATAATCGCCCAGCCTCTCGTATCTCTTTCCGGGAGGTCGTTCCAAGCGCGGATGAAGCCCCCCGCCGGATTGAACCGTCCGACCAGCAAATTCGCAGCATGAAGCGACCTTTTGCGGGACTCTGGGTTCCCCGTAACCTTGTAATTCGCAACGCTAGTCATGAGCCACATAAAGCCGACGTCATGATGCAAGCCGTAAAACTCTTCGAAGCACCGATCCAACTTAATCTCCGAAATCACAGCAATGTCCTTGTATTTCACAATGCCGGTCTCATGGTACATGAGCCACATCATGCCAGCCCAGAACCCGTTAGTCCACCAATTGATACCGTCATCCACGTTCCCGGACGGATTATGTGTCGAACGATCGTCATGTGTTCCCTCAATGGTGGTGTATGGAATTTTATTTTTCGACTTCTCGCTGACCCAATCCATTTTCGATGTAATTTTCGTGATCAAGTCGCCCAGCCATTTTTTCTCGTCTGTATCCAGCATGTGTACGAACCTCTTCCTGAACGAAAGTATATAAATCCTGTCTTTAAGTTTAGCTCCCAAAGGAATCGTCTATTGTTGTCCTTCACCCTTACGATCATATTTTTCCAGCCGAATCCGGTCGACCGTCCGAATCCCATATACGCTTCCGGCCAACTTTCCTTCTGTCGAGGCAAACTTCACTTCGACAAGCTGTTTCCCCGCCGTCAAGTCAGCCGGAATTTCGTAGGACACGTCAAAGCGTTGATCCGCTTGTTCGCCCTCCAGCCTCTGGCGAGCAATGACGCTGCCGTCAACCAGGATATCGAAATCCCGTTCCATACGGATTCCATCAACATGAGCGGCGCCATCGCGGCCGAAGT
>CAZESH010000292.1:0-5508 GCA_964514665.1 uncultured Caryophanales bacterium
CCTCCCCCGGGCCGCCGCCACCCCCCACCCGGGTTTGCCCGAGGACGCGCTGCGCATGCTCCGCTGTGTCCGCTTTGCCGCAGAATATGAGCTGGAGGTCGAGCAGGCAACCTGGAACGCCCTGCTTCAATACCGTGAAAGGCTGCAGCACATCGCCATGGAACGGGTTCGCATGGAGCTGGAGAAAATCGTTGAGGGGAGCTTTCCCGGAAGGGGACTTTCGCTGCTGGCGGAAAGCGGTTTATTGCAATACTGCAAATCTGCATTGATCCGCTCCCTTGATCTCCAGTTGCTGGGGCATGGCTGCAGAGGTCAGCAATTGGTCAGTCGTTTGACGGAGCTGGACAAGGCGGAACAAAAATGGTCGGTGCTGATGATTGCGCTGAAGCTTGATAGCGGACAAGCTTCAGCCGTGTTTAAGCAGTTGAAATTCCCTGGAAAAAAAGCGGCCGCGGCCGCATCGCTTCTCGATTTTCAGGAATGGCTGCTTGATGCGCTGCGTCAGACGGCGGGGGATTCAAGCGATGCTTTGGCTGTCGTTTGGAAACGGGGTTATGTCCGTTTTTCCCGCGAATTGCTGGACAGCTGGCTGCAAATGGCGAAGCGGCTGGCGGGGGCCATGCCGTTCCCGGTGTCGCTCGGGCCCAAGCTGCAACAGGTTCTTGAGCTTGCGCCCCGCTGGCTTGAGGAGATACCGGTCCATTCGCTTAAGGACCTGGCCGTTTCCGGAGGCGACCTGCTGCAGGCAGGCAAGCGTCAGGGGCCATGGATCGGCGAGGTTCTGCAGCGGCTATACACCGATGTGGTCATGCTGCACACAGCGAATGAGAAAGCGGCTTTAATGGAACGGGGACAACAATATATAAGCGAGTGTATTGACCATGAATAAGCAGCTTTTGGATTTGTTTGAACAGCATTATAACGAGTTTTTGTCGGGCGAGCAATTGAGCGGGCGGTTTCAATGCTCGAGAACGGCAATTTGGAAGCAGATCCAGTCGCTGAAGAAGAAGGGCTACGTATTCGAAGCGGTTCCTCATGTCGGTTACCGCTTGGTCGGCCGGCCGGACAAGCTTGATGTGGACAAGCTGGAAAAATTGCTTGCGACCGAAAGATTAGGACGCACAATCCATTATTACGAGCAGCTGGACTCTACGCAAACAACCGCCCATGAGTGGGTGGCAAAAGGTGCGGAAGAAGGTACGCTGATTGTTGCCGAAGCGCAGACAAAAGGCCGGGGAAGAATGGGGAGAAGCTGGCATTCTCCTGCAGGAACGGGCATTTGGATGAGCATGATCCTGAAGCCGGAGATTACGCTGCCATTTGCTTCGCAATTAACGCTGTTGACGGCTGTTGCGCTCTGCAGGGCGATTCGCAAACAGGAGCAAATCCAGATCGGGATCAAATGGCCGAATGATCTGCTTTTCCAAGGAAAAAAAGTCAGCGGCATTCTGCTTGAATCCAGCAGCGAGGATGAACGAATCCGCTATGTCGTTGCCGGAATCGGCATCAGCGCCAACTTCACGGAGCATGAATTCCCCGGGGAACTCAAAGAAAAGGCGACTTCCCTAAGGCAGATCACAGGTCACAGGATCGACCGGGAACGTTTGATCGCTGTCTTCCTGCAAGAGTTCGAGCAGCTGTATTCGCTGTATCAGGAGAAGGGCTTCGCCCCCATCCGTTCACTCTGGGAAGCGTTAAGCATCACGCTGCAGCAGGAGATCAAGGTGCAAACCGGCAGCGCTTTGATAACCGGTACAGCCGAAGCTATTGATGAAATGGGAGCGCTCGTTGTGCGGGATTCCTCCGGTCAGAAGTTCAAGCTATACTCCGGCGATGTGGAGTATTCAGTGGTGCGTGGGGAATAATTATCGTGCCAAATTAAACAAAAAGTGCTAAAATAAACAAAAAGGCGGTATCCTCTTGGAACTGCACTTTGGAAGCACAGTATGTCATACGTATCAAGCTTTTGCGTTTGCTGCATTCTGCTCTGAGCCGACAAGGACCGAGACAGAAGAATTCATTCGATTTTCATGTGAATTCTGTCCTTTCAGCTCAGGCTGAAAGGATTTTTTATTTGGATACAATAAGAACTATTAAAAGAAAGACGGTGGCGAAGATGAGCAAACCGATAAGCGTGGCCAAGCTGAGAAAGATGAAAAACGAGGGAGAACCGATTGCAATGGTCACCGCATATGATTATCCTTCCGCGCTGTTTGCGGAAAAAGCCGGTGCGGACGCGATCCTCGTGGGCGATTCGCTCGGCAACGTCGTGCTCGGATACGATTCGACGATCCCGGTCACATTGGAGGATATGCTGCATCATACCAAGGCCGTCACGCGTGCGGTGAAGCGGTCTTTCGTAGTCAGCGACATGCCTTTTTTGACCTATCACGGGAGCATGGACCGAACGCTGCAAAACGCCGGACGCCTCATGCAGGAAGGCTTGGCAAAGGCCGTCAAAATGGAAGGCGGAAGGGAAATTGCCGCTTCCGTCAAAGCTTGCGTCAAAGCAGGCATTCCAGTCATGGGACACCTTGGATTGACACCGCAATCGGTACATCAAATCGGCGGCTATTTTGTACAGGGCAAGACAGCACAGCAAGCTCAGCAGCTGATGGAGGACGCCAAATATTTGGAGGATGCGGGTGCATTTGCGGTCGTGCTTGAACTGATTCCGCAAGAGCTTGCCGCGAGGATTACCTCGCAGCTGTCGATTCCAACCATCGGCATCGGCGGGGGAAACGCTTGCGACGGACAAGTGCTTGTCTTTCATGATTTGCTGCAGTACGGACCTCCGAATCAAAAGAGGTTCGTTAAAGCCTTTGCCAATATCGGGGAGCAAATCGAGGCGGGCATAGGCGAGTACGTGAAGGAAGTCAAGAATAGGAGCTTTCCGGGAGAGCAGCACGCTTTTCATTCGGAGCTGCAAGAAACTTCATCGCTGTACGGACAGCGAACTGGTGAGTGATCGATGATGAAAATCGTGCGTACGATAGAGGAAATCCGCAATGAGGTTGAACTATACTGCACAAGTGCGGGCGGCCCAATTGCGCTTGTGCCTACCATGGGCTACCTGCATCAAGGGCATGCCAGCTTGATTGAACGGGCAAGAAACGAGTGTGGATTGGTAATCGTCAGTATTTTCGTCAATCCCTTGCAGTTTGGACCGAATGAAGACTTCGACCGCTATCCGCGGGATGCGGAAAGGGACGCAGCAGTCGCCGGACAAGCGGGAGCAAACCTGATTTTTATGCCGTCCGTTGAGGAAATTTATCCGCAGTTCCCGGCACAAACAAAAGTTTCCGTTTCCGGACTCACTTCCAAGCTTTGCGGTGCATCCCGCCCCGGGCATTTTGACGGAGTGGCGACGGTGGTAATGAAATTATTTAATATCATCAAGCCGGATAAGGCCTATTTTGGATTAAAGGATGCTCAGCAGGTTGCCGTAATCCAGCAAATGGTCAGCGATCTTAATCTGGATGTCAAAATCGTTCCCTGTCCCACTGTAAGGGAGGCCGACGGATTGGCGATGAGCTCGCGAAATGTATATTTGAGCGAAGAACAGCGCAAGCAGGCGCTTGTCCTGAACGCTGCCTTGAGCCGCGCGCATGAGCGGATCAGAGAAGGACGCTGGACAATCGACCGTTTGAAAGGGGAAATTTCAGCGATGATTGCGGCCTCCCCGCTTGCTGAAATCGATTATGTTGAAATTTTGCAATATCCGGACCTCTCGGAGCCGCCGCAGCAGACTCCCGTTGCAGAGCTTGCCGGCGATACGGTTTTGCTGTTGGCGCTCGCGGTCAAATTTGGCGGTACACGCTTGATCGATAACCGGATCGTTTTACTTTCGGAGGTGTTTACCCATGTTTAGAACGATGATGAAATCCAAACTCCATCGTGCGACCGTGACGGAAGCGAATTTGAACTATATGGGCAGCGTGACGATCGATGAGGATCTGATGGAGCTTGTTGACATCCTGCCCAATGAGAAAGTGCAAATCGTCAACAACAACAACGGAGCCCGCTTGGAAACCTACGCCATACCCGGGGAGCGGGGAAGCGGCGTGATTTGCCTCAACGGTGCTGCGGCAAGACTTGTGCAGCCCGGTGATCAGGTGATCATCATTTCCTACGCGCTGATGAACAGCGAAGAAATTCGCGGGCATCAGCCTACCGTGGCCATGATGGGCGAAGGAAACAAAGTGCTTCAGCTGATCAAACAAGAACAGCCGGCCACCATTTTTTAACCCGACTGAACGACTTTTGATTTAAGTTCGGAGAGGGATTTCTGTTTGGGCTTTCGATTGCTTCCGGCAAGGATGTGATAAATGTCCAGTCCGAACCTGACAGACCAAGAACCATCGATGCATTTGCATAAAGGGGAGTTCTCCGACTTTCATGGTTCCAGGCCTCTCAAGTCCTCCCTTAGGCGACGGAATGCAAACTCACCCCAAACAGAAATCCCCCTCCGGACTTCATGTATAAAGATCCTCACCTTTGTCCTTCAGATAAAATCGAAAATATTCAAAATTTTTGCAGAAAGCTTTAGGATCACTGCTCCGACTGTGTTTTAAGATCTTTTGATTTTTGGGAATGGAGGCGAGTGTTCCGATTCGGGTGACTTTGCTTTCCGCAGCATAAGGAAGGGGCTGAAAAACCTAGAACCATGAAAGTCGGAGATCTTCGCTTTTGAGCATATGCTTCGATGGTTCTTGGTTTTTCAGCCATTTACTGGTCATTTACACTTCTTTGCCGGAAAGCAACGGAACCCGAATCGGAACACTCGCCTCCCAGCTGAAGCAATCCGAAAGTACATCCCCATCATGCAATCAATGGAATCGACATGAATCGGGTATGAAAATCCCCGCCTTAACAAAGAATGAGTTATACCGATCGCATATTGGACATTCCGTAACTTTGTAAAGGTGGGATGCTGAGCATGTTTTCGCAGTTATTTTCTACAATGAACGATTTACTCGACCAAATTGTTCAGCTTTATTCGTCAGCGGATGCGGAGGAAAAAAAGGAACTGCAGCATCAGCTTGCCGTATTGCAGACGATGAGTGCCGACTGTATGGAGAATTGGTTGCTTTTTGAAGAGAAGATGGCAAAATTTAAGGAAGCTTCGGCACATGCTCCTGTTTCCGGCATTTATGGCGAATCGGAGGACACTGCAATTTCACCGACCGAGGAGAATTGGCTGTTGTCGGAAGGGGCAGAGGCCTTCGAGCGCGGGCAGGGCTACTTTAAACTGCTGATGTTTGACGAAGCGATTCGCGAATTTAAGGCCGTCGTCATCGAGCATCCGAATTTTATTTGGGCCAGGGTTTATCTGGCGCTCGGGTTTCTGCACAAAGGCGACCACTCCGAAGCGTATCGACAGTTTCGCTTTATCATCCCGATGACCAACCAGACGAAAATTTTGGCGGTTGTTTACAATGCGATGCGTTGTACCCAGGCAAGCAAAAGCAATCTTGAAGAAGCGCTCAAGCTGTTCCGTAAAGCGCA
>CAZESH010000293.1:0-5413 GCA_964514665.1 uncultured Caryophanales bacterium
GAAACTGTTGAAATGGCCTTCTGCCAGGAGAAGCCGCCGCCTCTTCGCACCACTATTACGCCCTAGTCATCGTCCAGAACCTCCGGTTCATGGCGGCGGGTAACGAATTCGCCGTCAGCACGAAAGCTGCCGCCTCCCGCATTGGGATAGATGGAAGGAGCTTCGTCTCTCCTGCTTGAAGCGGAAGCAGTAGGCTGCCCAATTCCTCCCGACTGCCGAATCATCTGTTCCAGCCGCAGCGTTTCCTCATCGAAAGGGCTGGACCAAGAACCGAAATCGCTTGTAAATTGATTTAAAATTGGCCTCCGATCGTTCACAGCACGCTTCTTCTCCGCCTTCTCGCCATCCTCCTGCCCGATCTTCGCCGTTTCCTCCGCATGCAGCGGCACCACCTTGCGCTCGCTTCGCTCCACAGAAGGCTGTTTGTTCATGTTTTGCCGGCTGTCATCCAATCGATAGGTGATCCTGGCTTTGCTCATTCCGCTCTCTCCCTTGTCCAAATCTTCTAATGTTACTCTATGATAGACAAGGTAGAATTATGAGCGGATTGTTGTCCTTTATTCGTAGCGCAAAGATTCGATCGGCTGCAGACGGGCCGCCCGGTTGGCCGGATAAAGACCGAAGAAGATGCCGACAATGGCGGAAAAAATGAAAGCAAGCGCAACCGCCCATCCGGAAATGATAAATGGCCACTTGGTGAACAGTGAAAATATATATGCGCCAAGCGTGCCCAGTACGGCTCCGACAACCCCCCCGAAAAAAGAAAGAATGACCGCCTCGATTAAAAACTGTCCCATGATATTTCCCGGTGTTGCACCGATCGCTTTGCGTATGCCGATTTCCCGCGTTCGTTCCGTCACCGAAACGAGCATGATATTCATCACGCCGATGCCGCCGACAAACAGCGAAATGCCGGCAATCGAGCCGATGATCGTTTGCAGCACGTTGAAGAAGGTGCCCACCTGCTGCTGCGTATCCTTGCCGGTTTGGGCCTGATAGGATTTCGCGTCGACGTTGTGTCTTTTGGTCATCAGCTTGATCACGGCATCGATGGTTTGGTGCACCTCTTGAGCAGATTTGGCTTCCACATAAATGTTGTCCAGCTTATTGCCTTGTCCGGCGATGGAGGACGGAATCGAGTCAATCGGCATGTATCCGCTGTAGCGCTTGCCGCCGAAGCCGCTTAAGAGCGATTTCTCCACCTTGAAAATCCCGATGATGCGGTACATCTTGCCGTTCATATTAATTTTTTTCTGCAATGCGGCCTCGGGTGAGCCAAAGGTATCGGTTGCATATTCCTGATCCAGCACGACCACGCTTTGGCGCCCCCTTTCTTCGGAAAGGTTGAAGAAGCGTCCGGCCAAAAACTCCATGTTCTCCAGCTTCGGAAGCTCGGCATAGGTCGCCGTGATGGAAAATCGCGTGTCTTCATTCTTGCGGTTTTTCGATGTCATGCTGTAAGTCACGATTCCTACTGCATCCTTGACTTCACGCATACGGGCAATGGCGTTCAAATCCGCGGTTGTGGGCAGCAAATTATTGTATTCCTGCTGCCCCATTCCCTGCTGATAGCTTGGATACACGACAAAAAAAGCATCGTCATACTTGGCGAATTGGGAAAAAATATTGCTTTTTGCCGCCTGACCGATCGAGACAATCGTCACAACCGCTGCCACCCCGACGACAATCCCGATAATCGTCAAAAATGAGCGCATCTTGTTCAAGCGCAAATTTTCCAGCGCGATCACGACGCTTTCCCAAATATTCAAGCGCCTTCATCCCCTTTCACTAAATCCTCCAGAATGGTCCCGTCTCCGAAGCGCAATATCCGTTTGGCATGCTCGGCAATGTCCGGCTCATGGGTGACCAGCACGATGGTCGCGCCTTCCTCGTTCAATTCCCGGAAAAGCGCCATGATTTCCTGTGATGATTTGGTGTCGAGATTTCCCGTCGGTTCGTCCGCCAGCAAAATTGCCGGATTCATGGTCAGCGCCCTGGCGACGGCAACCCGCTGCTTTTGACCGCCCGAGAGCTCGACGGGCGTATGCTGCATCCGATCCCCCAGGCCCACTTTATTCAGCAGCTCCTTGGCGCGACCTATTCTTTCTGTACGGCTTACGCCTCCATACAGCATGGGAAGCTCGACATTGCGCAATACCGTTTGTCTGCCGAGCAGATTGAAGCTTTGGAATACAAAACCGATTTTGCGATTCCGTACGCGCGACAGCTCTTCCTCGTTCAGCTCCTGCACTTCGATGCCGTCCAGCTCATACATGCCGGTAGTCGGGATATCCAGACAGCCGAGAATATTCATCAGCGTGGATTTGCCCGATCCTGAAGGTCCCATGATCGCCACGAATTCCCCTCTTTCAATGGCAAGGGAAAGCGGATGCAGAGCCGTGACTTCAATCGGCCCGTTTTTATAAATTTTGCTGACATCCCGGAGTTTGATCATTTCGGCTTCACCTTTTTGCCTTCCGATATCTGCTTCGTTACATCGGCAATGATCTCTTCCCCGTCTTTCAATCCGCTCAAAACCTCCGCATGCGTATCATCCTCTTGACCGAGCTTGACTTCCACGCGAGCGGCCTTGCCGTCTTTTATTCGATAGATGTAATCATGCTCGCCCTCCCGCTGCACAGCCGTGAGCGGCACAAGCACATGCGGAACCGCCTGCAATTCAATCGCCACCGTGGCGTTGAAGCCAGGACGCAGCTCCGGCTTTACATGGAGAATATCGATCCGCACTTCGACGGAGGGATCCTTCGAGGTGGGATCCGCCGGTGCGGCAACAGGCGACAAGTAGCTGACCGATCCATCGAAAGCATCGGCAAACGCATCCCCGGTAACCACAGCAGGCATGGCAAGCTTGACCTTGTTGGCGTCAAGTTGATTCAAATAGGCTTTCACCCGCAAATGCTGTGTATCCGTGATCTCAAAAAGGGCAATGCCGTTCTGAATGCTTTGTCCCTGCTCCACATTTATCGCCGTAATGACACCCTGCTGGTCGGCGACAACCTCGTTGTTTGCCAGTTTTTTCTCGAGATCGGCAATGGTGATTTTCTCGTTGGCAATACGCAGATCGTAAGACGTCAAATCCAGCGTGTCATTCGACTTGTTTTGGCCCGAGGTGATTTCTTGCTTAACAGTTTCAAAATGCTGCTTGCGCGCCTGTTCTCTTTCCACCTGAATGAGCTTAAGGTTATTTCGCTCCACCTCAAGCTGCCGCTCGATATCGGCCGTATCCAGAACCAGCAGAACCTGGCCTTTGACCGCCTGATCGCCGACTTTCGCCTTGACCTCGGCAGCCTTCCCGCTGACTTCCGAAATTAGCTTGGTTACGCGGCTTGATTCAAGCACGCCATTGGCATAAATCTTCTCTGCAATCTTTCCCGTTGAAGCCTTTATGAGCGTGACCGGAATACTATGATTCAAACGCACAAGATTGTATGTAAAAATCGTGCCTACCGAGAGCACAAGTATGAGTCCGATGATCAGCTTTTTCTTCATCCGTTTTCACTCCTCAACTTATACCTTTGCAGAAAACATCGACCCCGTCCAAGCGCCGATCAGTCCAAACACCAGCCAACCCAGCACAATCCAGACGGCGACCGACGATTTTGATTTTCTCGCCATTACGGCCGTTCCGATAATCATCAATACCAAGCCCCAGATGGAAAAAGGGTTGAGCAAACTGGCCGCTCCATAAAGAAATCCGCTCTTATTGGAGATGAATGCCGCCAAGCTGATCGACAGATCCTGGATCGACGAAGCGTCTGTCGTCCGCGCCATGATACCGGTCAAGAGTCCGGAGATAAGGCCCGGAACAGAGGAAAATGTCGACACTTTCACCAACTGCATATATTTAGCCTCTCCACGAACGATCAAATTTACAAGCAGCAGCAATAAGGCCACGACAAAGATCTTGACCGCTACTCCGAAAGCTCCACCCAACAGCGTAGTATAATGGGAGATGTTGATAATCTGATCGATATTCCCGGGCGTATTCGTTTTTGCAAACTGCTCTCGCATCATTTTTTCCGTCAGCGGCCAAATCAACCATACCGATACGATGGAAAGCAGCAAAACTGCGACAAATCCGGCAGCCCAGCCTCCCTTTTCACGTAATTTTTCAAAAGCGGCAGTCGGCGAAAACAAAACGGTCAGCAAATTTTTCATCTTATTACTCCTTTACATTTTAGATCATTGCTAAAAAAACAATAGCATAAATAAAAGAACAAAAAAACAATTTTTGCCACATTGCTTTCTTGTTCCGGCTGTCTTGCAGCATTTATTCACTTGGACTTCATAAAAAAAGAATGACGGCACCGGTCATTCTTTGCTTTAACGATTATTGTTCAAAACGCTTTTCCAATTCCTTTGCCAGCCATACCGCGGACTTCCAAATGTCCCCCGCTCCCATAGTCAACACCAGGTCGCCGCCCTGTACATGGTCCAGCAAATAATGCTGCACTTCTTCCTTGCTGGGAAGATAAGTGATGCGTTCATTGCTGTTGCTCCTGATCATTTCGGCAAGCTTTGCGGAGCTGATGCCTTCGATTTGCCTTTCACCGGCCGGTGAATAAATATCGCACACAATCACCTCATCCGCTTCGGCAAACGCCCGGCTGAACTGGTCCAGCAGAAAAAACGTGCGGGTGTAGCGCTGCGGCTGAAATACCGCGATGATTTTTTTGCCGGTGGCCTTGGCTGCGGCAATCGTCGCTACAATCTCCGTAGGATGGTGCGCATAATCATCGATCACCAAAATATCTCCCGCTTCTCCCAACACCTGAAACCTTCGTTTGGCCCCCCTGAATTCGAGAATGGCTTCAGCGATTTGGGAAAACGGAAGACCCGCCTCCAAACAGGCGATCAAGGTCGCCAAAGCATTGTAGACATTGTGCCGGCCCGGAATGGAAAGTTTGATTTCGCCCAGCAGCTGCCCTTGAAACTGTACGTCGAACGCTACTTTGCGATCACCCAGCCTGATATTGACCGCTTTGTAATCCGCATCCGTTTCAATCCCGAAGGTCACCGCCTCGGCGCGAAGCCCCGGAAGAATTTCCCGGATATAGCCGTCATCCAAGCAGACTAATGCCTTGCCGCCTTCTTGAACCTGGCTCAGAAAGGTCGCGTAAGCGCGCTTCAGCTTCAAAAAATCGCCGTCATAATTTTCCAGATGATCCGCTTCAATGTTATTGACGATCGCCAGATAAGGATAATACTTCAGGAACGAACCATCGCTTTCATCCGCCTCCGCCACGACAAAATCGCCTTTTCCCGCCTTCGCGTTGCTGCCGATGTTCATGATCTCGCCGCCGATTAAATAGGTGGGATCGGCGCCGCAGCGTTCCATCACCATGGCGATCATCGAAGATGTGGTTGTTTTGCCGTGGGCACCGGCTACAGC
>CAZESH010000294.1:0-5402 GCA_964514665.1 uncultured Caryophanales bacterium
CGAACGTATAGAGCGCAGTCTGCATCCCCAGGTTGTTCAAGCCGTTACATACGCCCAGCACCGACAGCACGCTAAAAATCCAGACCATGCCGGAGCTTTCGTTTATCGTCAGCAGCAGCAGGCTGCCCGCAATAACGATTGCAGAACCGAGCAGCAGCGCCGGTTTTGAGCCCCGCTTGTCGATCCAGCGCCCGGTAAGCGGCGAAACGACGACCCCGAAGCCGGCGATCGAAAGCATGATCAGGCCCGTGGTATCGGCGCTATAGCGCATGACCTGCTGCAAATACGTCGGCATGCCGAAAAAAACCGAATAAAAAATCACATTAATAAGAATGAACTGGAGATACACAAAAGCTACATTCGGATTCGCCTTTAATGAACGCACATCTATGAACGGCTTTTCCGACTTGGCTTCCACATAGATGAACAAAGCCGTCAGCGCCGCTGCCGCAATTAACCGCCAAAGGCTGATGCGATGCTGCAGCGAAAGAAAAAACAGCAGCCAGCTGATGATCATCAGGGAAAACAGCACTACTCCCCGAAGGTCTATGCGGACCGGCTGTCCTTTGAGCGGCGTTGCCTTTGGGAGCACTTTGACAGCAAGTGCAAAAGACAGCAGAATAAAAGGAAAATTGATCAGAAAGATCATCGGCCAATCTCCGAAATGAATTAAAAATCCCCCAATTGACGGTCCGAACGCCGCCGATGTGGAGGAAAACACGGAAAGCACACCCAAGGCGAACGCTTGGTTTTCCGTGATCGCCCTGCGGATGATACCCATTCCTGCCGGAAACAGGATCGAACTGCCAATCGCTTGAATGATGCGAAAGCCGATCAGCCAAGCAAATGTTGGTGAGAAGGGCGCCAACGCGGAAGCAAGCGCAATCAGCAAAAGTCCGCCCAGAAACAAACGCTTGCCGCCGAAAATATCGCTCAGCTTCCCCATTACCGGCTGTCCCACGGCACTGGCCAAGTAATAAGTGGAAATCAGCCAAGAAGCATCGGCAAATGTCAGATCAAAATCCTTTTGCAGCCTCGAAAGCGCCACTGCAATCATCGAAGAATTCAGCGGATTTAACAGCGTGCCTAAAGCGATGGTCGTAATCAGCAGAAACTGTCTGCTCGTAAGCCTGCTCCGTGATGATTGCTGCAAAGCCATCGGGATTAACCTTCTTCCGTTTGCAGACCCAGCACCGAGTTGAAGAAGACCAGCGTGCGGCTGAAGGAATCGCGGGCGGCATCGCAATGATAAGAGCTCCGCGTATCATTAAAGAAGGCGTGCCCCGCTCCCTTGTAGATGCGATAATCGAAGGATTTCCCGGCAGCCTCCAGCTGCGAGGCAAATTCCGGCACGCCGGAGCTTATTCCCGGATCGAGTTCACCATAAAAACCAAGCATCGGACATTCGATCGTTTTGATATCCTCCGCTTTCGGGGAGCGTCCGTAATAGATCACCGCGGCTTTTAAATGGGGAATGCTGCAAGCCAACTGGGCCGACAGCGCCCCGCCCAAACAGAAGCCGACCGAAGCGATCCCTTTCCCTTCAGTGGTTTCATAGCCCTGATCGAGAAAATCCGCCGCGGCCTTCAGCTGTTCGATATATTCGGGAGCCTGCGCGCCGCCGAACATCGCCTGGAACGTTTGGACAATCCGCTCCTGCTGCTGCTCGGGAAGAAGCCGGATCGCCGCTTCTCTTTTTTCCTGATCGGACCAAACCCCGTTCGGAAGTCCCTCCATAAAAGCTTTTGCTTCTTTGATTCGTTCATCGCTCAGCTCTTCCCTACGTTTGCCGTTTCGGGCATACAAATCAGGGGCAAAAGCGGCATAACCCGCTTGCGCGAAACGGCGGGTAACGTCTTGGATATGTTCATCCACTCCCCATATTTCCTGAATCACAATGACTGCGGGGAGTCTGTTTTGCCCCGCCATTCTCGCCATATACCCGCCATACATCCCGCCGCTCCCATAATTCAATACTTCCGTTTGAAGACCCATAAGCTTTAGCTCCTTCATTTTTATTCCGCACATCGCCTACACGCGGTAAATGTCGGCCCGCCACACACGCACGGCCCGTTTGATTTCATCGGAGCTTAAATTTTGCTCTGCCGCCCTGCGGCCCAGTTCAACAAATTCATCGTCGGAAGCAAAGCGCAGAGCAATGATTTGCTGAATCGTTAGGCGCGCGTCCAGGATTTGTCCGGTCAGCACATAATGCCTGAAGTTCTCCTCTGCGCGAATGGCCCGATCTTGGGCTCTCAGCGCCATGACCCTGGAAACGACAAGCAAGAGAAGACCAAAGAAAGATAATACTGTAATAAACAGTGCCGGAACTACGCCCTCGCCTTTGTTCGCTGCCGATATGAAATATACAACCGATCCGATGAACAAAATCATGCCCATAGGCATCAATACGTAATGAAAGGGAGGGAAAAATTGCTTGTGGTTGCCGTAATTTTGCTTTGCTGCCGGTTTCATTGCCGCTTCACTCCTTGATTTATTGTTTATTCGCCGCTTGATTATTCTAGTAGACCTGCTCCGGCAAAATGCCGAAAACCCCTACGGCTATTCCTTTCTCGCTGCGGGCATGATAATATTGAATCAGCATGCTATAAATGATTACATAGAAAGGGTGAGCCTCTTTTGCAGGACATAGATCTTTCCGGTGTTTCGCCGGTTCAACTCATTCTCCTGATGGTCTTTCTAATGGGCATTTTCTCCGCGCTCAGTTGGGGCGTGCTCGAGGCTTTCCGCAGACACTTCAGGCGTATGTCGTCCTTATTCGCGCTCACTGCAGCGCTCTCGATCGCCTTCTATTTTGCGATGAAAGCCGTGGAATAAAGCTGCCGCCCCGGGTGGCGGTTTTTTCATCTCACCACTCCATCCTGCCGCCCATCAAATCAAGAAAGTCGGGATGCTCCGTTTTTTTCGGCTGATAATGAAACACGACATCAAGAATATGGGCTGCGCCTTCCTCCGGGGTATAGGTCGCTCCATCATCCAGCTTGCCCTTCATGTGCGTCTTCATCCATCCCGGATGGATCACAAGCACCTGACCGCCCAATGTCTGCAAATGATTGTGAAGAATGGCCGACTGCATGTTCAGAGCGGCTTTCGACATGCAATACCCGTACCATCCGGATCTCCAGCAGGTTGCGATGCTGCCCGCTTCCGAGGAGATGTTCACCACCAGCTTGCGTTCCCCGTTCAACAAAAGCGGAAGCAGATGATGTGAGACCCTTAAGGCACCGAGCGCATTGACGTTAAAAAGCTGCTGCATCTCGGAAAAATCCAGCTCGTCCAGTGCCGTCGCTTCCGTATCCCCAAGCATTCCCGCGTTATTGAAAATGAATTCCAAACGCCCGGTCTGTTCGGCGATCCGCCCGGCCGCGCGCTTCACGCTCTCATCATCGGCAATGTCCAGCTCCACGATCTGCAGCTGCTCGCCATAGCTTTCTTTCAGCGAGCCCAAGCCGCTTTCCGCTTTATCATATTCCCCCGCAAAAACGGCATAATCCGCTTCCAGCAGCCTTTGTACAAACGCAAAACCCAGTCCTCTGTTCGCTCCGGTCACACACACGGCTTTTTTCATCATCGTTTCCACCTCAAGCTTTAATTGCGGGCTTGGCCCATATCAAATGAACCGTATTCAGCAGATAGCTTTCCGACTTCATTACGTTTAAATTGGAATCGTCCAGCAGCCCGAGAATATCTCTCGTTCCATAGCAGCCGGCCAGCTTGTAAGCGAGCGGATCGACTGCCTTCTGCGTTACTTTGTAAAGTGGATTGGAGCTGATTCCATGCTCCATCATCAGAATCAAGCCTTCGGGCTTGCACCACCGACTCAGCTTGTTCAGCAGCGCTTGGGGATTGCGGTAGCCGCAAAGAGACAAGGTGGATACGATCGTGTCGAACGAATGCTCGGGAAAATCCAGCTGTTCGATATCGGCGAGCATGAATTCGGCTTTGATCCCCAGCTCGGCTGCCCCGGCTTTTGCTTTCTCCAGCATCTGCGGACTGAAATCTATCGCCGTAATCTCTACATCCGATGGATAAAAAGCGAAATTCCCGCCCGCGCCGACGGCAATTTCCAGCACCTTGCCCCCGGCGTCTGCGAGCAGCTTTTCCCGCCATTTCCGCTGCGCTTTGGCCCTCCTTCTTTTCTCATATCTTTTGGCTTGTTTATCGAAGATTTCGATCAGCTTCGTATTGTCCATGACCTGCACTACCTCCGCATATCTTCTGACGCTATGATTACTTTACTATTTCGTTGCAATTTTGCGGAATCCCTGCTTGTAATCATCATAAAAAAGGTTATACTAGCTCTAGCAAACCCACATTTTATAGAAGAGGTGCAACTGGATGACGCAATTTGACAATGTCACCGTAGTGAAAGCAGCCAACATTTATTTCGAGGGAAAAGTAACGAGCCGCACCGTCCTGTTCCCCGACGGTTCAAGAAAGACGCTCGGCATCATGCTTCCCGGAGAATATGAATTCGGTACGGACGCAAAAGAAATCATGGAGGTTCTCTCCGGCAAAGCCGAAATCAAGCTGCCCGGCAGCGAGGAATGGCGGCTGTATGAGGACGGCAGCTCGTTCGAGGTTCCCGCGAACTCGAAATTCCAGTTGAAAATCCTCCGTCCCTTGGATTATTGCTGCTCATACGAATAGTGGGGCCAGGGTAAACGAAAAGGAAGTATGCAGGATGAGCCGTCCTCCATACTTCCTTTATTTGATTGCAGATTTACAAACGGGATGCCGCATGCGTCGACTGTACCGGCCGCTTTTGCCGTTTGACTACGGAATTTCCGGTTTGCGGCAAGCTTTGAATACCCAGATAGCAGATATCCGCAAACAGCAGGGAGACGATTGTTACATGCACCAAAATCGAAGATAAGCTCAGCTGCGTATAGATCAGAAGAGCACCGCTCAAGCCCTGCAAGCATACAAGAATAAAGGACAACAAACCGGCGGCATATAAATCCGGCCTTTGCGCTTTAAGCTTGCGTGTCCAAAGCAGGATCAGCAAGGTCAGCACGAGCAGCCCCAAAGCAAAGATGCGATGTGCGATATCGATCAACAGCGCGCTGTCGGCCCAAGCGTAGGATTCGGTCGGAAAAGGAAATCCGCGGAAATAAACACCCGATCCGGTACTGGCCACATAAGCGCCGAAATAAATCGCCGCGTACAGATAGAAAAAGCTGAAGCCGATCAAGCGGGACAGCGGCTTTCCCACTGCTTGCCGCGCTTCTCTACGAGACAGCTGCATGTCGCGGATGGTCACGGTAAGCACCACCAGCGAACCGAAAGACAGCAGCGCCACACCCATATGCGCCGCCATCAGCAGCGGCGGATTGATCGAGAAAACGCTCAAAGCGCCGAGCAAGGATTCAACCGCCACA
>CAZESH010000295.1:0-5374 GCA_964514665.1 uncultured Caryophanales bacterium
CGTACACCCTGCGGTCCGGTGTGACGATCTCCAATAGTAAAGTGCTCAAATCGATTACCTCCTGCGATTCGGAGTTGCGATTCACATCCCATGCGAATCAAATTTATAAGGTTTTCGCCTTCTCGACCGCTTCCTCGATGGTGCCGACAAACATAAATGCGGCTTCCGGCAAATCGTCATGCTTGCCGTCAAGAATCTCTTTAAAGCTGCGAACCGTTTCTTTTACCGGCACATACTTTCCTTTAATGCCCGTAAAGGCTTCTGCCACGTGGAAAGGCTGCGACAGAAAACGTTCAATTCTTCTTGCCCGTTGAACGATCAGTTTATCTTCGTCGGACAGTTCGTCCATCCCGAGGATGGCAATGATGTCCTGAAGTTCCTTATAACGCTGCAGAATTTGTTTGACGCTCTGCGCAACTTGATAGTGCTCTTCCCCGACAATGTCCGGAGAGAGAATCCGCGAAGAGGATGCCAACGGATCCACGGCAGGGAAAATCCCTTTCTCGGAAATTCTCCGCTCAAGGTTCGTTGTTGCGTCCAAGTGGGCAAATGTCGTTGCCGGAGCCGGGTCGGTGTAGTCATCGGCAGGCACATAGATCGCCTGAATCGAAGTAACCGATCCTTTTTTGGTGGAAGTAATCCGTTCCTGCAGCTGGCCCATTTCTGTCGCCAAGGTAGGCTGATAACCCACCGCAGACGGCATGCGGCCAAGCAAGGCGGAAACTTCAGATCCCGCTTGGGTAAAACGGAAGATGTTATCGATAAAGAGCAGCACGTCTTTACCTTCCACATCGCGATAATGCTCAGCCATCGTCAAGCCCGTCAAGGCCACGCGCAAACGCGCCCCAGGCGGTTCGTTCATCTGACCGAAAACCATTGCGGTTTTAGGCAGTACGCCGGCATCCTTCATTTCATGGTACAAATCGTTTCCTTCACGAGTCCGTTCGCCTACACCGGCAAATACGGAAATACCGCCGTGCTCCAACGCGATGTTATTGATCAGTTCTTGGATCGTTACCGTTTTTCCTACACCGGCACCGCCGAACAAACCGATCTTTCCGCCCTTCGCATAGGGAGCAATCAAGTCAATGACTTTGATTCCGGTTTCCAGAATTTCCTGCTGCACGGAGAGCTCTTCAAAAGACGGGGCAAGCCGGTGAATCGGATTGATCGTCTCGGTTTCAATCGGTCCGGCATTGTCGATCGGTTGGCCCAATACGTTCAATACGCGGCCTAATACAGCGTTTCCTACCGGTACGGAAATCGGTCCGCCAAGGTCGGTCACTTCCGTATCGCGGACAAGACCGTCGGTGGAGGACATCGCAACGCAACGGGCCACATTATCGCCAAGATGTGTAGCTACCTCTGCCGTTAATTTGATTTCACGATCCCCGACTTTGGTTTCAATTTTGATCGCATTTAAAATTTCGGGCAATTTGCCGCTTTCGAACTGAACGTCGATAACGGGTCCCATGACCGATAAAACGCGTCCCTTATTCATCTTCTAACCTCCTCCAAGTTTTGTGAAGCTTCGCATCGCTGTTCAGCTCCGCAACAAAACCGCTTCGTAAGCATATGGCTTGTTTATTCAAGTGCATTCGCGCCTGCAACAATTTCGGAAATTTCCTGCGTGATCGCCGCTTGACGAGCGCGGTTATAAGACAACGTCAATTGGTTGATCATCTCTGTCGCATTGTTGGTGGCATTGCCCATGGCCGTCATTCTTGCACCGAATTCGCTTGCCTTGCTTTCCAGCACTGCGCTGTATATCAAGGTCTCCGCATATTGCGGCAAAAGAACATCCAGAACTTTCTCGGGAGAAGGCTCATACTCGTAATATGCCGCCTTCACGCCTTCGCCGATATCCCCTAGCGGGAGCAGTCTTTTTTCCGTCGGAATTTGTTGAATCGGATTCACAAAACGGTTGTATACGAGATACAATTCGTCATAAGTTCCATTCTCGAAATTGCTGACCGCCGCATTGGCAATCTCTTTGATATCGGAAAAACGAATGTCATCCGGCAATCCCGTCACTTCATGCACGATCGGCAGATCGCGTTTCTTGAAAGAATCGCGCCCTTTTCGTCCGACCACAAACAAAGCGTACTCGTCTTTCGATTTATGCTTGGACTGGATGGTGGCGTTCAAGTTGCGAAGCAAATTCGCATTAAAGCCGCCGGCCAAGCCCCTGTCCGATGTAATCACCAAGTAGGCGGTCTTCTTGATGGGTCGCGCCTGCAGCATAGGATGCTTGAGCCCTGAAGAACCTGCGGCGATGTTGGAGACGACTTCCTTCATTTTGTCCGCGTAAGGTCGAGCCGCCTCGGCTGCATTTTGCGCTTTCTTCAATTTGGACGCAGCCACCATTTCCATCGCTTTGGTGATTTGTCGGGTGCTTTTCTTACTTTGGATTTCACGCTTAATATCGCGCATTCCTTTAGCCAATCTTCTCACCACCTCAAAGTTTCCCGCGGGGAAACATTCGTCGTAAGCGTCGCAAAGCTTTCATCCGTCACTTTGAAACACTTTGCTTTTTTATGCTTAACCTGTCCGGAGTCGGCTTTTAAGCTGTCTGCCGGGAAAGTCGTTTGCTGTATCTATCATCAATCACGGAACGGTTAGATTCAGGTTGTCGCGAATCCTTGCTTAAACTTCTCGATGGCTTGAACCAGCGCTTTTTCATTATCCGCCGTGATGTCCTTCGTTTCGCGAATGGATGCCAAAACCTCGGCATGATTGGAATCGACAAAGGAAAGGAACTCCCTTTCGAAGCGCGAAATATCATGAGTCGGAATATCGTCCAAAAAGCCTTTGATCGCGGTATAGATGCTGATCACTTGCTTTTCTACCGGCATCGGCTGGTTTACACCCTGCTTGAGGATTTCCATCGTACGCGCACCGCGGTTCAAACGCGCTTGCGTCGATTTGTCCAGATCCGATCCGAACTGTGCGAACGCCGCCAGCTCGCGGTATTGTGCAAGATCGAGCTTCAAGGTGCCGGCAACTTTCTTCATCGCCTTGATCTGTGCCGCGCTGCCTACCCGTGATACGGAAATCCCCACGTTTACGGCAGGACGCTGCCCGGAATAGAACAGGTCTGCTTCAAGGAAGATCTGTCCGTCCGTAATGGAAATCACGTTCGTCGGAATGTAGGCGGAAACGTCGCTCGCCTGGGTTTCGATAAACGGAAGCGCGGTCAAGGAACCGCCGCCCATGGCATCGCTCAATTTAGCCGCGCGCTCCAGCAAACGGGAGTGCAAGTAGAATACGTCTCCAGGATAAGCTTCCCGGCCCGGAGGACGTCTGAGCAGCAAGGAAAGCTCGCGGTAAGCGGCCGCCTGTTTGGACAAATCGTCATAGATGACCAAAACGTGCTGACCCTTGTACATGAAATATTCGCCCATCGAACAGCCGGAATACGGGGCAAGATACAACAGCGGAGCAGGCTCCGAAGCGCTTGCCGTTACCACGATGGTGTATTCCAAAGCGCCGTGTCTGCGCAGCGTTTCCACAACATTGGCTACTGTGGATTGTTTTTGGCCGATCGCTACATATACGCAGATCATGCCGTTGCCTTTTTGGTTGATGATCGTATCGATGGCAATCGCGGTTTTACCGGTTTGGCGGTCGCCAATAACCAGCTCGCGCTGTCCCCGTCCGATCGGAATCATCGAATCGATGGCTTTGATCCCGGTTTGCATCGGCTCAAATACCGACTTGCGATCAATTACCCCGGGAGCCGGAGATTCAACCGGTCTGAATTCTTTGGTATCGATCGGGCCTTTGCCATCCACCGGTTGACCGAGTGAATTGACAACGCGTCCGAGCAGCGCCTCGCCAACAGGCACTTCCATGATGCGTCCCGTCCGTTTGACTTGGTCGCCTTCACGGATTTCCGTGTAAGGTCCCATAATAACGATACCTACGTTATCCTCTTCCAGGTTAAGAGCCATTCCCATAACACCGTTGGAGAATTCCAACAGTTCTCCCGCCATCACGTTCTGCAGGCCGTGCGCACGCGCGATACCGTCCCCGATTTGAATAACGGTACCTACGTCGGCGACTTGAATATCCGCATTATATTGTTCAATTTGCTGTTTGATTAATGAGCTGATTTCCTCAGGTCTGATACTCAACGAACCTCACCCCTATCTTCAGAGATTAAGACTATGCAAGCGATTGCTTGAATCGCGCCAGTTTTCCTTTAATGCTTCCATCATATATACGGTCACCGATGCGAATAACGAGTCCGCCTACAATTGCAGGATCCACATCGTTTTTCATCCGCAGGGTTTTGTTGATCTTTTTGCCGAACCGCTCGGCAATGCCAAGCAGTTCCTGTTCGTCCAACGGCACGGCGGAAACGATTTCGGCATCCACCACATTGTTGGCACGATTGCTCATGCCGACAAATTCATCAGCGACTTCCGACAAAATGCTCTCCCGACGACGATCGATCAAGAGCAGCATCAGGGAAAGCACGTATTCCGAAACTTTGCCGGAAAAAATGCTTTTGATTTTGTCTTTCTTCACTGCGGCATCGGTCTGCGGATGCTGCAGGAAAGTCTGCAGTTCCTTCGATTCGGCCAACACCTGGCGTATGCCCGTAAGATCGGCTTCAATTTGCTGCAGGATGTTCTTTTCTACCGCCAAATCGAACAAAGCGCGTGCATAGCGTCTGGCTACGACTTCTTCGCTCATATTTGACCCCCCACCTGCTGCAGGAACTCGTCAATCGTTTCCCGCTGTTTGGAGGCATCCAATTCTTTTTCGATGATTTTGGAAGCAAGCATGACCGACAACGATCCGACCTGCTCGCGAAGCTCGGCAATCGCTTTGTTCTTCTCATTGGCGATTTCCAGGGTCGCATCCTTGATCATGCGCTCAGCGCGCTCTTGAGCGGCTTTGATGATCTCTTCCGCGTCGCGCTCCTTTTGCATTTTGGCTCTTTCCAAAAGCTCGTAAGCTTCTTTTTTGGATTGCGCCAAAACTTGGCGTTGCTCTTCAACCAGACGGGCAGCCTCTTTTTGTGACTCTTCCGCGCCGGAGATTTGGGTCTCGATATACGTTTGGCGATCGGTCAGCACTTTCATGGCCGGCTTCATCGCAAACTTGTTGACAAGCCATAACAATATAATGAAGGCGACAAGTTGAACCAGCATCGTGCCCAATTCAATTTGCAGCGTCCCAAGTTTAATCAATTCGTTTCACTCCTTTAGATCCATCTCTACCTTCGAAACGAGTATCCTGCATAAAGCGGCGTTCATAAGAATAGCGAGAGGTATTCCCTCGCCGGTAAAACTTTTTTTCGATTACGCCAACGCTTTACCCATCAGGATAAATCCGATAACGACACCGATAATCGGCAGTGCGT
>CAZESH010000296.1:0-5355 GCA_964514665.1 uncultured Caryophanales bacterium
TACCAGAATTGCTGCTTCATTTGGCTTTCTTTGTTCCACAACAAGGAAATCGAAGTGTTTGCCGTATAATATCCCTCTTTATTATCCGTTATATGAATAACCGTAAGCGATTCGCCGCCCAAAAAGCGGCTTTGCTCACTGATGAAGCGTTCGATTTCGTATTTGCTTTGCGCAGGCTGCTGGCCTGCGTCGATTTTTTTGAGATAGTCCTGCAGCATGCTGTTAAACTCGACCATCTGTGTAAATTTATCGTATTCCTTCAACGCGACATCCAATTTCCCGCTCATTTGCCTTACAGATTCATTCAAATACTGGTGGGTTGTCCTTAACAGTACATAAGCGGAATTCCGGTATGAAAAATAAAACGTAACAATAATGACCGTCAGCATGATCAAAGTAAATCCCACAATCAATTGAACCAGAATGGGAATTCTTTTATTCAACCGGATATCCTCCTCTTGTCGAAAGTTGCCTCTTAAGCATAAGCCTAACCAACGATGGATGTCGATGTCAACACTTGGAGATTGATGTCGCAAATCTTTTGCGCTTTTTCTGCTGTAGAGCGGTAATAAAGAAGGGTTTTGTGCGGAAATGTCGAAAGGTGTAATACAAGTATTACACCACGCGAATTACACTCGATTTTTTTACCGGAGGCTGTGATGAATTATAACCATTTAACCAATTTAAGAATATGGAACGATAAAATAATCAACGCATATTGGGGTCTGCTTATCGTCTATATATTCGGACAGCTTTCAGTGATGATGCTGGCCTTAAAATACAGCTCAAACTTTGTCGTTTTCGATTATTTGCGCTATTACGTGGGCTTCCCAGACTTGATCATTACTGCTGTTATTCTCTCTACCCGCTATTTAATCCGAATTATTGCCAAGCATCACGACTGGTTGATTGTCGCTGCGGGGTTCATCATTTCATTCGTCACCTTGATCTTCGTGTCCCCGTTGATACACGGCTCCCAGGTTGTCTTGGTGCTCCCGCTGCTGGTCTCGATGTTTTATTTCAACCGGCGCAAGCTGATTGCCACAGCCGTAGGCAGCATGATTGTATTCTTATTGATATTTTGGATTGATCCCGTGCGAATCTATTATATTTCTTTTTACGAAATCGTGGTCGTTATCTGCATGCTGCTGGGAACGACCATTGCCGGAATCGGCATTATCCAGCGCGGCAACGATCTGATTGGCAATCTGGAAAAATCGATGCAATCCCAACAGGATTTGCTGGTCAAGAACATCTTGATGGACCGCATCTCCAAGATCGATGCGCTGACAGACCTTTATAACCACAAAACGTTTCATGAATATATCGAGAGGCTGGTTGAGCAAAGCGAAAAAAACAGCCCTCAGCTGCAGCTTGCCTTGATGGATATCGACAATTTCGAAGCGGTCAACGATACATACGGCCATTGGGCCGGAGATATCGTACTGAAGGAAGTGGCCGGCTGCATTAAAGCGAGTGTCACGGCCAACGATTTTGTCGCTCGATACGGAGGTGAGGAATTCGCCGTTATTTTTACGGAAAAATCCTCCTCCGAAACGATGAATATTCTTGAAAACATCCGCGAAGCGATTGCCGGGCTTGCCTTTAATGAATTAAACGGCAATGGCATTACAATCAGCACAGGAGTCCGTCCCTACGCAAAAGGGGAAGGCAAGGAAACGCTGTTCAAGCTTGCCGACGATGCTTTGTACAGGGCAAAGTCGGAGGGCAAGAACAAAACCGTCATGATCTGATAATTCCACGGCTGAGCTTGAGCCGGCTGGAACAAAAGGACCTTCAACCTCACCTTGCGTCGGTGAAAATTGAAGGTCTTTTATTCGCTGTCAGATGATCAGCTTAGCAGTCAAAGTACAGTGAATATTCGTGAGGATGTACGCGAATGCTTACCGCTTTAGCCTCTGCACTTTTGAAATCGATATAATTATTAATGAAGTCCTCAGTGAATACTCCGCCGTCCAGCAGGAATTCATGATCAGCCTTCAGTGCTTCCAGCGCTTCATCCAAGGAAGCCGGCACGCTGCGGATTTCTTTCTTCTCTTCATCGGAAAGCTCGTAAATATTCGTATCAAGCGGACCGTAACCAAGCTCTTTCGGATCCATTTTTTTCTTGATTCCGTCGAGTCCGGCCAAGAGCATGGCCGCAAAAGCCAAATACGGATTTGCTGTGGAGTCCGGGGTTCTGAATTCGATCCGGCATCCTTTTGGGGTTACCGCAGCAACCGGAATACGCACGGCAGCAGAACGATTTCCTTTGGAGAAAACCAGATTTACCGGAGCTTCATACCCAGGTACAAGACGCTTAAACGAGTTGGTGCTAGGATTGGTAATCGCAATTAAAGCCGGTGCATGATAGAGAATACCGCCGATGTAATGCAGCGCCATTTCACTCAGGTTGGCATATCCGCCCTTTTCATAGAACAAAGGCGTATCGCCGTCAAAAATGCTTTGGTGCACGTGCATGCCGCTGCCGTTATCGCCAAACAGCGGTTTAGGCATAAATGTAGCGACTTTCCCGTATTGTCTTGCCGTATTATGAATAATATATTTGTATTTCATCAGATTGTCGGCAGTTTTGGTCAACGAATCAAAACGGAAGTTGATTTCACCTTGTCCGGCAGTCGCCACTTCATGATGATGGCGTTCAATGCGCAGGCCGGTTTCAATCAGCAAGCGGCAAATTTCGCTGCGGATATCCTGCTGCGTATCCGTCGGGGCAACCGGAACGTATCCGCCTTTATTGCGCACTTTGAAGCCGAGATTTCCGCCTTCTTCTTTGCGGTTGGTGTTCCATGCGGCTTCTTCGGAATCGACGCTGTAAGAAGAGCTGTTCTGTCCGCTTTCGTAGCGAACGTCGTCGAAAATGAAAAATTCCGATTCCGGCGCAAAATAAGCAGCTGTACCTACGCCCGAAGTCTTCAAGAATTCCTCGGCCTTTTGAGCGATGCCGCGCGGATCGCGTTCATAGCGCTCACCCTCAGGTGTATAAATGTCGCACATGATGACAAGCGTCGGATGAGCCGTGAAAGGATCGATAAAGCTGGACTCGGTATCCGGCATCATGACCATGTCGGATTCCTCAATGCCGCGGAAACCGGGGATGGAAGAACCGTCGAAAGCTACGCCGTTTTCAAATGTTTCTTCCTCCACCTCAGAAGCAGGCACTGTAATGTGGTGGGCTTTTCCAGACAAATCCACAAAGCGGAAATCTACCCATTCAATCTGGTTTTCTTTGATAAAATCTAGTGTTTTTTGAACAGACATGGAATATCTATCCTCCTATTTCCGAACATTCAATGCAGTATTCCCTGTGAATGTTCAAGTTTCTTAATATCGTATGAAGCTATTATAATTCTCCGCAAATCGGCAGTCAATACTTATGTAAGGTATTTTTTATCCATATGTCACCTAACATAACACATGAATAGAACACCCCGAAATCCCAACGCAGCAAGAGATTTGAGGGTGTTCTATTTAAAACTCCTGGTATCTATCAAAGAGGAGAAGGGATTGCTTATTTCATGCTTGCAGGGAACGTTTCTTTCTCGGTATTAAACGAACGGCCCACGATCGGCGCCAGCTTTTCGATATCCTGCAGCAGCTTGGCAAACTGTCCGGGAAACAGCGATTGCACGCCGTCTCCTGTCATGGAATTGTCGGGATCCGTATGCATCTCCACAATCAGCCCGTCTGCTCCTGCAGCTACCGATGCCAAAGACATCGTTTCCACGAGCTCCCTGCGCCCTGTTCCATGGCTCGGATCGGAAATCACCGGCAAATGGCTGAGTTGATGCAGCACCGGAATCGCCGTCAAGTCCAGCGTATTGCGGGTATAGCTTTCAAAAGTGCGAATGCCGCGCTCGCAAAGCATCACGTTCGGATTTCCGCCTGCCAGAATATACTCCGACGCATTCAACAGCTCATCATACGTTGCACTGAATCCCCTCTTCAGCATTACCGGGGTATCGATCGTACCAAGCTTGCGCAGCAAATCGAAGTTTTGCATATTGCGAGTGCCGACCTGAAGAATATCCGCGTAGCGCGCGCAAATGTCCACATATTCCGGGGTCATGACCTCGGTTATCGTCAGCAGGCCATGCTTCTTGCCGGCCTCCGCCATCATTTCCAAGCCTTCGACGCCGATCCCTTGGAAGCTGTAAGGACCCGTTCTCGGTTTGAAAGCTCCGCCGCGCAGCACCTGCCCGCCTGCTGCTTTCACCAGCCGGGCGATCTCATCGATTTGTTCGGGAGATTCAACCGCGCAAGGACCGCCCATGATCACGACTTCGTCTCCGCCGATTTTTACGCCTTTAATGTCAATTACCGTGTTGTCGGGATGGAACTCCCGACTTGCAAGTTTATAGGATTTCGATATCTTGATTACATTTTCCACGCCGGACATTTGCCGCAGCTGCTCGGCAAGCGTCGGATCCGCCTTGCCGATAATGCCTACCACCGTACGGTCTATACCTCTCGATACGTGCGCCTGTACGCCGTGCTTTTCAATATGGCGGATAATTTCCTGCAAACGTTCCTCTGAAGCAGAATGGGATAATATGGCTATCATTGCTCTCAACACTCCCGAATATTCATTTGCGCTTAAACGCTTGTTCACTTAAACGCTTTTAAGCTTTTATGCTTTTAATCGTTAAAGTAACTATATAAGAAAACAACCGCCCCGTCAAGTCCCATTCCGCAAATTTAATGGTTATTTTCTTTGGCGATCATTTTCATTTTTTTTTGCTTTCTTTTCTCCAGCCTGCGCGTCGCATAAGCCTGGAGCAGCCATTTAATCGGAAAAAACATCAATAGCCCCAGAAGCACGCCATTCAGCATCCCGCCGACAATCAGCTTCATGTTGACGACGATTGCCGCCTCCAGCCAATTAGGCAAAAAATGCAGGGTGCTGTGAAGATGGGCTTCAAAACGCTTCGTCACAAAAATTGCCCCGACCCTGTTGTTCATGAATGAGAATGGGATATAAATAATTTTACCGAAAACAAATCCAACCATCGCTCCGGCGAGACTGGCTCTAAAAAAATAAACCAGAGGAAAAATCAAGAAGAATGCTATGCCCATTGTAGGCAAAGTAAACATTTCGATGGCCAATCCGATGGAAAACCCTTTCGCCACTTTTGTCGGACCGCCTTTAGCTCTCAGCAGTTCCAAATATTTGTATTTAAGCCATCTTTTCATCTGCTTCATCCCATTTTTCAATTTGCCGTGCAGATATCAGGCTGCCCAAGAAACCCTATAGATTAGCCCAAAACCAGGAAATTGGACTAGAAATTGCGGTATTTCCCGGTTTCAAAGGCGACCGTCAGGTCTCTCCAGAAG
>CAZESH010000297.1:0-5344 GCA_964514665.1 uncultured Caryophanales bacterium
CGTCAATGCAGCGGGGGAGGTAGTCGAGGGGAGCATGCTTCTGCATGTGTTCGGGGCCTATGGACTTGATTCCATTCAATTGATCATGATCGTTTCGCTGGCCTTTATGATTTCTTCCGTTTTTCGCAGCAGCGCCCTAGCGATCGGGCTCTCCATCTTCATCATGTTCGTCGGACCGCAGGTGACGCTGATGCTGGCCTCCCGTTATGCGTGGATGAAATATTCGCTGTTCGCCAACACCAACCTCACCCAGTATATCAACGGCACTCCTATGGTGGAGGGGATGACGCTGTCCTTCTCGATTGTGATGCTGATTCTTTATTTTATCTTGTTCAATGCACTGTCCTGGACCATTTTCAACAAACGCGACGTCAGCAGTTGATTTTGCCCGTCAAAAAAAGGCTAATCCGCGGGCTGTAAAAGCCGGGATAGCCTTTTTTGTTTTTCTAAAGGATTGCCGTCGAGTTGTTGTAGCTGTTATTCAAGCTGCCTGAGGGCTGTTTATCTTTATCTTCGCTTTCAGTCGGGCCTGCGTTTTTTCCGTCCATTTTGCTGGCGCCTTGGAAAATGCCGCCTTCGGCAATGACCAGCGAGTGCGCCGAGGTATTGCCGTTCAGCTTTCCGTTCGCCATGATGCTGAGTACGCCTTTCGTGTTGATATTGCCCTGTACGTTTCCTGCGATCGTGACGTTTCGCGCTTGAATGTTGGATTTGGCGAGACCTTTCTCGCCAATGATGACATCGCCGAGACATTCGATATCTCCGATGATTTGACCCTCTATCCGCAGGCTGGCTTTGGATTTGATCTTGCCTTCGAATACGGTGCCTTCGCCGATCACGGTATCTGTGGTGTTGGGATTGATGTGGACCTTATTTCTTTTGAACAAAATCGGTCATTCCTTTCTCGGGTGGATGGGTATAGGGCATAGGATTGATGATTACGCCGCTTTTGATCACTTCATAGTGCAGATGAGGTCCGGTGCTGCGGCCTGTGGAGCCGATCAAGCCGATTTTATCGCCTTTGTTGACTTTATCGCCTTCACTGACGAGAATTTTGCTTAGATGCAGATACCTTGTTTTCAGTCCATTGGCATGGCGGACAATGATGTTTTCGCCGTGAGAGCTATCGTATCCGGTATATTCGACCACACCATCGGCCGTTGTATAGGCAGGATCTCCGTAGCTGGCTCCGATATCCACCCCGTCATGGAAACCGACATGCCCGGTAAAAGGATCCCTGCGATAGCCATAAGGGGAAGTAATTCTGTGGGAGATAGTCGGCCACATTGAAGGCGTAATTCTAAGAAAATTTTTGTAGGCCATTATTTTCTGCTTGGCGTCGGAAAAACTGTCCATCAAGCGGGCCAGATCCTGATCCATGCTCTCCAGGCTGGATTGGGTTTGCACCGCGAGAGATTCGATATTGTCTTCGCTGACGGCTTCAGTTATTCCGCCTGCTCCCCCAAGCATGTCGTTTGGAGCGGAGGCTGAAGCGTCCTCCGTCGCAGCATCTCCGGAAGATGCGATGGCAACGGGCTTTTCCTTTGGCGTAATTTTGGCTATCGATTTCAAATCGTCTTCCAGCTGTTTTAATTCGTCCAGCTTTGACTTCATGTCGCCCGTTTGCTGCGAAAGCTGGATCACGTTGCCCTGCAGCTTTTCGATTGTTTTCTGCTTGTCCGACAAATCGGTTTTATACATTGCCGTTTTTTTGTTGAGCTCTATCGCCAGTTGATTTTTCAACTTTGCATTCTGCTGATTGACCATATAGATTACGGCGGTGGCTGCAAGCAGCGATAGCAACAAGAAAGCGGCAACATACAAAACCAAGCTGTTTAAGCGAAAGCGGACCACGGATTGGTTGGCATCCGGAATAACCATAAACGTGAACCTTTTAAAGCGGATTTTTCTTATTTCCCGAAGCATTCTCATCAAAGTCTCCTTTAAGCAGGCTGGCGTTGATTTCAAAAGCTGGAACGATTTGGAAACGGATTATCCATATTATTAAGTATTTGATGTAATTCGCCAAAAAATTCGAAAACCCTGCTTCCGACCAATAAAAAAATCAATGGATATGCAATGATGCAAAAAAAGCATGGGAAAAGCAGGATTTTGTTAAAAAAAGTCGAATGACATTTAAAGTATGGATAAATCCAGTTTTTGTTTGCTGACAATCGGCAATTGCGTTCATGGAAAGGGAGGGAATCATGGTTAAGCTTGCAGGTATCGACGTGGGAAATGACAGTGTCAAGGTAATAACGGAGGGCATGCAACAGCCGATTGCGATTCCGAATATAATCGCACCGGGTTTTGAAAGGCTGGTTTTACAGGAAGAAGACGCTCCGATCAAAGCATTGGACGTGACGATTCACAGCTCTGCGCTTTTCAAGAACAATCAGCGATATTTCGTCGGTTTGCTGGCGATGGAAAGTGAAGATAACTTCGAATTGGAAGAATCCGACAACAAAGCGGTTTCCGATCAGTCTTTGATCGTCGCTCTAACGGCGCTCGCTTATGTAGGGCTGATGGGTCAATCCACTTACGGCAGCGGAGATGAGATCGAATACATATTGGGCACGGGTCTTCCGGTCCGTACCTATGCAAGATTTCATAAACAATTCGAAGATCGTTTGATCGGCGAACATGAGGTTACCTTTTTGTCGACGCCGCAATATCGCAATCGCAAAATCAAATTGATTATACGGCGCACCATTATGTCGATTGAAGGCGCTGGTGCGATTTTCAATTTGGCTACCGATGAAAATCTGCAGGTGCGTGATGAAGAATTATATTACGGCTGTATCGGGGTTTGTGAAATCGGTTCGCTGACGACGGATTTTCCGGTGGTCAAACGCCTGAGCATCGACAACCAGTTCAGCTATGGAGAGCAAATGGGCATGGCCACCTATCTGGACAACATCATCCGCGATGTCGAAGACTTATACGGCTATTCCTTTCCAAGCCGTACGAAGCTGGTGCAGCGCATCAAATCACGGGATTTCGTGATTCGCCGAATAGGCGAGGGCACAACCGACATCAAGCCGATTGTGGACACTTATTTTACCCGTGCTGCAATGAAAATGGTCGATCTGATCAAAAAGCGCTGGAAGAAATACCCGGACATTCAATGCTTTTACGTCATGGGCGGCGGTGCTACCGCTTTGCGGCCCTATATTATGGAAGCGGCCGGTTCGTTGAAGCTTCGTTTTGTCGAGGACAGCGATCTGCAGAACGTATTCGGATATTTCAAGGTGGCCAAATACCGTTTGAGTCAAATGCAGCCCGTGCAGGAATAATGCACAATTGCGCAGCAATATTTGATGAATTTTGGGGGCGGGAGAAGGGTTTCCGCCTTTTTTTTGTTGTGCAGCGTGTATGCGAATCTGTTGCCAATGCGGAAAATCGAAATTGCAGGTTGCCTCATCTATCCCTGACGGCTGCAACTTCTTTGTACGTCGTAAATATCAGTGCCATAAGGGTAAGAAAATAAAAGCTTCCGCAAATATTGGCGATCATGTAGAAATCCTTCCCCAGCCAAAATCCGATCACAACGCCCCCAAGGGAGGAAAGCAGCAGGATATGGGTGATTGCACTCCATTTCCGCAATTTTGGATTGGGCCCCGCTTTGCGGCCGTCGTTGGAACTGCTATGTTTTTTTGCGCTTAGGATCCATACGATGGCGATAACCGGAAGTTGGGCGGTTAAAGCAATAATGATCAAGCTGTAATTACTGAAGGCGAACAATTCTTGGACACCGGAGAATGACAAGACGGTGGAAAGCAGCAGGAACCAAGCCACCGGTCTGTTGATCAGTTGGGAATCCTTAGTTCTGCCGAAGCTGGTTATTGCCAACAGCAAAGCAAGAAAAATAAACACGACCTTAATCGTAAAAACCGGCAGCCAGATACTGAACACAATGATGTCGATGCGGTCCAGAAAATCGGTAATGTGTATTTGTTGGATCAAGCTGTAACTGGGAAGCAGCTCCTTTGCCGCAATATTGCCACCCAATACGGTGAGATCCATCAGCGTCACCAGGGTCAGCCAAAATGCGGACAGTAAGATGCCTAGACGCAGCGAGGCATGCAGTTTTTTGGCAGCAGACAAGGTGTGAAGAAAGGCGCCTACCACAAAAAAATCGGCAAACTGTCCAAGTGAAATGACGTTGGAAGTCAATACATGCTTTATCGGCATCACCATAACCGGTTGTATTCTGGAAAGCGATATTTCGTTTAGCAGCAGGAACGGAACTGTGAAGGTGAAAGAGATGAACAGGGGTAAAATGAGATCCGCAACTCTCGCCGTAATTTCCACGCTCGTTCGTCCGTAGAACATCACAAGACCGATAAAAACCAGCATCACGATGTTTTCCGGCGTGTTGCGGAGAAGTGTCGTTTTTATGATCTGCTCCATGCCGGCCAGATCGCGCACCAGCACGCTCCACAAGTAGAAGATCAGGAGCCCGTTCAGTATGGCGCCAAGCAGCTTTCCGCCGACTTCGAGATTGATCTCGAAGATGTTTTTTCCCGGATACAGCTTGACCAGCCGGACAAAAAAGAAGCCCACGACCAAGGCGTATGCCAGGCCTATGATTTCCGAAAGCCAAGCATCGGTTTCTCCAAATTGAATGAGCGCCTGGGGGACAGTCAAATACCCGCCGCCTACCAGAATCGAAACAATCATCCACATGAATTGCCGGTGATTCAACTGTTGATGCCGATCCATGGGGTTCAAACCTCCCGCCTCTTTAAATATTAATTACTTCACTTTCATGGGTTATTTTAAATTCACTGAAAAAACGATTGAAACCAGGGGGTGATAAATTGGACGAAAATAGATGTCGGCATCGGAATTTGAATATTCATCAGCGGGGAGAACAGCAGGGCCAAAGAGACCAGATACAGCACCATTGACAGCATGAAAAAAGGTTTCTTTTGCTTTCTATTCCGCGTGAAGTCGTATCCCATCGAGCTTAAGATGCCGATCAAGGCGATAATCAAAAAAGAAGGATTCATTGATGGGACTCCTTTTCGGCAATGTTCTCGGAAGTCAGACCGAATCTAAGCACCATGGACCGGACATGAACGGACGCGGTGGAATTTGACAGGACTTCGGGCCATTGGCGCATGAGATGCTCCTGCCACTGCCGCGGATAATGCCAGTAGGTGAGCATGCCGAGATTGGCGCTGTCCGCTTTTCGCTCCTTCATGGCAGCAAAGGTTGCGCGGATTTCGGCTTCGATATTCGCGGAAATCTCCTGTTCCAGCTGTTGAATCGTTTGCTTCCGGGTAAGATCCTGATCCTTCAGGTTCTCCATCACTTCGGCTTCAGCCTCGGCTTGGAT
>CAZESH010000298.1:0-5324 GCA_964514665.1 uncultured Caryophanales bacterium
GATTAAGCATTCATCTCGGACTTTTTCGATCCAGCGTACGATATTGCAGCGCCTCCGCCAAATGCGGGGTTTCGATCTGTTCGGAATTTTCCAGGTCGGCTATAGTGCGGGAGATCTTCAATACCCGATCGTGTGCCCTGGCGCTGAGACCCAGAGCGGCAAAGGAACGCAGCATGGTTTGTTCGGTTTTCGCGTTTATACGGCAGTGCTCTCGCAGTATTTTTCCGGACATTTCACTGTTAAAGCGGATGCTTAAGCCGCGGAACCTGTCAGCTTGAATCGCTTGGGCGCGCTGCACCATTTTCAGCATGTCCGCAGAGCTTAATTCGGGAATCCCGCTCTCTCGCCCTTCCGTATGTACAGCCCATTCCCTAAAATTCACATTCGGTACCGCCACATGAAGGTCAATGCGATCAAGCAGAGGACCGGATACTTTGGAACGGTAGGAGGAAATTTTGTGCTCATGGCAGCTGCAGGTGTTCGCTTGTGTCTCATAGCCGAAATAACCGCAGGGACATGGATTCATGGTTGCGGCTAGAATAAAGCGGGAAGGGAACTCATAAACGCCTCTTGCTCTGGAAATGGTCACATGCCCGTCCTCCAAAGGCTGCCGGAGAACCTCCAGTACATATCTTGGGAATTCAGGGATTTCATCCAGGAAAAGCACGCCGCGATGAGCCAAAGTGACTTCTCCGGGCTTGGCCGGGCTTCCTCCGCCAATCAGCCCGGCTTGGGAAATGGTGTGATGGGGGGAGCGGAACGGCCGATTTTTGACCAGCCGGCGATTTGTCAGCGACAGCCCGGAAATACTGCTTATTTTTGTGACTTCCATCGCTTCGGTGTCGGACATTTCCACAAGGATGGAAGGGAGTCTGCGAAGAAGCATGGTTTTCCCGGAGCCAGGAGGACCGATCAGTATGATGTTGTGCATGCCGGCTGCAGCGACGGTCAGTGCCCTTTTCGCCTGCAAATTTCCTCTGACGTCGGCATAATCGGGAGAATCCGGCAAACCATCATGCTCAGAAGGATGTAATTTATGGGAGTGAATATTAATGGAATTAACTAAATCTGCCCAATCCGTTTTGTTCTGCATTTTTTTCAAGTCGGTTAAATGCTTTAAAGGGACTACGTCGATTCCCTCGACCAGCAGCGCCTCCGCAGCATTATCAATCGGCAGGACTATGGTGCCGACGCCGTTGGCTTTGGCCTCCTGAACCAGGGCCAATACGCCCTGAATGGGTCTCAATGCGCCGTCAAGCGCCAATTCGCCGACGAAAAAGCAATCGCTCAAATTATGAATTCTGATCTGTCCGCTTGTGCTGAGGATGCCCGCGGCAATAGCCAGATCAAATGCGCTTCCTTCCTTGCGCAAATTGGCCGGAGCCAGATTGACCGTGATTCGTTGCAGGGGGTAAGAAAATTCGCTGTTTTTAATTGCTGAGCGTACCCTTTCCACCGATTCACGTATCGCCCCGTCCGGGAGACCGACGATATTCATTTGCGGCAGTCCGTTTTGAATATCGATTTCCACCTCGATCAGTTTGCCGTCAATACCGTGCAAACAACCGCTAGAAATTTTTCCATACATAAAAAACACCTCGAATTCAAAGATTCATGCCGTTTTGCATGTACTTTCGAACAAAGGTGCTTCCTTATATCCGTACCGCAATTCATATCTTTATCCTAGATTTTACAGGAAAAACCTGCGGCTGCCAATCCGTTGGAGTCAAAAAAGTATCGGAATAAGTAAAATTTAAATCAATGGGTATGCTACCATTGAGGTGATATAAAATGCAGGAAAACCCTTATTTTTGTCCGAACTGCAGATCTAACCGAATCAAGTTCAACGTGATTTCGAATTTTTCCCGGTCGATCCTGAAGGATGCCGTTTCAGGGGCTGTTGTGGAGGAGAGCGAGGCCCAGCAAATGGCTCAGAGCGAACCGGAAATTCAATGCAGGGTATGCGGGTTTATCGGGAATGAGATGAGATTCGTGCGTCAAGCCGAAAGAGAACCGCGCATGGACAATCCTGTTTCGGCTTCGTACACATAAAGTTGCTGCAAATAGAATTCGGAAGACGCAATGCTTCAATTAGAAGGGTTGCGTTTTCTTTGTAGCGATGATGATTTTTTATTTCCAGAGAAATGAGAAAAATCGGAAAATTCAAACATGATTTTTGGATTGAAGTTAAAAATATTGCGATATTATATGCATTTTCTGCTCAAATTAAGAGGAAAATGTCGATTAAACATGATACAATAATGAAGGTTTATTTATAAGGTGTCGTCAAATCCACAGGATCTTTCAGTAAAACTGCTTTAGAAGCATTGCAAGATTTCGCAGGATTGAATAAACTTAATTTTGGTACAGAACGTTTCTGTCCGAGAAATGACGGCATGTTTTTTTCGCCTGCACATTTGTGGGCATAAAAAGATAGTCGATAGGAGGATCTGGGAATGAATATCCATGAGTATCAGGCAAAGGCGGTTCTAAAACAATACGGCGTAAAAGTGCCCGAGGGAAAAGTGGCTTTTTCCACGGATGAAGCTCTGGAAGCCGCAAGACAGCTCGGAACCCCGGTGGTTGTCGTAAAGGCGCAAATCCATGCGGGAGGCAGAGGCAAAGCCGGCGGCGTAAAAGTGGCGAAAAGCCAAGACGAAGTCCGTACATATGCCGAAGATCTGCTGGGAAAGATTCTGGTCACGCATCAGACCGGTCCGGAAGGCAAGCAAGTGAAGCGTTTGTTGATCGAAGAAGGCTGTGACATCAAGAAAGAATATTACATCGGTGTCGTGGTGGACCGTGGTACCGGCCGTGTTGTCATGATGGCCTCTGAAGAAGGCGGGACGGAAATTGAAGAAGTTGCGGAGAAGACTCCGGAAAAAATCTTCAAGGAAGTCGTCGATCCGGCAATCGGCCTTCAGCCATTTCAAGCTAGAAAGCTGGCGTATGCGATCAATATCCCCGGCGAACTTGTCAATAAAGCAGTGCAGTTCATGACGGCTTTATACAGAGCCTTTGTCGACAAAGATTGCTCAATTGCCGAAATCAATCCCTTGGTTGTCACAGGTGATGGAGATGTGATGGCGCTTGACGCCAAATTGAATTTTGATTCCAATGCGCTGTTCCGGCATAAAGATATTTTGGAATTGCGTGACTTGGCGGAAGAAGACGAGAAGGAAATTCAAGCCTCCAAGTTCGATTTGAGTTATATTGCACTTGACGGCAATATCGGCTGCATGGTCAATGGAGCCGGCCTTGCCATGGCAACCATGGATATTATCAAGCATTACGGCGGAGATCCGGCCAACTTCCTTGACGTTGGCGGCGGCGCTACTACGGAAAAAGTGACGGAAGCGTTCAAAATTATCCTGTCGGATGAGCAGGTTAAAGGGATATTCGTTAATATTTTTGGCGGCATTATGCGCTGTGACGTGATTGCCAACGGGGTAGTCGAAGCGGCCAAACAGATCGGTTTGGACCGTCCGCTGGTCGTGCGTTTGGAAGGAACCAACGTAGACCTCGGCAAGAAGATTTTGAACGAATCCGGTTTGAATATCGTAGCTGCCGATTCCATGGCTGACGGCGCACAAAAAATCGTATCCCTTGTCAAGTAGCGGATATCTTTAGAAGGAGGAAGAGAGAATGAGCATTCTTGTCAATAAAAATACCAAAGTCATTACCCAGAATATGACCGGAAAGACCGGGATGTTCCATACCAAGGGCGGACTTGATTACGGCACGCAGATGGTTGCCGGAGCGGTTCCCGGAAAAGGCGGTATGGAAGTCGATTTCGAACTTGAAAACGGCAGCAAAGTGAGCCTGCCGGTTTACAATACGGTAAAGGAAGCCAAAGACGCCACAGGCGCCAATGCATCCGTAATTTATGTTCCCCCGGCATTTGCCGCGGATTCGATCATGGAGGCTGTGGATGCCGATCTGGATTTGGTGATCTGCATTACCGAAGGCATCCCTGTTCTGGATATGGTCAAAGTGAAGCGTTATCTCGAAGGAAAGAGAACGGTTCTGGTCGGACCGAACTGTCCTGGCGTGATCACTCCGGACGAATGCAAAATCGGCATCATGCCGGGTTATATTCATATTCCCGGACACGTTGGCGTCGTTTCACGCAGCGGAACGTTAACCTATGAAGCGGTTCACCAATTGACAACGCGCGGAATCGGTCAATCGACGGCTGTGGGTATTGGCGGAGATCCGGTAAAAGGAATGGAATTTATTGATGTTTTGAAGCTGTTTAACGAGGATCCCGATACATACGCCGTGATCATGATCGGCGAGATCGGCGGTACCGCGGAGGAAGAAGCGGCGGAATGGATTAAAGCGAACATGACTAAACCGGTTGTCGGCTTTATCGGCGGTCAAACCGCGCCTCCAGGAAAAAGAATGGGCCATGCGGGCGCCATCATTTCCGGCGGAAAAGGAACCGCGGCGGAGAAAATCAAAGTGATGGAATCCTGTGGGATCAAGGTTGCTCCAACGCCATCCGAAATGGGTTCAACGCTTGTTTCGGTGCTTGAGGCAAAAGGCCTGCTGGAAAAATGCATCACAAAAAAATAATCATACGAATACTATTTTATATGAAGGTAAGCAACCTCTCATTTCTTTTGGAAATGGGAGGTTTTTTTATATAAAACCAACCTCGAAACGCGGTCGCTCCTCTTTGGGAGGTCTTGGGTGGAGGTTTTCTCATTCGGAAAGGAGACAATAATAATGAAGGAACGCGATATTTTGATTGGTTTGCATCACTGTCCCGGCATCGGATGGAAATCCATCGAGAAATTGGTGCAGGCGGGAACGCTGCAGCAATTAAATCCATTGCCGGACGGTGAACGACTGAAACGGCTGCAGTTAAGTGAAAAACTCGCTCTCCCGCTTCGTTCCGCATTAAAAGGTGACAATCTTGAGCAAATAAAGGAAAACTGTCGAAAAAACGAAGTGAGCATGCTGACGATTTTGGACGAATCTTATCCTGAAATGCTTAAACAAATTGCACAGCCGCCATGGGTACTTTATGGAAAGGGCAATCTCAGCTTGCTGCAAAATCCTTCGATTTCCATCGTCGGTACACGTGCGCCGACGGTGTACGGAAAACGCACGGCATTTGAGCTTGCAGAGCAGCTGTCGGAATCCGGTTTTACCGTGGTCAGCGGCATGGCGAGAGGGATTGACAGCGAAGCGCACCGTGGCGCTTTGACAGCAGTTGGAAGCACGATTGCCGTTATGGGATCGGGAATTGATGTGATCTACCCCGCCGAGCACTCCGCACTGTATTTCAAATTAGCCGAAAACGGGCTGCTGCTGAG
>CAZESH010000299.1:0-5310 GCA_964514665.1 uncultured Caryophanales bacterium
GGAAACGCTCGTTCAATGGCAAAAAGCCGGCGTGATCTCGCCTACGATACTCGGCCAACAGCCGGGAACATGGGACGGCATGAAAAATAACGATTATTTGATGATCGATGACGGTCCTTGGTTTTTCAGCATTTTGATGAATGACAAAGAAAGCAAATTCAATCCGCTGACCGATACGGTCAGGGCACTCATTCCCGAAGGTCCGGGCGGAAGCCACTCCGTTGTCGGCGGCGAAGATTTGGTGATGTTCGCCAATTCCAAGCATAAGAAAGAAGCCTGGACGTTCATGAACTGGATGCTCGGCGAAGAACCGCAAAAATTAATGTCCGAAACCGGACTGATCCCTACGAATAAAAAGGCGGCGAACGATCCGGAATTCTTGAAGGTTCCTTTTGTCAAGGAATATGTCGATCAATTGCAGACCGCGCTGCCGCGGACGCCGATTCCGCAGTGGGGCGAAATGGAAAATGTATTTAATCTTCAAGTGGAAAAAGCGATCCGGGGCAAAGCGACGGCCACGGATGCGCTGAATGAAGCAGCCAAGCAAATCGAAGCGATTTTGAAAAAATAAGAACGGATGAGCAGGCCGTTTCGCCGGGCTAACCGAGTTCGGCGAAACGGTTTCTTTCCGTTAAAAAGGAGGAACCGGGAATGCTTCCGAAACATACTTCGAGCGCTGCCTTCCCCGATCCGGGCAAACGTCCGTGGAAGATCAGAACTGCTGCAGGCTTGAAACAGTGGTGGGCTGTCCTTCCTTTTATTTTCCTCGGCGTGGTCGGTACGTCGGTATTTGTGATTTATCCGATGATTAAAAACATCTTGATCAGCTTTCAGGATTACAGCATCATTCCGCATGCCGCCAACCATTGGGTCGGTTTTGCCAATTACGCGCAAGCTTTCAGCGATCCCAATCATCGCTTCATGATTGCCGTGAAGAATACGATCCTGAATACGGTTGTCACAGTACCGATCAACTGGTTCTTGTCGGTGTTTTTCGCCGTGCTGATCAATATGGGCTTTGTGCGCTATAAAATCGTCTTTCGCACGATTTATTATTTGCCGATCATCACTTCTTGGATCGTCGTCGCTTTCTTGTTCAAATTTCTGTTCGCAGGCGGCGAATACGGCTTTATCAACTTTGTTTTTTACAAAGAGCTGGGTTGGATGCACCAACCGGTAGACTGGTTGTCCGAATACTGGTCGGCGATGGTTGTGATCTGGCTGTTCCATATTTGGAAAACGGTAGGTTGGGGCATCGTCATTTATTTGGCGGCGCTGCAAGGAATCCCCAAGGATCTGTATGAAGCGGCGGAAATCGACGGCGCCGGATGGATCGATCAGTTCAGGAAAGTCACGATCCCTCTGTTGGCGCCGGTTACCATCTTTGTTGTGATCAATTTGGTCAACGGCGCATTCAATTTCTTCCCGCAGGTCTATTTCATTACCAAGGGCGGGCCGATGGATCAGACCCAAGTGCTGCCCAGCCTGATTTATATTCAAGCCTTCACCAATTTCAAATTCGGCTATGCTTCGGCGATGAGCGTGATGATGGGTGTGGCGGTATTTCTCTTGACGTATACGCAGATGAAGAAAATCGGGAATCAGAGATTCCTTTAGAAGGAGGCCAACAGCTATGGGAGTGAGAGTGAGTTTGGCTTGGAAGACCGTGATCTACGCAATGCTCATCTTTGGGATCCTGATTTTTATGTTCCCGTTTATTTATATGCTGCTGACGACCTTTGTGAAGTCTGCCTATTCGCTGCCCCGGCCCAAAGAGGTATTTTCGGTTGTACCGAACCTGACGAACTATGCAATCGTCTGGAACAAGAATAATTTTTCCCGTTATTTTCTTAACAGTACGGTTGTCACCGCTGTTTCCATGGCAGGCAGCTTATTTTTGGGCGCTTTGACGGCATATGGTTTTGCCCGCTTTAAGTTTCCGGGAAAGGAATTTTTGTTCCGCAGCTTTTTGCTGACGATGATGATCCCCGGCGTGATCAATATCATTCCCCAATTTCTTGTGATCAAAAATTTGGGGCTCGTGAATACGTATACCGGTCTCTGGCTGATTTACATCGGCGGGGGTGTGGTGTTCTCGACGTTTTTTCTGAGGGGTTTTTTTGAAGCGGTTCCCAAAGAACTGGAGGAATCCGTTTTGATCGACGGCGGCGGAGATTGGCGGATATTCTGGAACATCTATTTGCCTATGTCCGTACCCGCGCTCGGGACGATGGCGATTTTCGCTTTTCAGGGCACCTGGGAGGAGTATTTTCTGGCGCTGACGATCATTAAAAGCGAAGGCATGCGGACGCTGCCGATAGCGCTGATGATGTTTAACGACAAGTATGCGACCAACTACGGCTGGGTTTTCGCCGCTTCCGTGATCGCCTTGCTGCCGATGGTCGCGATATACATCGTATTTCAGAAAAAATTCGTGCAGGGCGGCTTTAACGAAGGAGGAATCAAAGGGTAAACCTGAGGAGGCATGGCGGGTTTGCCCCGGTTTGCAGGGTTATATCAAACACAGGAGGGGTCAATATGCGCCCAGTTATAGAAAAATACGACTTGTACCCGAATCAAGCCCAATATCGTCCCGGTCAGCAGGGGCATATCGAATTGTGTTTTGCTGCGCTGATCGGCGAAGAATTGGAGGTCAGGGCCGAATTCAAACGGCTCCATCAGCAGTTGTGGGAGCAACATCTCTAACTGTACATGTCGATGAGGGCGAGAGCTATATACTGCAAATTCCCTTTCAAGCGCCGGAAACGGACTGGGATTGCTATGGGGTCGAAGTGGAAGTCCGCTCTCGGGAAAACGGCACCCTTCGTCTATCGACGGCTTTCGATGTGGCCGATCATTGGCGGAGAGCGCCGAGGTACGGATTTCTCAGCGATTTTAAAAATGAAGATGCAGGACAGACGGAAGATGTTGCTACGATGAATAAATATCATCTGAATGTCGTTCAGTTCTATGACTGGATGTATCGGCACGATCAACTGATACCGCCGACAGATGAGTTTGTGGATCCGATGGGCCGGACGCTGTCGTACCGGGCCGTAAAGGACAAGATTGCAGCGGTGCACGAACACGGCATGGCTGCGATGGCGTACGGTGCCGTTTATGCAGCTTTGAAGGATTTTCTGCAGGAACATCCGGAGTGGGGACTTTACAAGCGCAGCGGGGAACCGTTCCAGCTGATCGATTTGTTCTACATTATGGACATTTCGCCGGGCTCTCCCTGGTCGGAGAAAATCGTCAATGAATTCCGGCATGCGGTCGAGGAAGGCTTTGACGGCATTCACATGGATCAGTACGGGTTTCCCAAGAAAGCTTTCAAAATCGCAGGAGACAGCCGCGAACAAGTCGATTTGGCAGAATGTTATCCCGCATTGATCGATCAAACGAAACGGGTGCTGGCGCAAATTAACCCGCAAGCGGGACTGATCTTCAACAATGTGAACAATTACCCCGTTCACGCTACGGCGAAGGCCGATCAAGACGCGATCTACATCGAGGTATGGCCTCCGGTGGTGCATTTGCGCGAGCTTAAAGCATTGATTGACCGGGGAAGAGAGCTGGGAGATGGCAAACAGGTCATTCTTTCTGCTTATTTGTCGCCATTCCATGCAGACAGCGGGGTTTCTCCCGAACAAGCGGAGAACGGGGCGATCCTGACGATGGCGACGATATTTGCCAGCGGAGGGTATCACTTGCTGCTGGGCGAAGAGAACAAGGTGCTTACCCATGCCTATTATCCGAATTACGGCGCGATGCGGCCCTCTTTTTTCGCCGAGGTAAGGCGCTATTACGATTTTATCGTGCGGTATGGCAGTCTGCTTTATGACCACAAGCTGTTGGACGTTTCTATGACCTATACAGGCGGCGTCAACGAAGAGGTGGCATTTGCGGGCGATGCGCGCTTTGCTCCGAACGGCGATATCGGCACCGTTTGGACAATCGTCAAAAAACTGCCGGATTACGACGTGATCCATTTGTTGAATCTGGTCGCTCTAGACAACGACGATTGGGAGCGGGGCAAGGAGCGCCGTCCGAAGGCGCAATATGGCATTACCTGTACAATGCTGGCGGAAAAGCCGGTTAAAGGGGTTTATTTCGCAAGTCCCGATCTGGCTTCCATTGATCCGCTGGCGCTGGAGTATGAGGAGATTGTACACGGACATGGAATCGGTATCCGTTTTACCATCCCCGAGCTTCGGATTTGGAATATGGTGTACATCTCCTATTAGTTTCCGTTTTCAATACGGTCAACCTATAGTAAAATTTAGGTGTACGTATTGAAATCTTGATAAGCTGAAAGCGCTTAAGTGGAGGAATCGATGAAACCGGTCCTGCTGAAAAACCGCTTTGCTTCCAAAATGATTTTGACCATTTTATTGGTGATTTTGATTCCGACGCTTTTTATCAGTGCGTCTTTTTATATGGTGTCCACTTCCATCGTCAAGAGCAACGTTCGGGAATCCACGATTCAAATTGCCAGTCAGGCGGCGGATTCGCTTTCTTTTATGCTGAACGCGGCCAGCGATACCTCCGATTTGATCTACAGCGATACAAAAGTCCAGCAGGCTGTGCGGATGAAAGTGACAAACTATGAGCAGATAGAGCAGAATGAAAAATTTATCAACAGCACGCTGAACAATATCGTTTACTCCAGTTCTTTTGTGAAAATCATATATTTGCTCCGCGATCAAGGCACCAGTTGGGGAAGCGGGACTTTTTCACGGTATAAGCTGTCAAGATATCAGCTTCACGATTTTGCCTGGGTGAATCAAGCCGAAGCCAATGACGGCGAGCTGGTATGGCAGGGCCTGCAGTATGATTTGTTCAGCGGAGCAGGGGATAATACCGATCTTGTGCTTCCCGTTGGCAGAGTGCTGAAGGATTTTGATGCACTGAACAATCTGGGCTACATTCTCGTAGATTTAAACGGCAAGGACCTGTTGGATAACATTTCGCGCATCAAGCTCGGTCAGACGGGCAAATTTTTCGTGGTCGATGAACAAGGGCGGATCATGATCGATCCGGACTTGGCAAAGGTCGGTAAACAGGTGGCCAATCCCGGTCTGCTCGACAACATCATCGGCAACAAAAAAATTGAATTTGAATTTACTCAGGATGGCGAGCCTTACTACGGTGTAAAGCAACAGCTGATTAACGGCTGGTATTTGCTTGGAATCGTACCCTCGCGGGAAATTACGGAGCAATTGGATGCGCTGCAAAGACGCATCTTCTATTATTTCATCGTGATTACCCTGGTTCCCGTGCTGATCGGATTTTTCCTCGCCAACAAGG
>CAZESH010000300.1:0-5294 GCA_964514665.1 uncultured Caryophanales bacterium
GATCAGGGATACGACAGTCGCTACCAGCCCGAGACCGCCAATCTGTATGATTTCCAAATCGCTTCACCTACTGGAACAGAAAAATCGTTTTGATTTCCCTGAACAGCTCGTCAAGCAAACGAATCACCATAAACAAAACGACCACAAAGCCGATCAGCGTCACCCAATGCGCCATATCCTCCTTGCCCATCTGCTTCAGGACGGTATGAATCATCGCGACGATGATGCCTATCCCGGCAATCTGGAATATTGCGTTCACTTCGATATTCATGATTGCACCACCCATTTTCATTCTCTGACTGATCAATACATCATGATCACAACCAAAGCCCCCATAAGAACTCCCAGGCTCTTCCACATTTTTCCGTATCGCCTTTGCTCCTCGACAGCCGCCGATTCTTCCGCCTGCAGCTCGCTTGCGGCAAGTTGAAGATGTTTGATCTGGTCTTCACGGTCAGAGATACCAAGTGTCCAGCCCAGCTGCAAAATCACATCCTTTTCATTCGCCTTGAGTGCGGTCCGCGGCAGAAATTGTTCGACGCAGTCCACCCAGGCTTCACGGACGCTTCCTCCGTCGGAAACAAGCAGCTTCTGCGCGGCCGCCTCAAAAAATGCGGCGACCGGTTCTCCGCTGCGGGCCGAAAGCTTTTGCAGCGCCTGCGGCAGCGGAGTGAAACCGTACAGAATTTCCGTCTCGAGCTGTTTGAAGGCATGGATAAATCTGCGAATTTGAGCGGGCCGTTCATTCAACTGCCTGGATTGATAAAACCCGGCCAATGTACCGGCCAACAGTACCAAAAAGGCTCCCAATAGCTTCACCATGCAGCGCTCACACTTTCTTCGTTTCTATAAACGAAATTTTCTTACGAATACATGATTTTTCCTGATGAATCGTATACGGCGGGAATGCGCAAGCCTTGATCCGTTCTTTTCAATACAACAATTCGCTGAAAGACGTTTTGGGCGAAAATTGCCTGGAATATCGGACGCTGACGTACATCGTCCAGATCGTTCCCATGCGCTGTTGCCAGCACTTGAACGCCGGAGCGAACCGCTTCCTGCAGGGCCGCTATATCCTCTGCGCCCCCCAATTCATCGACGACCAGCACTTCGGGAGACATCGAGCGGATCATCATCATCATTCCTTCCGCCTTCGGCGCGCGGTCCAGTACATCCGTTCGCGGGCCGACCTGAAAGCTTGGCACGCCATCCACACAACCGGCCAGTTCGGAGCGTTCGTCGACAATTGCCACTTTCTTGGCCTGCCAATTAACGGCTGCAGGCCATTCACCCGAGCTGATCATTCTGACCAGATCCCTGATAATTGTGGTTTTTCCGTGCTGCGGAGGAGAAATGATCAGGCTGTGATAAAGCGTTTTTCTGCGGATATCAAGCAAACGGGGCAATACCTGCGCACCGGCGCCGATTATTTCTCTGGCCAAGCGGATGTTAAAGCCGGATATATCTCGAATTTGCTTCACTTGACCGTTTTCAAGCAGCGCCCTTCCCGTCAAACCGATGCGGTGTCCCCCCTGAACGGTGATGTAGCCCCTGCGAAGCTCCTCTTCGATTGTATAAACCGAATGATTCGACAACAAATCAAGAAGCTTGGCGCAATCCTCTCTTCCCGGGTGATAAGCGTCCTGCGGACGAACAGTTATCTGCCCCTTCTCCGTTACGTATGCGAAGCTGCCGTCAAAGCCGATTTCCAGCGGACGTCCTTCCCGGATGCGAATTTCCTCAAGCTTGGAAGAAATCGCATCCGGCCAGCATTCTGCAATACGGCGCAGTGTACCCGGAAGGAACACGCGTATCGTTTCCAGCATGAGACTACCCTCCAAGTTGTCCTGGCTTGCTTACAACATATGTATGCTTGGACCCTTGTTTTATGACTTCCCGCTCAGTTTTTAAGAAGTCCGATGAAAATTAATCCGATGCCGGCAATAATCCATAAAAGCTTGCCAAAGCTTACCTTGTCGGCAATGCCGATCAAACCGATCGCCGTCGTTGTGATCAGGATGAACGGACCGACGAGAGCCAATCCGGAATTCACCAGCAGCGCCTTGTCCACCTGATTCAATCTAAGCATGATGACGGCGGCCAACACTTCGATGCTTCCCGAAAGCATGCGAAGCATGGCCATACTGAAAACAAATTTGTTCAACACGATTTACAACCCCCAATCCAAATGATGGCATTGTTCAAGCACATCCTGATTCATTTTATGTCGGCATGTCTTCTTTTAGGCCAACTGGGCACACCACCTTAAGGCCCCGCATATATTGCATACATAAAACATACATTTTACTTACAGTGAGGAGATTAAAGAATGAACGTTTCTACGCAAATGAAATGGAATACGGCACTGGCCGATCCTTCCGGAAGCAGGGCTTCCAAGCCTCGAACCGACGGAAAAACCATGGTTATCGACAAAGGATTGGGACTGCATGCTTTTGAGGATTTGCTGCAAACCTCCGCCGATTATGTAGATTTGGTAAAAATCGGCTTCGGAACTTCTCCTCTTTACCCGCGCACGCTGCTTGAAAACAAAATTCGCCTGGCTAAGGAATACAACGTATGCATCCTCCCGGGAGGAACTTTTCTGGAAACCGCCATTTATCATGACGCGGTTGATTCTTACTTCGAGAATGCCGCCATGCTGGGTTTTACCGGAATTGAAGTGTCCGATGGAACCATTGAAATGACCCGACAGCTAAGAAATGAATTGATCACGCGCGGGATAAAGGAAGGTTACCGTGTGTTTTCCGAGTATGGAAAAAAAAGCTGGGGCTCCGCGATCGAGATTGAACAGCTTGCAGATACGGTGCATATAGATACGGAATACGGCGCCGAGCTCGTGATTATTGAAGGCAGGGAATCCGGCAAAGGCGTAGGAATCTACGATGAAAACGGAAACTGCAGCGACGAGCAGATTCTCATTCTCTTGGAGGCCATTCTGAATCCGAAAGCTTTAATGTGGGAGGCGCCTTTGAAATCGCAGCAGGTTCATTTAATGAAGCTGCTTGGAAGCGACGTAAATCTTGGCAATATTTCGTCTCTTGATATTCTGGCTGTTGAATCCTTGCGCAGGGGCTTGCGCTCCGATACATTTTGCTTCCGGCAGAAGGAAAAAGAAGATATCGGCAGTTAGGAGGGTAACCATGCAGGTTGATGTCATCGCTAGTGTGAATGAAGCTAGATCAGATGACTTCATTAACAAAACGGTTGTAGTCATCGATGTTTTGAGAGCCACAAGCACAATCGTCACCGCGCTCGAGTTTGGCTGCGCGGGAGTCATTCCCGTGGAAACCGTCAGTCAGGCGTTGAAGCTTCAGGAGTCCGGCATGCTGCTTGGCGGCGAACGCTTCTGCAAAAAAATTCTCGGCTTTGATCTGGGCAATTCTCCCGTTGAATACATGCACCGTGATTTGACGGAGAAGCGGATCATCATCACTACAACGAATGGAACCAGAGCTCTGCAAAAGACGCACAAGGCTGCCAATATTTTGGCGGGCTCTGTTTTGAATGCCCGTTCCTGTGCGGAGGCGGCCATTCAACTAAAGCGCGACATTGTGCTCGTCTGCGCAGGAACCCAGGACGATTTTTCCCTTGAGGACGGATTATGCGCGGGATTGATCGCCGATGAGCTGTGCGAGCTGAGCGGCGAGGCGATTGCTTTGAATGATTTGGGGACGGCTATGCAAGCCGCTTACCGACACGTCAAGGATTGTCTCGAGACAGTCATTCTTGAATCGGCAAACGGAAAAAAATTATCCAAAATGGGATTGAAGGAGGATGTAATCTACTGCTGCAGGAAGAACCGGTATCAGACTGTGCCTTTCATGCACGAGCAGATGATGTTGCCCTTTGAAGGTTCTAAAACAGGGAGCCGCTCATACAAATAAATCAACAAAGCATAAGGACAAGGGGCTAATCATGAACGGAGAAATCGTGCTTGTCTTCCTGATACTTATCGGACTCGTGGGACGTTCGCATATTATTACCGTTGCCGCCTGCATCCTGCTGGCGATCAAACTGATTGAACTGGACCGGTTTTTGCCGTCGATCGAAAGACGCGGGCTTGAGCTTGGTCTGCTTTTTTTGACCATGGGCGTGCTTGTTCCATTCGCGTCGGATAAAATCACGATCAGGGACATCGTCTCCGTCGTCACCTCCTGGCCCGGAATCATCGCCCTTACCGGCGGGGCCATAGCCACTTATATGAACAGCAAAGGACTGGACATGTTAAAAGCAGACCCACAAATCATTGTGGGTCTGGTGATTGGCTCGATCTTCGGAATTGTGTTCTTAAGGGGCATTCCTGTCGGTCCATTAATGGCAGCGGGTATCACCGCTTTATTGTTAAAGGTGGCGCAGTTGATTTTCGGCAAATTTTCCTGAGATGAAGAATTATGATGCCTTATCTCCGCTCCTGCGGACCTCCGATGAAGGCTTGCTCGGTGGTGTCCAATCTGTATTCGCTATGCAGAGCGGCAACGACTTGATTGAGCGATTCCGCGGCGATCACGCAGGAGACTTTGATTTCCGAGGTGCTGACCATTTTGATGCTGACGTTTTGTTTGGCAATGACCTCGAACATTTTTGCAGCGACGCCAGGATGACTGACCATGCCGGCGCCGACGATGGAAACCTTGACCAATCCATTCTCCGAAGTCGCCTCCTTAAAAGGCACTTCTCCTCTCATGCCTTCAATCACCTGCAGGGCCCTTTCCGAGTCATTCAGGGAAACCGTAAAGGAAAAGTCCGCTTTTCCATGCTGAACGCCGCTTTGTACAATGATATCGACATCGATGCCTGCAGCTGCCAGGGCCGTGAAGAAGTTCGCCAAAATGCCCGGCTTGTCTTCCACCTCGATGATGCTGATTCTGGCCACGTTCTTATCACTGGCAATCCCTCTGACAACGATTCCTTGTTCCATTGCCGCAACCTCCTTTACATGAGTCCCGTCGTTGTAATTGAAGCTGGAACGGACGATCAGATCCACATTGTATTGCTTGGCGTATTCCACTGCCCGCGGATGCAGCACCGCGGCTCCAAGATTGGCCAATTCCAGCATTTCATCATACGAAATTTCCTTTAGCTTGCGCGCTACCTTGACCATGCGCGGGTCCGTGGAATAGACACCGTCGACATCGGTATAGATTTCGCAAAAATCCGCTTTCAACGCAGCCGCCAACGCTACTGCAGTGGTATCGGAACCGCCGCGGCCGAACGGGGTGATTTCCCCTTGCGGAGAAAGCCCCTGGAAACCGGCAACGACCACGACCCGATCT
>CAZESH010000301.1:0-5292 GCA_964514665.1 uncultured Caryophanales bacterium
ATATCGGCCCCGGCCTGCACCGAACGCAGGGCAGCGGTTTGCATGTCATAATGGTTGGCGATCGCCCCCATCGTCATGTCATCGGTAATGACAACGCCTTGAAAGCCCAATTTTTTGCGCAGCATGTCGGTAATGATGACAGGCGACATGGAGGCAGGGTAGCGGGTTTTCAATTGCGGCACGAGCAAGTGCGTGACCATCACGATGTCGGCGCCATGCCCGATGGCATGCTTGTAAGGCACCCAGTCGATTTTTTCCAATGAGTCTGTGCCGTACTGCAAGCTTGGCAGGTCTTTGTGCGCATCGATCGTTACACTGCCGTACCCCGGAAAATGCTTGATGACGGAAATCACGTTCTTGGATTGGATGCCGTTCATCACCGCTGCTCCCAATCGGCTCACTTCGTCCGGATTTGAACCCAGTGAGCGACTGCCGATCACGGATTTTCCTGGATGCACGTTGACATCAAGAACCGGGGCATAATCCACGTTGAATCCGAGAGCAAGCAGCTCACGTCCCAAAACTTGCCCGACCCGATAAGCAAAATTCGCATCATGGACTTTGCCTACGGACGCACTGGAAGGCATTTTGAAGATCGGATCCGGCATGCGGTCCACTTCTCCGCCTTCTTCATCCACGCTGATCAATAACGGCATGGGATTATGGGCAGCTGTGTTCAGTTCTTTTAATCGATTCGTGAATTGCACGGTTTGGGCCGCGCTTTGAATATTGCCGCCATACAGGATAACGCCGCCTACGTGATGCTGTTTGATCAAGGCTACGGCATCCGCTCCGGGGGACGTCCCGTTGATTCCAACCATCATCATTTGGCCTATTTTTTCATCCAGAGACATCCTGTTTATTTCCGCGTCGAGGGAGTGCTCGGCGACTTGCGGATTATAGATGGAAATATGGTCGATGTGCGGGTTGGGATTTTGTTCGTCCGGCTTCGGCATAACCCATTTCAGTTGATATTGGCCGCTTAGCGGATAGACCCATATTTGTTGATGCACCGCTTCGCTGTCGTAATGCAGCACCTTGTCCGGATCGCCCATGGCCTGTTTGATGTCGTTTAGCGTGAGGCTCTGTATGGATTTGTTGTAGGAGCGCACGTCAAAAATGGGAGAATGCCGGTAATAGCCAAAAACGGTCGAGCGATCTTCATACGCCGCATAGATTCCGGCTTTCGTATCGCTTTGTTTTTTTGGCGCTCCCCAGCTTTTTTCAATTGTGCTCATATCGGTTTCCCCGGCAACGAAAGGTTCTCCGGGCACTTTCCCTTCTTTGCCAGCTTCGATGACAGCAGTCAAGGAGGCTTGGGCGGAAGTCGTGTTTGCGGGTTGCGAGGCTGTGGGGGTCTCGCTGGGTACCGAAGAAGAGGCCGTATTATCGGGATTGGCAGGATCCGAATAACACCCTGGCGCAATAATCGTGATAAAAAAAAGGATCATCATGAAATAGATGGACTTCATTTCATATAAACCCCGAACGCATAGAATTGAGTGCAGCCTTTCATTGAATCCACCCCAAATTCATAAATGATATCCATATTATACGATATTTTCCTACCGGCATGCGCCCAAATCCATAATAAATCAAACTCCCTCCATGGTATGTTATAGCAAATTATGTACCCAATTTTCATTTCCAAAGCAGGGAAATTATTCAACAATTCAGAATTATATTGGATACAACTTTAGCTGAACTGGAGAGATGTCAACTGTGTTGAATTCCGATGACATGATCTTTCAACATTCCCTGATAGGCATTGCTTTTGTTGGAATGGATGGATCATGGTTAAAAGTAAATGATGCCCTTTGCGAAACATTCGGTTACACAAAAGAGGAATTGCTTCAAAAAAACTTCATGAGCCTGGTTTATCAGGAGGATGCCAACCTCTGTGAAAACCGGCATGAACATCTGCTTGCAGGAACAACGGATCGACATTCTATTGAAATAAGATGCATTCATAAACTCGGATACACCATACGGGTAACCATGATGCACTCACTGGTTCGAGATGCGGCAGGAGAAGCAGCGCATTATATTGTTCAAATTAAAGAGATTGCCGATCGAAAAAGAATGGAGCTGGAGCTTGAGGAAAGCAGAGAACGGCATCGATCCCTGCATGATTGCAATCAAAACGGCATCATTACGTGCGATCTTTCAGGGAATATTCTCGCCGTGAATCCTGCTGCCGAAAAATTGACGGGTTACGCATCTGAAGAATTATTACGTCGAAAAATTTTCGCTTTATTTTCTTCGGACCATAATTTATTCGTTTTTAAAAATACTGGATTCGAAGTAAATATTCGCCATAAAGAGGGTACCACCCTGGAAGTTGAAGCCATGGATGTCCCGATTAGGATGAAAGATAAGCTTGAGGGTTACTACATCATATTTAAGAACATATCGCAAAAGAAAAAGGTGCTTGAAACCCTGCGGCAAACTCAGCTTGAAGTGGCAGAAATATTGCAAAATCAGCAGGGTATGACGTTTAAATTCAAAAAAATCAATGGACGGTTTATCCACACTTTATGTGACGGTGAATTATTGTACAAATTGGGTTTTAGCCCTAAGCAAGTTATAGGCAAAGATTTGAAAGAAATCTTCCCGGCTGAGATAGCTGAGAGAAAAGAAAATTACTATAACAGGGCATGGAACGGTGAGGATAATGTTTTGTATGAAGGGACAACCGGGGAGGTTACCTATTTGGCTTCCTTAAAGCCTGTCATCAAAGATGGGCTTGTTACGGAGGTCATTGCTTCTTGTGTGGATATTACCGAAAGAAAAAAAGCGGAAATGACGTTCATGGAAACCAAAGCGTTGTACTCTACTCTTGTTGAGAATGCTCTGGTGGGCGTCTTTCTATATGAAGAAGGAAAACTGGTTTATTTAAATCCGCATTTGGCAAACATGTTTGGTTATAATCAAACGGAGTTTCTGCAACTCAAATATGTGGATCTAATAATTGAAGAAGACTACATACAACTAAAAGAGCAAACCACGAAAATGCTTGTTGACAAGGGTTCCAAGCTTGATTTTCAAATCAGGGGAAGAAAAAAAGACAATAAAATCATTTATTTGGAAGGGAATCTTTCGTTTATAACTTATAAAGACAGACTGTCCATTTTGGGAACCGTTGTCGACCTGACATACAAAACACAATCAGAACAATTACTCGTTGAAACTGCCGATCGGTACCAAAAATTGATCAAGTTTCTTCCTGAACCTATAGTTGTACATGAAGATGGAATCATAAATTATACCAACGTTTCGGCCATAAAGCTGGTAAAAGCCGCGAACGAGAGTGAATTGATTGGAAAGAGCTTGATGGATTTCTTTCATCCGGAAGATCGCGAAGAGGTCATGAAGCGCTTGCATCAAGTCACAGAGACAGATGAACCAATTGAATTTGTGGAAAGAAAAATTTATTGTGTTACCGGAGAACGGATAGAAATTGAGACTTCCAGCATTCGCATTCATAGTAAAGGCGGGAGAAATGTTGTTCTGTCAGTCCTAAGGGATGTAACAGGAAAGAAACAAGCCGAAGAACGTCTCATCAGATCCGAAAAGCTTTCTGCCGCGGGGCAATTGGCTGCAGGGGTGGCACATGAAATTCGAAATCCGCTAACTTCTCTCAAAGGCTTCACTCAGTTTTTTAAAGCAAAATTCACGGATCATACCGACCTTTTTGATCTTATGTTGGAGGAATTGAACCGGATCAACATTATTGTGAATGATTTCATGTCTTTGGCGAAGCCTCATGTCAACGAGTTCAAACAAGGAAACATTGTCCAGATCCTTCAAAGCGTCATTTCCATTGTGGAAACCCAGGCCATCATGATGAATGTCAATATCATGAAAAATTATACGGATGAAATCCCGCCCGTTTATTGTGACGAGAACCGTTTGAATCAAGTTTTTTTGAATATTATCAAAAATGCAATTGAGGCAATGCCCGAGGGCGGAGATGTTACAATCACAATCAAACGATTGGAATCTAATCATTTGTTGATTCGAATCAAAGATCAAGGGCGCGGAATACCAGAGACTGTTATAAGCAGGATAGGGGAGCCCTTTTTTACTACCAAAGAAAAGGGGACGGGGCTCGGATTGACGATGAGTCAACGGATTATTCAATCCCATAACGGCAATTTCGAGATATACAGCAAGAACAACAACGGAACAACTGTCGATATTACTTTGCCTATTTTAATGAGCTGAAAAAACCTGCAGGACCCTTCGTTAAAAAGGTTTCTCTGCAGGCAGAGAGTCAAGTTTGATTCCTCGGAACTGATGACGGAAGTTTTTGGTTTATTAGTAATAAGGATGGTGTCGTGGTTTAGTTTCCAATAATACAATGACAAGGAGATCGAACAAAACCAGGGGAAGAATAAACGGGAAAAATGAGATGGTCGCTTTATTATTGTCCATTGTTTTAAGAGGTTTGAGATAAACTCTATTATTATCAATCTTTACAATTTTTCCACGGTATACGCCATGGACTGTTTTTATCTCAACCATTCGATTGAAGTATTTTTTGCATATTTTACGGTTGGCGGCTGCATCCATCTGTTTCACCTCCCTCTCATATGGACATGTTATATTATATGCCGGTTCAATAGTTAAAGTGTGGGTTAGTAGATAGAGTATCCCTCCCTGTAAATTTCTCGGACAAAAGAATAAATGCCTAAATTAAGGACAAAATTTCCATTGTAAGGATAAATCTAATCAAGGGCGTGGATCTTTTGTTTGTCTTCTTGTCTGGATTGTTTGCAGGGGGAATTGCTGCCCTCTTCATGTTTCTGTTATTTATTCGGCCTCTCGTTAAATGGATTTTCCGATCTGCTTTAAAGCGTTTAATGAAGGATCAATATGAGGGAAATGTATGGGAAACAGTGACGGCATTGGTGCGTTTAAATCCCGTCGTCAGTATCGAAAACAGTTTGCGGGCGGAAACAGGCAAAATCATTAAAAGACCGTTTGGCAGCCCGCGAAAATTTCGGGATTTTGACGGATTGATTTTTTCTCCCGCACAGCTTTCCGTGATGCCGACTCCGGAAAAGATACCGGTTGATACCCGAACCATTATAGGTCCCGGCGCCAAAAAACCTTTGATGTTGGACATTCCTCTTTTATTGGGTGCTATGGGTTACGGGGTTGCGGTCAGTGAGAAAGTAAGAATCGCATTGGCAAAAGGCACGGCGGCCGTGGGAACGGCTACGAATACGGGAGAAGGCGGTTTTTTGCAGGAAGATCGCACAAATGCCAAATATCTGATTCTCCAGT
>CAZESH010000302.1:0-5284 GCA_964514665.1 uncultured Caryophanales bacterium
CGTGCTGATCGTAGGGAGCGGCGGCACTGTGCATAATTTGCGGAGAGTAACGAGGAACAAGACGACGCCGGATTCTTGGGCGATCGAGTTCGACGACTGGCTGGAGCAGCAGCTGCTGCATTGGGATACGCCCGCCTTATTCGATTACGAGCGGCTTGCCCCTTATGCTGTCGATGCCGTGCCGCCATACGGCAACGAGCATTTCGTTCCGCTGTTCATCGCCATGGGTGCGGCCGACCGTTCCAGACGGGCCGAGCTGCTTCACCGCAGCTACGCGTACGGGTCGCTTAGCCAGAGCTGCTGGCAGTTCGGATAAATCCGTCCATCCCGCAAAGACAAATCTATGAAAATGTGATTAAATAATACTAGATGATCATAGGGGGAGATTCAGTCTTGAAACCGGAACATCCATCACGCAACCGTTTCAGCCCAAAATGGAAAGCATTCGCTGCTCTGTCGATAGCTGTATCCTTGGCTCTATCAACTGCCGCCTGCGGACAAAAACCGAAAATGCTGGCACAAAGCACGGCTTCGCCTTCGACCCCCGCAGTCACAACGACACCGACTCCAACCCCGACACCGAGCCCAACGCCTCCCGCTTTTACGTTTCCGCTTACAGGATTGGCAGCGGACAAGGAAGTCACGAGCCGACCCATTATGGTCATGGTGGAAAATCAAGCCAAGGCAAGACCGCAAACCGGCCTGAATCAAGCGGACATTGTCTATGAAATTTTGGCAGAAGGGAATATTACCCGTTTTGTCGCCGTTTTTCAGAGTCAATCGCCGAAAATCATCGGTCCGGTGCGCAGCATCCGCCCTTATTTCGTTGATATCGGTGAGGGATTGGACGCCATGATCGTGCATGCCGGGTGGAGCCAGGAAGCGATGAACAAGCTTCAAGGGGAGCATCTCGACCATATGGATCAGGTGTACGGCGATGACGCTTTTTATTGGAGAGACCATTCACGCAAGGCCCCGCATAATCTCTATACGAGCATAGAGAAGATCCTTAAGGGCGCAGAGCACAAAAAATTCCGCACACAGTGGAAAAATCCCGGTTTCACCTTTGTCAAAGAGGATGACAGCTTGATCGGGGATCCGGCCAACGAGTCGGAGATCGACTACATACAAGGCTATTATGTGACTTATAAATATAATCCCGATACGAAGATGTACATGCGTTATATGGAAGGTAAGCCGCATACGGACAGGGAGACGGGCGAACAGCTTTATACCAAGAACATCCTGATCGCTTTTGCCAAGCATGAAATCGCGGACAGCTACGGCCGCCGCCACGTCGATGTTTACGGTCCGGGAGACGGTTATTTGCTGCAGGACGGCAAGGTGAGGAAAGTGACCTGGAAGCGGAGCGGAGGGATCATCCGCCCTTATATCAATGGAACCGAGGTCGGACTGTTCCCGGGAAAAACCTGGGTGCAGGTAGTGCCGATCGGCTCCAAAGTACAGTTCAAATAAGCAGTTAGCCGATGCGGCTAATCAGGACAAAAAGAGCCGGTACTGCCGGCTCTTCTTGTTGAAACTCTTAACTTCTTCGGCGCGGTTGTCTGCGTCCGGATCGGCGCGAGGCGGTTGTGCGTCTTTTTGTCGACGATGGTCTCCGTCTTCTTCTGCGCCGCCTGCGATTGGACGTCGCCCGGCCCGAGGCGGTCGCCGCTTTGCCTCCGAACGATCCCATCAGCAGCTTCAGCATCGGTCCCATCGATTGAAAGGAATTCACCAGCTTTTGCATTTTGGTTACCGTGTTCATAATCCCGTCGATGCCGCCCACTCTGTCGACAATAGCCTTGATATCCTTAATCGGAAGGTTGGCGAGCGGATTTGTGCTTTTCTGCTCGGTCAGCTGCTGAGCCGGCTGCTGAAACTGCTGCGGCTGGTAGGGGACCGGCATATTTTGCGAACCGGTGTAAGGTTGATTATATGATGGATATCCCATGGAGTTCGGACCGGTCCCAAACTCTTGAGAATTGCCGAACGGATTGGAATAATTTTGCTGGCCGGAGAAGTTTTGCTGCTGATCTTGTAAAGCCCGGAAAGAATTATAGTTGTTCATATCTCACATTCCTTTTTTCTTTAGCCTATGTGCTGGGCATACATAAGGTTTGGACTGCTGTCACGGGTATGCGGAATTTTTCCGGGGAATACGCCCTTTTCGTCTGTGCCAAGTTTACTTTCACACTTGAATCAATTAAAGAAATAAAGTAAGATGAAGGCAGGATTTTTTTCATATTTCGTCGAATGATATAGCGTAATCAAGTCATTAAATTAGGGGTTGAATTAGTTGCAACTGAAGAAATTGGATGACAAATCCATCAATCAGCTGTTCGAAGCCATTCTTACTTTAAATAGCGTGGAAGAATGCTACATTTTCTTTGACGATCTGTGTACGGTTAATGAAATCCAGTCGCTGTCGCAGCGCCTGGAGGTAGCCAGGATGCTCGGCAAGGGTTACACCTACAATCAGATCGAGGCGGAAACGGGAGCCAGCACGGCGACGATTTCCCGAGTGAAACGCTGCCTGAATTACGGCAATGACGGGTATAAAATGACGCTTGACCGCTTGGATCGGTAGCCGTCTCCCGGCACTGCGCATGAAGCTCAATCCACAGCTGCTCTTCCCGTTTCGGGGAGGGTTTTTTGCTGTAAAGGGCTTGTCGGAAATTGACTTTCGAGCGGCCTTCGGATAGCATTAAATACACCAAATAAGAGACGGGAGAATGAAAAGGCGATCATGGATTTCGCTTATGGAAGGAGGGTGCTTCATGCGCGAATTGGGGGTGCTGGTGATCAGCCACGGCTCGCGAAACAGCGATTGGGTGCGATTGGTGGACGATGCGGCCGCCGATGTGCGGATGCCCCAAGGCGTCCCGTTGGAGTGCTCCTTCCTTGAGCTGGTAAACGGCAGGCTCATTCAGGACGGCATTAACCGTTTGGAGGGGAAGGGGATCACGGATATTCTGGTGATTCCGCTTTTTGTTTCCTCTGGAAGCACGCACGTCAATGAGATCGGTTATGCGCTCGGAGCTTATCCGCAGGCGGATTTCGACACGGAGCTGAAGCCGTTCGCGGTTCAGGCCACGATCCATTATGACAAGCCGTTAGACGATGATCCGGAGATGGCCCGACAGCTGCTCGACAATCTGCAACCGCTGTCGGAAGATCCGCAACGCGAGATTGTGCTGATCATTGCGCACGGCAGCAAGCATGAGGGTTTTCACGCACGCTGGCGCAAGGAATTGGACAGTCTGGCCGGGCAGCTTCGCAAGCTGGGGGATTTTTGCTTGGTGGAAGGGGCGATGCTGAGCCCCGATCAGGTAAGTCCCCGTCTGCAGGCTTACGAGACCCGGTTTCCCGGTTATCCGATACTGGTCGCGCCGTTGTTCTTGAGCGAGGGCTTTTTCACCAAAGATTTGATCCCGCAGCGGCTGCGCGGATTTGCCTGCCGATACAACGGGCGAACGCTGCTTCCCGGACCGATGGTTTCGCGTTGGCTGGAGCAGCGGATTCAAACTTTTGTTACCAATATAGACTTAGAAGATTCAGGTGAATGCATATGACGACCAGAGCCAGATTAATCTACAATCCAACCTCGGGGAGAGAAGACGTCAAGCGCCGGCTGCCCGATATCCTGCAGCGGCTGGAGCGGGGCGGGATCGAGACGTCCTGCCATGCCACGACGGGAGAAGGGGATGCCACGCTTGCCGCTGAAGAGGCGATCGCCAGAGAGTTCGATATCGTGATTGCAGCGGGGGGCGACGGCACGCTGTATGAAGTGATCAACGGCATGGCCGGGAAAAGCAAGCGTCCCAAGCTGGGCATTCTGCCGCTCGGCACGACCAATGATTTCGCCCGCGCGCTTAGCATTCCCAAGCATTGGGAGTATGCCTGCGACCTGATTGTGCAGCAGTACACGCGTAAAGTCGACGTCGGCAAGGTCAACGGCCGTTATTTCATCAATATTGCCGGCGGCGGTTCCCTGACCGAGCTGACTTATGAGGTGCCGAGCAAGCTGAAGACGATGATCGGACAGCTGGCTTACTATATGAAAGGTCTGGAAAAGCTTCCCCGGCTGCGGCCGATCAAGCTGCATTTTCAGACGCAAAAGTACGATTTCGAGGAAGAGGTCATGCTGTTCCTGCTGGCCAACAGCAATTCCGTCGGAGGCTTCGAGCGGCTAGCACCGGAGGCTAGTGTGCAGGACGGATTGTTCGACGTCTTCATTCTCAAAAAATGCAATCTCGGGGAGTTTATCCGCGTCGTTTCCATGGCGCTGAGGGGCGAACATCTGCATGATCCGCACGTGATCTATTTCAAGACCGATTTTATCCAGGTCACTTCCAAGGACCCTGTCCAGATCAACCTCGACGGCGAATACGGCGGCACGCTGCCGGGCACCTTCTCGGTGCTGCCTTCGCATCTGGAGATCATTACGGATAAAACGGGCAACGCTACCTATCGATTGAAAAATGGAGTGAACTGAAGGCATGGCAAGCAAATCTAAACGTCCCGGGCGCCGCAGCAGCGAAGCAGCAGATGCGCCGGTGCATAAAAATGAAGAGCATATCGCCGAGGTGGTTGGCTTAAGCCACGAAGGAGCGGGGGTAGGCCGGGTCAACGGCTTTACCCTTTTTATTCAAGGAGCGCTGCCGGGAGAGAAGGTGCGTATCAAGGTGCTGCTGGTCAAGAAGCAGTACGGCTTCGCCAAGCTGTTGGAGATTATCGAGGCCAGTCCGCAGCGGATTGAGCCGGCTTGTCCGATCTACCGGCAGTGCGGCGGCTGCCAGCTCCAGCAATTGAGCTATGAGGCCCAACTGCAGCAGAAACGGCAGTCGGTGATCGACAATTTGCAGCGGATCGGCAAACTGCAGGTACGCACGGAAGAGACGGGCGACGGTGTGCTTGTCCGGCCCGTGCTGGGCATGAGCGAGCCGTGGCGCTACCGCAACAAAGCGCAGGTGCCGATCGGCGAATCGGAATCGGGACTGATCGGCGGCTTCTACGCGCAGGGGAGCCATCGCATCGTCGAGATGGACGCCTGCCTGATCCAGCATGAGCTGAGCGATGAGGTCGTTCGGAGGGTCAAACAAATTTCCCGGGAAATCGACATCTCCGCGTATAATGAAGAAACCCGCCGGGGACTGCTTCGCCATGTGGTGGTGAAGGTCGGTTTCCGCACAGGCGAAGTGATGGTCGTGCTGGTAACGAACGGCGAGCGTATTCCGCAGGCGGTGGAATGGATCCGGCGCATACGGGAAGAGATCGAAGG
>CAZESH010000303.1:0-5250 GCA_964514665.1 uncultured Caryophanales bacterium
GCGGTAATTGATGCTGCCCATTCGGCGGGTAAACGCGTCGGCTTATGCGGAGAAATGGCGGGAGATCTGTCTGCGATTCCGGTCTTGCTTGGTCTAGGTTTGGACGAGTTCAGCATGAGTGCGCCTGCGCTTGCCCATGCGCGCAAATTGATCCGTTCGCTTTCTTCAGACGACTGCCGGAGTCTTGCCAATCAAGCGCTGGGCTGCCGTACCGCAGAAGAGATGCGCGCTTTGCTGGCAAGAACACCCGTCTAGGCATTTTTATCGTTCTAAACGGGTCATTACGGCTGTATAATACCCTACCCAAACGGTTTTTGACGAAACGGTGCAAAGAAAGCTCGAATTGGAGGCTTGGGAGCAAGAGGTGGAAAGGTTTTACCGTGAACTGAATAAATTGGACGGCATGATAGCCCAAGGACTTCCCGACATGGAGCGAATTGCCGAAAGATTGCTGCAGGGTCCTCTTGCCGACGCTTTGACCCATATCGGACAGCTCTCCATGCTGCGAAGATTGGCCGGAGACGCGGTAAGCGGAGAAAGTTTTTTCCGCGCCGAGATTACGGTGAAAGATTAAGAAAAGCCCTATTGCGGGGATATTTCGCCGCTGTTGCGGAATACGAAGTATTTCATGAAGAAGAAACTGGAGATCGAGGACAGTGCCATGGAAATCAGCTTTGCGGCATTGTGCACGATCCACAGCGGAATGGGAAGAAAAGCCAACCCATAGTTGAACAGCAGGAAGATTCCGTTGCTGATCAACAAGCTGATTAAAGCCTGAAGGGCAAAAAGCATTTTTTCTTTCCCGTTGGCCAAGGCTTCCCAGCGGAAGGTGAGTCTGGAATTCCAAAGATAGCTGTTGAGCACCGCCAATGAATAAGCGGCGGTGTTTATCATGAATAAAGCGAACAAGCTTCGGTCCTGCCACAGCTGCAGCAGCAAATTCAACGCCACCAAATCGAGTGCGCCATTCATGCTGCCGATCATGCTGAATTGGGTAAATTGGACCCAGCTTTTTTTGAATTTGAAATTTTTCATTGTTTCACCATATTGTTTTCGATTCTTTCATTCAATCAAAAAAAGTGAAAATGTTCAAGCCCGAGGCGGAATAATTTTTCGCCGGATACATCTTATGCCAGCGATTCCGAAACGTCCTTCCCCGATGCCCCTGAACCCCCAATGGGCATTCAAACATTCATAGCAGCGGGAACAGGCATAGACTATAGCGTGAATCACCAATAACCTAAAGGAGTGAAGCATGCCTTTACCACGCTATAGCAATCTGGAGACCGGCAATCGGGTAAAGACGCTGAGTAATTTTTTGCGATGGCGCTATGAACGGATGAGGAAAAGAAAAAACAATGCGTCCGCTTCCCCGAAGGTGCCCGCACACAAGACGGATCTATTACAAACTTCTTTTGAAGGGCTGGAGCTCACTTGGATCGGACATTCCACTTTTTTGATCCGCTTGGGCTCGGCGGTCATCGTCACCGATCCGGTGTGGTCTTTGTTCGTAGGCTTTGAGAAGAGAATGAGTGATCCGGGAGTCTCGCTTTCCGCCTTGCCGAAAATCGATTATGTGCTAATTTCCCACAACCATTACGATCATCTAAGCTTTCCATCGATCAAGCGTTTGAAAGGCGATCCCGCCTGCTTTATTCCCAAAGGCTTGTCCCCGCTTTTTGGCAGGAAAGGAATCACCAGGCACAGAGAGTTTGCTTGGTGGGATCAGATAGAGACGGACGAATTTCACTTTGTTTTCGTTCCGGCCCAGCATTGGTCCAGACGCACTTTGTGGGATCGCAACCGCTCGCTTTGGGGGGGCTGGATTGTCAAGGATAAACGAACCGGGACAACGGTCTATTTTGCAGGGGACACCGCCTATTTCAATCATTTCAGAACGATTGGCCGACTGATCGACATTGATGCGGCCTTGATGCCGATCGGTGCGTACGAGCCGGAATGGTACATGACGGTTTACCATATGACACCCGAGCAAGCGATTCGGGGGTTTTTGGATACAGGAAGCAGGGTCATGATTCCGATGCACTTCGGCGCTTACCGAATTGCCGATGATACGCAGGAAGAGGCGCTTGATCGATTGCTTAAGGAATGGGAGCGCCAAGGATTGGATCCTGCTCGATTGAAGTTGCCGCAATTAGGCGGATCCTGCACAATACCTTGATTAGCATGACAAAACCTCCAATCCCGCCATTAAGCGGTTTTGGAGGTTTTGTGTCGCATTGTTTTCGGGTTCCTTACACAGCCCACGCACGGCTGACAATCACAAGGAGAATAAACAACACCAAAATGACACCAGTGCTGGTCCAGAGGCCATATCCCGCAGCGCAACTTCCGCCTCCTGCATAAGCCATTGATCATTTCCTCCTTTCAAAACGGAATTAATAAAGCTTATGGATTTTCGCTTTCCTTCGCGTGGGTGAATGTCTTTGTTTGGATACAAATTAGACGAATGAACAGGGAGGGACTGATTCTCTATTTTGTTCCGCCAATAATCCGGTCGTGAATATAAACGGCTGCAATCGCTCCCAGAAGATTGTCGACATAGGGAGGCTTCAGCATTTCAGGTTCGGCAGACTCCACATAAAAATACCTGCTTTCATTCTAAAGATGCAAGGCTGTCGGAATGTTGTTTAGTATTTTCCAAATACTGCAAGCTATTCGGTTCTGCTTGTGATTATAATCACTGCTTACTTCCCATAAAGCACTATAATTAATAATAATCAATACTTTATAAGGGAGGTTATAAAAATGATGAGTTTTTATTCGAAAATTTTAGTGGCGTACGACGGTTCGGAAAAGAGTCAAAAGGCGCTTGATTTGGCGCTGAAGCTGGCGGAACAGGATGAAAAGATTGAGATCTATGTATTGAAGGTTTGGGATACAAGATTCTTGGACAGCTACAGCTATTATGAAATCGTTTCCACGGAGGATTTTGTCGAGTCCCGTCAAAAGGATACGGAAGATTTGTTCGCCAAAGTAAATGAGAAGCTGCGGGAGCTGCCCAACAAAACAGCCACAATCGCTTTGGAAGGAAATCCGGCAAAATCGATTGTGGATTATTCCCAAAAAATCGGCAGCGACCTGATCGTTCTAGGCAGCCGCGGATTAAGCGACATTAAGGAATTTTTCATCGGAAGCGTTAGTCATAACGTCGTGCAGCACGCCCAGTGTCCGGTGCTTGTTGCCAAGTGATTGCAGCACACGGGATTCGGATGTTTCGTTTCAAAGACGGAGGTTAAATCCCCCGTCTTTTTGTCTGGATATTCATTTTAACTTAATCTATAATAGTTAATGCATCTATAAATTAATATTCCGTCTGGCACATAACCATATTGTCCTGTTGATGGCGGGGGAAAGAAGGGGTCGAAATGAAAACGGTTCAACTTGGAAATACCAACGAGCAAGTAAGTGCGCAATGCTTGGGGACTATGTATTTTGGCAGCAGCACCGATCAAGAAATGTCGTATCGTTTATTGGACCAATATACGGAGCAGGGCGGTGCTTTTCTGGATACCGCGAACATATATGCGAGATGGATTCCCGGATCTTCAGGAGGGGAGAGCGAGGAATTGCTTGGACGCTGGATGAAGGAGCGGGAGAACCGCTCGCAGCTGTTTATAGCCACCAAAGTCGGATTTGAAATGCCGGACGTGGAACGTGGTTTGAAAGCAAAGCAAATCGTGGAGGAATGCGAGAAAAGTCTGAAGCGGATGAAAATCGATTCCGTGGATTTGTTTTATGCGCATGTCGATGACCGGAATACTCCGCTGGAAGAAACGCTGGAGGCTTTTTCCAGATTAGTGAAGGAGGGGAAAGTCCGCTACATCGGCGCCAGCAATTATTACGCCTGGAGGCTTGAGCAAGCGAAATGGCTGAGTCAGAGCAACGATTGGCCGGAGTTTTGCTGCATTCAGCAGCGCCATACCTATCTTCGTCCTGTGGCGGAAGCCGACTTCGGCCCCCAGGTGGCGGCCAACACCGATTTGCTGGATTACTGCAGCAACCGCGGCATGACGATGCTTGCGTATTCCCCTCTGCTCGGCGGATCGTATACGCGGGCTGACAGACCGCTTCCGGAGCAGTACGTAAGCGCGCATAATGACGCCAGACTAAACGTCCTGAAGCAAATTGCCGGGGAAAAGAATGCTACGGCCAACCAAATCGTGCTTGCCTGGATGCTGCACAGCCAACCGACCGTTATCCCGGTGATGAGCGGAAGCAACTCCATGCAGCTGCAAGAAAATATGGATGCATTGAAAATCGAACTAAACGATAACGATATGGAACGATTAAATTCTGCATTGAGCTGACTGAGCACGGCTGGAGCTTGAGGGAATCTTCATCTCATGTGCCGATGGGGCAATGCATAACGTCGTGCAGCACGGCATTGTCCGGTGCTGGTTGCCAAGTGACAAACGGAAATATCAACGTGAAAAATGAAATTTTAGGGCGAAATTTTTTTGACATAAGAATTCTCTAGTACATTGAAGAACCACCAGAACTTTGGTGGTTCTTCGTTTTTTTATCACATCATTGCTGTTCATATTCTTCATGGATTCCGTACTCGCATTTCCGATATCGCAGGAATGATTTTCGATTAATAACCAAAATAATACATAATAATCTTTATGAATATATTGATAGAATATTAAATACGATATATAATGTATTCTGTCGAATACATAAAAATACGTTAAAGATCATAATGAATTTAAGGGGTGGAGTAAATGAATCAAATCAATAAGAACGCTTCAATTCCACTTTATTTGCAGTTGAAGGAGATTTTAAAAAAATACATAGAGGTTCATATGAAGCCCGGTGATACGATCCCTACTGAGTTGGAAATTGAGAAGCGTTATGAAGTAAGTCGGATGACTGTACGCAGAGCTATTGACGAACTGGTTGATGAAGGAATTGTCATTAAACAGCAAGGAAGAGGCACTTTTGTACAGAATCCCAAAATCACCCAAGATGTGGGGCGGATTTTCAGCTGGACCGAGGAAATGCGAAATAAGGGAAAAACAACCGAAACAAAAGATCTGGAAATTAAAATGGTTATGCCTTCGCGGAAATTAAAAACCTTGCTTCGTCTGGACAAAGACGAGCAAGTTGTCTGTGTCAAAAGAATCCGCTATACCGAAGGAGAGCCACTAGCTATTATGATAAATTATCTCCGGTTTAAATATGTACCGGATTTGATAGAGGAAGGACTGCAGTCCGAATCGCTTT
>CAZESH010000304.1:0-5181 GCA_964514665.1 uncultured Caryophanales bacterium
GATCCGAATGACGACAAAAACGTGATTGTGGAAATACGCGGTGCGGCAGGCGGAGACGAGGCGGCTTTGTTCGCCGGCGACCTCTACCGCATGTATACGCGTTATGCCGATAACCAAGGCTGGAAAACCGAGTTGATGGATGCCAATCTGAACGACCTTGGAGGCTTCAAGGAAGTCGTCTTCATGATTCGCGGCAAGGGCGCATACAGCAAGCTCAAATTTGAAAGCGGCGCGCATCGCGTGCAGCGCGTGCCGGAAACGGAATCCGGCGGCAGGATCCATACGTCGACCGCCACGGTTGTCGTGCTTCCTGAGGCAGAAGACGTGGAAATCGATATCAAAGACAACGATATCCGCGTTGATACGTTCTGCTCCAGCGGCGCCGGAGGACAGTCCGTCAACACGACCAAATCGGCGGTGCGCGTCACGCATGTGCCTACAGGTATCGTTGCCACGTGTCAGGACGGGAAATCGCAGAATTCCAACAAAGAGCTGGCATTGAAAGTGCTTCGCGCACGCATTTACGAGAAGATGCTGCAGGAAGAACAGGCCAAATACGACAGCGAACGCAAAAGCAAGGTGGGCACAGGCGACCGCAGCGAGCGGATCCGTACTTACAATTTCCCGCAAAGCCGCGTTACCGACCATCGGATCGGATTGACGCTGCACAAGCTCGATTCCGTACTGACCGGAGACATGGAAGAAATTGTTTCTGCCTTGACGATCGCTTCCCAAGCGGATTCGATGGAAAAAGGGGAGCTAGTATGAAACAGCCTGCAATGACCACAAGAGAAGCCTTTATATGGGCTTCTTCTTTTTTAAGAGAGAACGGCAACGACGACGCCGAATCGATTGCCAAATGGATGCTTCAGCAGCTGCTGGAATGCGACGCCAGCGGATTGTTCATGGCTTGGGAACAGCGGCTCGAACAAGATCGGCTTGAGCTGTTGCGTCACTGGCTGGAGCGCAAGGCGGCAGGTGAGCCGGTGCAGTATATTCTCGGCGAGCAGGAATTTTATGGACTTTCCCTTGCGGTAAATCCCGCGGTACTCATTCCGCGGCCGGAAACCGAGCTGTTGGTGGAAGCGGTGATCGGCACAGGACAAGTCATGTGGCCGGACGGAGCGCCGGTTATGCTTGATGTCGGCACGGGCAGCGGTGCTATTCCGATATCGGTTTTCGTTCATTGTCCAAGCTGGCGGTTGTATGCCGTGGATCTATCCCCTGACGCTTTGAGCACAGCACAGCAAAATGCGCAGCGGCATGGGGCGAAGATTCACTTTATGCAGGGCGATCTGCTGCAGCCGGCGATCGATCTTGGATTGAAGGTCGATGTGCTCGTTTCCAACCCTCCCTATATTCCGGCAGGAGATTTGCCCAGATTGCAGCGCGAGGTGCGTGACTATGAACCGCATATGGCGCTTGACGGAGGCGGGGACGGGCTCGGATTTTACAGGCGCATTCTTCAGCAGGTCGGACATTTGCAAGGCATTCCCCGTTTGATTGCCTTCGAGGTTGGCTTCGGTCAATCGCGTGAAGTGGAGCGAATGCTGCGGCAAAGCGGTTACTGGGACGTTTTTCGGATCATATCCGATCTTGCCGGAATCGAGCGGCACGTTCTTGGCATAAAGGGAAAATAATAAAATGCTAGATTTATAGGTTTAGCTCGCTCTCAACCTGTCGATACTGTTTGATAGGATAAGAGAGAGGAGCACCCGGTTATGAACAGAGGCAGGGGAAACCGCATTTATGTTTATATTCTTTTTATAATGGCCGTGTTAATCGCTTCATGGGAATCGGACATCACCATGGCGGCAATCGGCAATCCCAATATTCCCGATCAGTCGATTCGTCTTCGCATCCTGGCAAACTCCGACAATGTGGAGGATCAATGGATCAAGCGCCAGGTACGGGATGCCGTTGTCCAATCGATGGACGGTTGGGTCAAGGACGCGAAGAACATCGAGGATGCAAGAATGATCGCCAAACGGCATTTGGGTGATTTGCGACAGGTTGTTTCCGGCGTGCTGGAGCGCTACGGGTTTCAATACGGTTATCAGGTGGAGCTGGCGGTCGTGCCATTTCCAACGAAAATATACGGCAATCAGGTTTATCCTGCCGGCAATTACGAAGCGCTGCGCGTCCAACTGGGCAGCGGCGAAGGACAGAACTGGTGGTGTGTGCTGTTTCCTCCGCTTTGCTTCGTCAATGCGACGGCCGGCGATGCAGTTGCGGATAAGAAGCCCAGCCAAGGTGCAATAAATTCGGGAGGCCTGCTTGCTTTGGCGGAAAAGGCAGTCCCGAACAGCGCGAAGAAGGATAAGGGAAACGTGGGTGAAGAAACGCATGTAAGGTTTTTCGTTGTTGATTTGTTTGAAAAAGTGAAGGATTTCTTGACACAGCTCGTATAATGTCAGGGAAATTTGTCCATCGCCGTCTTCCTGAGCTATAATTTGAAGCATCAACATTCACATAGGAAGGCCTGAGGGGATGAAAACAACAGTATGGACTCTACAAGAAGAAGTGGGCCGGGAACTTCCAGAGATAAAGGAAGCGGCCCGTTTTTTACGGGAAGGCAAGCTGGTCGCTTTTCCTACGGAAACGGTATACGGTCTTGGTGCCGATGCCCGTTCCGATCAGGCGGTGGAACGGATTTTTCAGGCCAAGGGCAGGCCGTCCGATAATCCCCTGATCGTGCATATTTCAGAGATTGCGCAATTGGAAGGGCTGATCGCTGATTTTCCCGCGAAAGCCAGTGAGCTGGCAGCCCTTTATTGGCCCGGTCCACTGACGATGGTGCTCCCGGTAAAGGCGGGGGCGGTATCGCCGCTTGTGACCGCAGGGCTGTCTACCGTTGCCGTGAGGATGCCGGATCATCCTGCGGCGCTGGCTTTGATCCAAGAGGCAGGTTGTCCGGTTGCGGCACCGAGCGCCAATTTGTCGGGAAGGCCGAGCCCGACGACGGCTCGGCATGTACTGGAGGATTTGGAGGGAAAAATTGACGGCGTGCTGGATGGAGGTCCTTGCGGGGTCGGTTTGGAATCGACCGTTGTGGAATGGTCGGGGGATGTGCTGCATATTCTCAGGCCCGGAGGAATTACGCAGGAGCAGCTGAGCAGGCATGCCGATCAAGTGCTGAATGCGGCGAATCTGACTGCTCGCGAGCGGAAGGTTCAAGAACAGCCCCGTTCCCCGGGTATGAAGTATACCCACTACGCGCCTCGCGGAAAACTGGTTATTGTCAAAGGAGAGTCGCAAGCTGAGGTCATTGATTACATTCAGGCACAGCTTGATCAAGCGAAAAAGCAAGGGGAAACAACCGGCGTCTTGACCTTTCAATCCGATTCCCGGGCCTTTCGTGCGGATTTGGTGGAAGCCTGCGGCACGGAAGGGGATTTGTCCCTTGCGGCCAGCCGGTTGTATGGTTGCCTTCGTTCATTTGATGATCTGGGCGTGACGCGGATTTGGGCGGAGTCCTGTACGGAAAGCGGAATTGGTTTTGCCCTGATGAACCGGCTGCGCAAGGCGGCGGGAGATCGGATTGTGGAAATATAGTATTTTTCCCGGTTTGTCCGCATATTCTTGAAGCAAGAATAGGATGGACATGGGGGAGATACAATGTCATCAGTTACGGCCCAGTTGGGGCAGTTTCTTACGATTCTCATTATGGCGATTGCGCTTGGGATGGACGCGCTTTCGCTCGGAATCGGCCTAGGATTGAAAGGAATTCGTCTGCTGGATATATTGAAAATCAGTCTGGTCATTGCAATTTTTCATGTCATTATGCCGCTTATGGGAATGTTCACCGGTCACTATATGAGTTCCCTTTTGGGCGACGTCGCTGCGGTTACCGGAGGGGGATTGTTGATCATACTGGGCGGACACATGGTTTACAGCTCTTTAAAGGGGGAGCAAGCACGGACGTTTTATCCTCACTCGATGTGGGGCATTTTGCTGTTTGCCTTAAGCGTGAGCATCGATTCGTTTTCGGTAGGCATTTCCTTGGGTCTGTTCGCTTCCGATCTGTTGCTGACGGTCATTCTGTTCGGAGCGTTCGGTGGTTTGATGTCGATCATCGGCCTGATGATCGGCCGCAAGATGGGAAATTGGGTAGGCGAGTACGGAGAAGCGTTCGGGGGCATGATTCTTCTTGCCTTCGGCATCAAATTTTTATTTTAATCCCTATATTTATTTCTTTTTTGATAAAATATAAAGGAAAAGGATGTGACGCCTCACTGTCACAGCAGGAGGACGAAAAGAAGTGAAGCATATTTTATTTGTCTGCACGGGAAATACGTGCCGCAGTCCGATGGCGGAAGGCATGCTCAGGAAATTGGCGGCCGAGGCCGGACTGCAGGTGGAAGTAAGATCGGCCGGTATCGCAGCGGCTGAGGGAGCCCCGATCTCCGAGCATTCGCTGCGTATCATAAAGGAAAAGGGCATAGCGGGAAGCTTCATATCGAAGGCTTTGACGGCAAAGGCCGTAGAATGGTCGGACCTGATTTTGACCATGACGATGAATCATAAAAGAATCGTGGCGGAAAGGCATCCGGAAGCGCTGGATAAAACCTTCGCATTGAAAGAGTTTGCCGCGGAAGGTTCAGGGGGCTTAGAAAAATATGCGGAGCTGGACAAGCTGATTTCCGCATGGCAAATCAAGCAGGCAATGTCGCAGGAAACCAGTCCCGAGGAGCGCGAACGGATCCTGCAGCTGTCAGCCGAACTGCCCGATCTGGACATCACCGATCCTTTCGGGGGCAATTATGAGATTTATATTCGCTGTGCTGCGGATATCGAGCAAGCGCTGCATGTCCTTATTGAAAAGCTGAAATCGGAATAATCCGCCATATCCCACTTTACATGAGCACCATCTTCATATATGATGAAAGTAATTGAGCTGTCCGGTGTAACTGGCGACACGTGGAATCAACCACAATGGAGCACCGGGAATACGTGCCGGTCGCCTGGGCAAAAGAGCTGGAATGCAAATCGCGCATTCTGATGCTCTTTTTTTCTTTGTCGGGCAAAGGGGTATAATAAAACTATATGCACGGCACTGTTTATTTTTGCTTCGTTTGACCAGCATAGTTTGGTTCATATCCACAAAGTTCGGAGAAGGATTTCTGTTCCCTAGTGAGTTTGCATTCCGTCGCCTAAGGGAGGGCCTGAGAGACCTAGAAC
>CAZESH010000305.1:0-5178 GCA_964514665.1 uncultured Caryophanales bacterium
ACGTAGTTGCCGTTGCTCACGGTCACGAAGTGCGGCAGCAGCGTACCGTTTTGATCAAGCACGGGAAAGTAGCGCTGATGCTCCCGCATGGAGGTGATCAATACCTCCTGGGGTATGCTCAGAAAAGCGGGATCAAAGCTGCCGAACAGAGCGGTCGGATATTCAACCAGGAACAGTACTTCCTCAAGCAGATCCTCTTTAATGGAAATATTCCAGCTTTTGCTGTCGGCAAGCTCATGCAGCTGCCGCAAAATCAGTTCCTGGCGCTCCTCCGGATCGGCAATCACAAACTGCTCCTTCAAACGATCGGCGTAGCTGGCGGCGTCGGCAAGCTCAACCTGCGAACCGAGAAAGCGGTGTCCTCTTGTCACCCTGCCGGATGAAACACCCGTGATTTCAAATGGAATAACGTCCGAGCCGAACAGCGCCACAATCCAGCGAATCGGCCGTACAAACTTCAGATCATGGCTTCCCCAGCGCATGTTCTTGGGAAAATTCATCGAGTGGACAATGCTTTTCAAACCTTCCGCCACAATATCCTTGGTCTCCACGCCTTTGCTGCTTTTGGCGGCATGAACATATTCAACACCTGCCAGCTCCTTGAAGAAAAGCTGCTCTGGCTCCACACCCTGACTGCGGGCAAATCCAAGCGCGGCCTTCGTCCAGGCGCCGGACTCGTCCAAGGCGATTTTCCGCGAGGGACCTTTGATTTCTTCATTCATATCCGCTTGTTTTTCCGCTACGTCACGAACGAGCACGGAGATTCTCCGCGGTGTCGCATAAGGGGTAATCCCGCTGAACGATACTCTCGAGTCGGTAAGCCAAGCGGATACCTTTTGCGTCAACTGCTCCACCGCTCCGCGAATAAAGCGTGCGGGAATTTCCTCCATGCCGATCTCAAACAGCAGATGCTTCGTCATCTTGAGCTCCCCCTTTGCCTTTTAACAGCGGAAATCCGAGTTTTTCCCGCGATTCATAATAGGTTGCCGCGCATTGACGGGCCAGATTTCGTACCCGCATGATGTAGCCCGTTCGCTCCGTTACGCTGATGGCGCCCCGGGCGTCCAGCAGATTAAAGGCATGCGAGCATTTCAGCACGTAATCGTAGGCGGGAAAAATCAAATCGTTCTCCATCGTCTTCTTCGCTTCTTCCTCATACATGTTGAAAAGCGTGAACAGCAGCTTGGTATCGGAAACCTCGAACGTGTATTTGGAATGCTCATATTCCGGCTGGTGAAAAACATCGCCGTAGCTGACGCCTTCCACCCATTCAAGATCGAATACATTTTCCTTTTCCTGAATGTAAGATGCCAACCGCTCCAATCCGTAGGTGATCTCCACGGCGACCGGATCGGCATCAAGTCCGCCAACCTGCTGGAAATAGGTGAACTGGGTGATCTCCATGCCGTCCAGCCATACTTCCCAGCCCAAGCCCCAGGCTCCCAGCGTCGGCGCTTCCCAGTTATCCTCGACGAAGCGGATGTCGTGGTGAAGCGGATCAAGTCCGAGCCGCTTCAGGCTTTCCAAATAGATCTCCTGGATATTATCGGGCGAAGGCTTCATGATCACCTGAAATTGGTGATGCTGATACAAGCGGTTCGGATTTTCCCCGTATCGGCCGTCTGCCGGTCTGCGCGAGGGCTCCACATAAGCGACGTTCCACGGCTCCGGACCGATACTGCGCAGGAATGTCATCGGATTCATCGTTCCCGCGCCTTTCTCTACATCATACGGCTGCATAATGACACATTTTTGTTCCGCCCAGAAATTTTGCAGGGTCAAAATCATTTGCTGGAAATTCATCTTAAGGCACGACTCCTTCACTTTTTAATTGCATCAAAAAATCCCGTCCCCATGTTTGCCTGCCGCAAACATAGGGACGAGAAGAGGATTCCCGCGGTTCCACCCTACTTGACCGAAGCATCAGCAGCTTCTGTCCGCTTTATTTCGATCATACTCCGGAATGCCGTTCGCCGCTGCCTTAGACCGGGCTTCCACCTTCCCCGGCTCGCTGGATCAAAAGGTTAAAACGACTACTCTTTTCCCTCATGGTATGACAATCACTATAAAATAATATTGTTAAAAATTATAACACTTTACTTTTCCCTCGTCAAAAAGCTCATACAAAAACCGACTGCCACAACCCGCAAATCTGCAGATGATGGTGTCGGTCACTAATTTTCCTGGCTGGACTTGGCTCTCTTCTCTTGTAACAGGCGGTACATTTCCAGGTTTTCCTTCAAGTGCCCCGCTTCGTCCGGGGATAATTCCTCCTGCTCGCCATCGATGATCAAGCGGTTGATCCTGCTGTCCTGGCGATAGCTCATACTGCCTGTCATCAGCCAGTCGATCGATGCGCCGTATAAATCGGCAAGCAGCTTTAGGATTTCATTATCCGGCTGTGATTTGTCGTTCTCGTACTTGGAAATCGTCGTAGCGTCGATGCCGATCCGCTTGGCCACCATTTCTTGAGTCAAATGCTTGCGCTGTCTTGCCTGCTTTAATCTCGAACCAAATGTCATAGGCTGTTCACCCCTGACTTCAAGTATACGAGATATGAAATGGCACCAAAACAAACTTGAAGATAATTCATATTTATAATATAATATTGAATATACTTCATTATTCGTGAATATGGTTGGCAAAACTTTAAATCGGAGATGATGGAATGAACAACCTGCCTCCAACAGTTTGGATCTGGTTAATCTGCAGCTTGGCTTGGCCGATTGCCATCTACTGTGAAATCAAAGACAGGAGGAACGAAAAAAAAGGCAGCTAGGCTGCATCGACTGCCGGACTTTATAAATCATATTTCTCCATCTGCTTTAGAAAATTTTTCGCTTTCCAGCTTCCGGTGCCCATATGCGCTTCCATGTAAGCATCCAGCGTTTTCTTCAATCCGAGCTTTGTTTCCCGTTTGACCTCGGTTTTGCCTAGTCTGCGCATATCTGTACGGGCCAACAAACGGAGCAGCTTCCAGACACTCTCCGCAAGCACTTGGGCATAGGGGTCTTTTCCACGGCAGGAGGAACAGATCACTCCTCCGGCTGTTGAGGAAAAAAACAGAGCGCCCCGCAGTTCGCTGCCGCAAAATACACACTGCTCAAGCTGGGGATTATACCCGCTGTGGGATAGGACCTTAAGCTCCATAATATGCACGACGATTTGCGGATCCTTGTTGTCCTCGATCGCGTCCAGGGCCGATTTCAGTTGGTCAAACAGTATCGGGCTTACTTCTTTTTCTTCCAAGGTGCGGTCGATCATCTCCATCAGATAAGCGGAATAGGCGGCCTTATGCAAATCCTCGCGGATGGCGTGATGGGAAGCAATAATATCCCCCTGATTCAAATTCCCCATTTGACCGGAAGAACGGTAGAACACAAATTGAGCATATGTAAATAATTGTGCAATGGCGGAAAAGCGGCTTTTCAGCTTTTTCGCTCCCCTTGCCATCACACTGACTTTTCCCATCTCCCTTGTAAACAAAGTGAGAATTTTATGCCCTTCCCCATAATCGTTTGTACGGATTACCAGCCCTTCAATATTGTACAGCACCGCGCGCCTCTTCCCTTAATCAACTATGAATCTTGCCTATCTTCATCTCCGGGGTCGTCATTCTCGGTTTCCTCGCTGCGACTGGTTTCATCAAACTCCTTGTAAAGCAAATAAGCGTCGACATCCCCTGTTATGGTAAAAACATTCCATGATAAATCTCGCATGGCATTCATCCTTTCCGTAAGGAAATGACGCTTTTGCGGGTGCGGTTCATTATTAGGATGGTCCACCACGCGCAAAATATCCCATGCAATAACTGCCATGAATCAAGGCCTGCTCCCGCTTCAGCTTTCTTCGTAACGGAATCCCAGATCTTTCAAAACCCGTTCCTGATTGCGCCAATCCTTCTTAACCTTTACCCATAATTCAAGAAACGTCTTGGAGCCGAGCAGATTTTCGATATCGATGCGGGCTTGCTTGCCGATTTCTTTCAACAAAGCGCCCTGCTTTCCGATAACGATTCCCTTCTGCGAATCGCGCTCGACGAAAATCACCGCAGAAATATACACTGTTCCGTTTTCCTCCACACGCATGTCCTCGATCGTCACGGCGACGGAATGAGGAATTTCCTCGCGCGTCAGCCGCAGGATTTTCTCTCGGATCAGCTCGGCGCAGACAAACTGCTCGGGATGGTCGGTAACCTGATCCGGAGGATAATACATCGGCCCCTCCGGCAAATATTTGCCGATCACATCTAGCAGCGTGTTGACGTTATTGCCTTGAAGCGCCGAAACGGGAACAATTTCGGCGAAATCATACAGCGCTTGATACTCTGAAATTACCGGCAGCAGCTGCTCCGGATGGACCTGATCGATTTTATTAAGCACGAGTATGACCGGTGTATGCACGGACTTCAAGCGCTCGATAATGAATTTGTCGCCGCCGCCCAAGCCATCCGCCACATCAACCAGAAACAGCACCGCCTCCACTTCCGAAAGCGCGCTTTCCGCCGTTTTCATCATATATCCGCCGAGCTTTGATTTGGGCTTGTGAATGCCGGGCGTGTCAAGAAATACGATTTGCATTTGCTCGGATGTGTAGACGCCGTGTATTTTGTTGCGTGTTGTTTGCGGTTTGTCCGACATGATCGCGATCTTTTGTCCGATAATTTGATTCATTAAAGTCGATTTGCCCACATTGGGCCTGCCGATAATCGCTACAAAGCCGGAACGAAACGGTTGTGGCATGATGAACCTCCCTAGTTGAGATAACTACATGTGATAAACGGAATAATAAGCCAGCACGGTGATCAAGCTCCCGGTCAAGGCCCCGCTCAGGAGCGAAAGCCCGGATCTTTCGGATTTCTCATAGAGCACAAGACAGATCATCAAAGAAAGCAAAAAGGATAAGAGCAAAACCAGAGTCTCGGCTGCCAGCAGAGCCATAAGCGTGGAAATCGAAAAGGCCAGGGCGGCAATCAGACTCGGACGCATCCCGCGATTGCCGCCGGTCAGCGGCAGCCGGGTTTGCAGCACAGTCAGCACCAGCGCAACGAGGCAGAATAATATCCAGATCTTCTCCACACTCTCGGGCTGCACATGACGCTTGACTTGCCCGATCAGATTTTCGATCGGCTCGAAAAATATGACCAAGCCGACAGAGACGGCAAAAAACGCAGTGACC